>NZ_DATMRV010000172.1:0-27322 GCF_035565795.1 Pseudorhodoplanes sp.
GCTGCGGCAATATATGGCGAGCTCCTATTACACGGGCGGCAAGTTGGGCTGAGTGATGGCGTCGCCGCCGCGGCAACTCGCGCTCTCGCTCGATCATGAGGAGAGATTGTCGCGCGAAGATTTCCTGCCCGGGCCGCCGAACGAGGCGGCGTTCGGCATGATCGAACGCTGGCCAGACTGGCCAGCGCATGCGCTTGCCATTGCCGGACCTGAAGGCAGCGGCAAGAGCCATCTCGCATCGATCTGGGCGGAGATGTCGGGCGCACGCGTCGTGTCCGCGCGCGCACTGCAGACGCCGATGCTGCCCGACGCTCTCGCGACCGGCGCGCTGGTGGTCGAGGATTGCAGGGCGGATGTCCTCGACGAGCGCGCGCTTTTCCATCTCCTCAATCTTGTGCGCGAGCAGGAAGCCTATTTGCTGATGACCGCGCGCACGCCTCCAGCATCCTGGCATGTTTCGCTGCCCGATCTCGCATCCCGGCTGCGCGCCGTGCCGGTCGTCCCGGTCTCGATGCCCGACGACGCGCTGCTGCGTGCCGTGACGGTCAAGCTGTTCGCGGACCGTCAGCTTGCCGTGGACGAAAGCCTGATCAGCTATCTTCAGACGCGGGTGGGGAGGTCGTTCGCAGAGGTGCAGGCGGCAGTGAAAGCGCTCGACCGAGAAGCGCTGCAGCGCAAAAGACCAGTCAATCGCGCGCTTGCCGCCGAACTTTTTCGAGATTCATTGCCCTAACCATTGAGGTCAATTCCCGGACGCGCTGTCATGGGCTAGTCACGAATTTGTCGTAACGTTCACGCTTTCCGGAACACTTCCATGCAAGAACGCGCCGAAACCATTGTTTTGAAAGAAGAATCGGGCCATCCGGTCCGGTCTCCGGAAGCCCGGCAACCGAACCTGATGGACAGCCCGGAACGGTTCATTAATCGCGAATTGTCGTGGCTGCACTTCAACCGGCGTGTTCTCGATGAGGCGGCCAACCCCAACCATCCGCTGCTTGAAAAGCTGCGCTTTCTGTCGATCTCGGCGAACAATCTCGACGAATTCTTCATGGTGCGCGTTGCCGCGCTGAAAGGCCAGGTGCGCGAGGGCGTCACGGATCTTTCTCCGGATGGTCTGACCCCGTCCGAGCAACTCGCGCGCATTTCGGAGGTGGTGTCTGTTTTGGCAAGCGACCAGCAGTCACGCTGGCGCGACCTGCGCGAAGAGCTGGCCGCTAACGGCATCGTTATCACCGACGCACTCGGGGTCACGCAGCAAGAGCAGGAATGGCTGGAAGAGCAGTTCCTGTCGGCGATCTTCCCGGTGCTGACGCCGCTGGCGATCGATCCGGCGCATCCGTTCCCGTTCATTCCCAATCTCGGTTTCACGCTCGCGCTGCAGCTCTCGCGCATCAGCGACGGAAAGGCGATGAACGCGCTGATCCGCGTTCCGCACAAGATCGACCGCTTCGTGCCGCTGCCGCGTGGCGGTGACGGTGCGCCGCTTCGTGTCATCACGCTCGAGCAGGTCGCGTGTCTGTTCATCGGGCAGTTATTCCCGGGCTATGTGATGAACGGCGTCGGCGCGTTCCGTGTCATTCGGGATTCCGAAATCGAAATCGAGGAAGAGTCCGAAGATCTCGTCCGCTCGTTCGAAAGCGTGCTCAAGCGGCGGCGGCGTGGATCGGTCATCCGGCTCGAACTCGAACAGGCGATGCCCGAGGATCTGCGCCGCTTCGTGCAGCGCGCCATGGGCGTGAACGACGACGAGACCTTCCTCGTCGAAGGCATGCTCGCGCTCAATGACCTGAAGGAGATCGTTGCGATCGGCCGGCCGGACCTGTTGTTCGCGCCCTATAATCCACGTTTCCCGGAACGCATTCGCGACCATGGCGGCGATTGCTTCGCCGCGATCCGGCAGAAGGATTTCATTGTCCAGCACCCCTACGAGTCATTCGACGTCGTGGTGCAATTCCTGCAGCAGGCTGCTCGCGATCCAGACGTGATCGCAATCAAGCAGACGCTGTACCGGACGTCCGCGGAATCTCCGATCGTGAAAGCGTTGGCGGAAGCGGCCGAGGCCGGCAAGTCCGTCACCGCGCTGGTCGAACTGAAGGCGCGCTTTGACGAGGAGGCGAACATTCGTTGGGCGCGCGACCTTGAACGCGCCGGCGTGCAGGTCGTGTTCGGCTTTATCGAACTGAAGACGCACGCCAAGCTGTCGCTCGTGGTGCGGCGCGAGGCCGGCAAGCTCGCAACCTATGTGCATGTCGCGACCGGCAACTATCACCCGATCACGGCGCGCATCTATACCGATCTGTCGTATTTCACCGACGATCCGGTGATCGCGCGCGATGTCGGGCGCATCTTCAATTTCATCACGGGCTACGCCGAGCCGGCTGAGCTCGAAGTCATGGCGGTGTCGCCGGTGTCGCTGCGCAAGCGGCTGGTCGAACACATCGACGCCGAAATCGGGCATGCGAAGGCGGGCCGTCCCGCGGCGATCTGGCTGAAGATGAATTCGCTGGTCGATGCCGGCATCATCGATAAGCTTTATCAGGCGTCGCAGGCCGGCGTGTCGATCGACATCGTGGTGCGTGGCATCTGCTGCTTGCGCCCGGAAGTTCCGGGCCTGTCCGAAAATATCCGGGTCAAGTCGATCGTCGGCCGCTTCCTCGAGCACTCGCGCATCTATTGCTTCGGCGCGGGCTACGGTCTGCCGCACCCGAACGCGGTGGTTTACATCTCGTCCGCCGACATGATGCCGCGCAAC
This sequence comes from Pseudorhodoplanes sp., assembly GCF_035565795.1. Lineage (GTDB taxonomy): Bacteria > Pseudomonadota > Alphaproteobacteria > Rhizobiales > Xanthobacteraceae > Pseudorhodoplanes. The sequence continues at coordinate 2,753 of NZ_DATMRV010000172.1, forward strand.
CTCGACCGCCGGGTCGAGGCGCTGTGCCCGATCACCAATCCGACTGTTCACGAGCAGGTGCTTGACCAGATCATGGTGGTCAATTTCAACGACAACGAGCAGAGCTGGAAGCTCTTGCCTGATGGCACCGCAACCCGCATAAGGCCCGCGAAAGGTGAGGAGCCTTTCAACGCGCAGAAATATTTCATGACCAATCCGAGCCTGTCGGGCCGTGGGAAATCGCTCAAAGAGTCAACGCCGCGCCGCCTCAGCCGCCGCCAGGACCGCCGGTAAAAAGACCGCCGGTAAAAAGACCGACGGCAAGAAGTCTGGCGGTAAAATGAGCCGCGGCAAGAAGGCCCGCGGCGAGAGGCATGCGCCAAATCGGCCCGAGCGGACTACGTTCCAGACATCGCTGGTCAAGGCATCATCTCCGGTGGAGACCGCACAGGGGCGGCTCGATCACGGGCCCACGGTGGCGGTCATCGACATCGGATCGAACTCGGTGCGCCTTGTGGTCTATGAGGGCCTCACGCGCAGCCCATCGCCGATCTTCAATGAGAAAGTGCTGGCCGGCCTCGGCCGTCAGGTGCAGTCCACAGGGTTGCTCGCGGCGGACGCCGTGGTCGTGGCGCTGACGGCGCTGCGTCGTTTCCGCGCCTTGTGCGACAATCTTCAGGTCGTCCGCCTGTTCGGCATCGCGACCGCGGCCTGCCGTGACGCGGAGAACGGCCCGGCCTTCATCGCGGAAGCGGAACGCATCTGCCGAGTCAAGATCGACATCCTTCCCGGCAAGCGCGAGGCGGAACTGGCGGCGCTCGGCGTGGTCTCCGGGATCTACAAGCCGGACGGCATCGTTGGCGATCTCGGCGGCGGATCGCTCGAACTGATCGATGTGCGCGGCGACAAGATCAGGCGCGGCGTCACGCTGCCGCTGGGCGGGCTCGCGCTCAAGGATGCGGCGGAGCAATCGCTGAAGCGCGCCGAGAAGATCGTCGAACGCGAATTGTCCGAGTTACCGATTCTGAAGGCGGGCAGGGGACGAAGCTTCTATGCGGTCGGCGGTGCATGGCGCGCGCTTGCCGGGCTGCATATGGCGCAGACCGGATATCCGCTGCATGTGATGCATGGCTACACCTTGCGCGCGCGCGAGGCGCTGGAGTTCTGCGAGCTGGTACAGCGCGTCGATCCCGAGACGCTGTCGCAGATCGAGGCGATATCCGCGGCACGCCGTCCGCTGCTTGGCTATGCCGCGCTTGTGCTTAGCCGGCTGATCCGCCGGATCAGGCCGGAGAATGTCGTGATTTCCGCGCTCGGCGTGCGCGAGGGGCTGCTCTATTCGATGCTGCGCGAGCGCGAGAAGGCGAAGGATCCGCTGATCGATGCGGCCCGCAATCTCAATCTGCTGCGCTCGCGCTCGCCGCAGCACGGCGAGGAACTGATCAAGTGGACCGACCGCCTGATGGATTCAAGCGGTATCGACGAAACTGCGGGCGAGCGGAGATTGCGCCACGCTGCGTGCCTCGTCGCCGATGTCGGCTGGCGCACGCATCCGGATTATCGCGGCGAGCAGTCGCTGAACCTGATCGCGCATGGTGATTTCGTTGCGCTCGATCATGCGGGCCGCGCCTATCTGGCGCTCTCGGTCTATTTTCGTCACGTCGGCATCATGCATGACGACGAATTGTCGCCGCGGCTGCGTGAACTGGCTTCGACCAGGATGCTCGATCGCGCGCGCATCCTCGGCGCTGCGATGCGGGTGGCCTATATGGTCTCGGCGTCGATGCCGGGTGTCGTGCCGACGACGCCGCTTTGCGTCGAGCGCGGAAAGCTCGTGCTCCGATTGCCCGGCGCGCAGGCAGCTCTCAACGGCGAGCGCGTGATGAACCGCATGCGCACGCTGGCGCGGCTGATCGGCCGGGAGCCGATCGTGCTCGAGGAATAGATCGCGTCACGACAGGTGGAATTCGACCGCCACCTGACCGCTGCCGCTCGAGGGGAAATAGTCGCAGAGCTGCTCGGCGCTGCCGGTGTAGCGATCCCATCCGAGCGCGCCGAACAGCATCACGGTGTCGGCCATCAGCGCCTCGCCGTTGCACTTGCGGGTATAGTCGGGAAGCATCGCGCAAAATTCCGCGAACCGTCCGTCGCGCCACAAGTCCAGCACGCGAAGATCCATCTGACGGTTGAACTCGCTGGAAATCTGGTTCCAGGCGTCCGGACCAAGCTGGCTGTTCGGAAACAACTGGTGCGAGAGCGAGCCGCTGGCGAGCAGGGCGACCTTGTATTTCGAGCGCTTGATCGCGCGATGCACGGCGGCGCCGAATCTGCGGTTCTCATCGACCGAGGCGAAGACCGGGGAGGCGATCGGCACGACGGAAAGCGCCTTGTCCGCGTTCATGTAATGCATCGGGACGATGGTGCCGTATTCCACCGGCATGGTCGGGATCTGGTGCGCCAAAGCGAGCGGACCGTCCTTCGCGGTCTCCGCAGCGATCAGGTCCGCGAGCTCTGCATTGCCGGGAAACTCGTAGCTCAGATCGTTGATCATGTGCGGCGCTTCCGGGCTCGTATAGCTGCCGCGGTGCCACGAATTGGCGTTGATGTGGAAGCCGAAATTGGAAATCCAGTGCGTGTCGAACACCACGAAGGTATCGGCGCCGCGTTCCCGCGCCCGCTGCCCGATCAGTTTCAGCGCATTGATCGGGCCGTCGCGCGTGCCCTTCAGCGGCTCCGTGTGCTCCGACAGCATCAGAGACGGCACATGCGTGACCTTTGCGGCCAGGACCAGTTCGCCCATTTGCGGCATTCTCCCGAAATAATTTTCGGAAGCTTAGAGAGCGCGCACCTGCGCAAACTTGCGCTAGATCAAGACGAAGGATGCGGTGAGGCGAGGGCTTCGCCTCACGCGACCGGGGCGTCCCTGTTCGAGACCTGCGTCAGGAAGAACACGGTTTCCTCCGCAGCCTCTTCCAGTGCCGTATAGCGGCCGGACTTGCCGCCATGCCCCGCGCCCATGTTGGTCTTGAGCAGGAGCGTCCGGTCGTCCGTCTTGGTCGCGCGGAGTTTGGCGACCCATTTGGCCGGCTCCCAATAGGTTACGCGGGGATCGTTCAGTCCGGCGGTCACCAGCATGGCCGGGTAGTCCTGCGCCGAGACGTTGTCGTAGGGGCTGTAGCTCAGGATGTATTCGAACGCCGCCTTGTCGGTGATCGGATTGCCCCATTCCGACCATTCGCCGGGCGTCAGCGGTAATGTCTCGTCGAGCATCGTGTTGAGGACGTCGACGAACGGCACGTGTGCGCCGATTGCGCCGTAGAGCTCCGGCGCCTGATTGACGATCGCACCCATCAATTCGCCGCCGGCCGATCCGCCCGCGGCGGTGACGCGGCCCGGCGCAGCGAAACCCTGCGCGATCAGGTAGCGCGTCACGTCGACGAAATCGTTGAAGGTGTTGGTGCGCTTGTCGAGCTTGCCGTCGAGATACCAGCCGAAACCGAGATCGTCTCCGCCGCGGATATGCGCGATCGCGCAGGCGAAGCCCCGATCGAGAAGCGAGAGACGATTGGTCGAGAAGCCGGGCGGGACCGCATGGCCGTAGGCGCCGTAGCCATAGACGTGCAGACGGCCTTTGCCGTCCTTCACGAAGTCCCGTCGGTAGACGATCGAGACCGGCACCATGACGCCGTCGCGCGCGGGCGCCATCAGCCGTTCGGTGACGTATTGCGACGCGTCGTAACCGCTCGGGATCTCGCGAACCTTCAGCGTCTCGAGTCGCCCGTCGCCGAGGTGATAGTCGTAGACGGTGTTGGGCGTGACCATGGACTGATAGGTCAGGCGAAGCCGGTCGACCTCATATTCCCGATTGCCGGCAAGGCCCGCGACGAAACTCGCTTCGGGAAATGCGATGTAACGCTCCGCACCGTCCGCATAGTCGCGCAGCCTGATCTGTGACAGGCCGTCGATCCGCTCTTCGATCACCATCAGATTCCTGAAGGTGGTCAGGCCGAGGATGTAGTGGCGATCGCTGCCGGCGATGATCTCGGTCCATTGCGACGGCGCCGATACCGGTGCGGTCACCACCCGGAAATTCAGGTGCGTGTCGTTGGTGCGGATGTAGAGGGTGCCTTCGCGCTCATCGAGATCGTAGAGGCGTTTGGGGACACGCGGCGAGACGAGGATCGGATCGGCTGAAAAGTCGGCGAGGGGGATCAGCCGGATCTCGTTGCTCGCGTGATCGCCGGACGAGAAGGTGGCGAAGCGCCGCGACTGGGTCCGTCCGAGGCTCACCGTGAATTGCGGATCGTGCTCGCGATAGATCTCGCGGTCCGCGCTCTGCTGATCGCCCAGCCGATGGTGCCAGACCGCTTTCGAACGCCAGTTCTCGTCCGCGTCGGTGTAGAGAAAGCTCCTGGAATCCGCGGCCCAGATCAGACCGTAGCGCCAGTTCTCGATGACGTCAGGCAGGTCGATGCCGGTCGCAATCTCGCGGACCTTGAGGACGAAGCGTTCCGATCCGTTGGTGTCGACCGCATAGGCGAGCAACCGCCCGTCCGGACTGACCGCGTGTCCGCCCAGCCGGAAATAGTCGTGGCCCGCGGCGAGTGCGGGCTCATCGATGATGACTTCGTCTGCGCCGCCAGCGAACTTGCGGCGGTACCATTTCGGATATTCGCCGCCGGCGTCGAAGGCGTTCCAGTAGAGCCAGTCACCGTCCCTTTGCGGGACGCTGGAATCGTCGTCCTTGATGCGGCCTTTCATCTCGCTGACGATGGTGTCGACCAGCGCGCGATGCGGCGCCATCGTCGCTTCGAAATACGCGTTCTCGGCATTCAGATAGCTGAGTATCTCGGCATCCTTCACGTCCGGATAGCCGGGATCGCGCAGCCAGGCATACGGATCCTCGACGGTGATGCCGTGCCGGGTGAAGGAATGCGGCACGCGCCTGGCGAGGGGAGGTGTGACGGATTTGTTGGTCATTCGTTGCATCATTCATTTGTCGAACGAAGCGTCGTCAACGAAGCGTCGCTTGAACTCCGTTCATTCCCGCGAAAGCGGAAAACCAGTACTGTGAATGCGTTTCCCCGCTTTCGCGGGGACGGGCGCACAACTTCAATCCGGCGCAGCAGGCCTAACCGCGCTCAAGCGTAGTTACGCGGCCCTTTTCGATCGCGAGCGCAAGCTTGCCCGACTTCAGCGCCAGCGCCTTCTCGCCGAACAATTCGCGCCGCCAGCCCTTGAGGGCAGGGACGTCGGCGCGGTCATCGGCCGCAATGCGCTCGAGATCGTCCACGGTCGCAATGACCTTGGCAGCCACGGCATGCTTCTCGGCCGTCATCCGCAGGAGAACCTTCAGAAGCTCGACGGTCGCCGACCCGTTCGGGACCGGTTTTGCGCGCTCGATGGTTGGCAGCGTCTTCGGATCGCGCTCCAGTCCGCGCTTGACGACCTCCGGAATTTCCGCGCCCCAGCGCGAGCGCTCGAATCCCTTCGGCAGGGACCGCAATGTCGAAAGGCGCTCGATAGTGGTCGGGGCCTGGATCGCGATATCGGCCACGAGGTCGTCCTTCAGCACGCGCCCGCGCGGGATGTCGCGCGCCTTGGCTTCGCGTTCGCGCCAGGCCGCCACTTCCATCAGGACCGCGAGTTCCTTCGGTTTGCGGACGCGCGAGCGCAGTCGCTGCCACGCATTGTCCGGATCCATCCGATAGGTCTCGGGCGAGGTGAGAACGTCCATCTCCTCGCTCAGCCATTCGGTGCGACCGCGTTTTTCAAGATCGCTCCGCAGTTTGCGATAGACGTCGCGCAGATGAGTGACGTCGGAGATCGCGTATTCGATCTGCGCCTTGGTCAGCGGCCGGCGGGTCCAGTCGGTGAAGCGCGAGGACTTGTCGAGCGTGTCACCGGTGATGCGCTGCACGAGCTGATCGTAGGAGACGGAATCGCCGTGTCCGAGAACCATCGCCGCGATCTGCGTATCGAAGACCGGATGCGGGATCAGGTTGGCCCGATGCCAGACGATCTCGATATCCTGGCGCGCGGCGTGAAAGACTTTCACGACGCTCTCGTTGCCCATCAGGTCGAAGAACGGCTTCAGGTCGATGTCCGGCGCAAGTGCATCGACCACCACGGCTTCGTCGGTGGTGGCAAGCTGGGCCACGCAGAGCTGCGGATAGTAGGTCGACTCGCGCAGAAATTCGGTATCGACCGTGACGAAGGGGTGCTTTTGGATCCGCTCGCAGGCTTCGGCCAGTTCCTTCGTTGTCGTAATCAGGTCCATTTCGTCTCGGTCACCCACGTACGCGCGGCATCATGATGAAGTCCCACGGGCTCGGCATGGGGCCGACCGGCATGTCGATCAGCGTCGGGCCGCCCCGGCGCTTGAAGCCGCGTCGGAGCGCCGCGCGCAGCTCTGCTGGACTTTCCACCCGCTCGGCGGCAGCGCCGAAGCTCTCGGCGAACTTGACGAAGTCGGGATTGGTCAGGTCGCTCGCGATGGTGCGGCCGCCATACCATTCCTGCTGGATCAGCTTCACGTTGCCGTAGGAGTTGTTGTTGAAGACAACGGTGACCAGCGGAATCTTGTGTCGCACGGCGGAGGCAAGCTCGCTCGCCGTGTAGAGGAAACCGCCATCGCCCGAGATCGACAGCACCGGGACGTCGCGTCGCGCGTCCTGTACGCCGAGCGCGGTCGCAAAGCCCCAGCCGAGATTGTCCTGATAGCCCGGCGAGATGAATGTGCGCGGCTTGTAGACCGGCATCGAAAGGCGCGCGGCGAACCCGATCTGCGTGACCTCGTCGACGAAGATGCCGTCTTCCGGCAGTTCGGCGCGGATCGCTTCGAGGATCGCCATCTGCGGCACGAGCCGCGAGAGCCGCTTGCGGAGCTTTGCCTGCCGCTCTTCCATCTCGGCCTTGCGTGACTTGCGCCTGGTGTTATGCGCGGGCAGGGCAGCGAGAAGCTTGCGAAGAACGTGGGCGGAATCGCCGAGCAGGGTGACGTCCGGCTTGCCGGCGCGTTCTGGCTCATCCGGATCGGCCTCGACGCGGATCACTTTCAGGTCCTTGTCGGTGCCCCAGACCGTCAGTTGCTGCAGCAGCCGGCTGCCGACGCCGATCACCACATCGACCTCGGGCCACATTTCGTGCGCGAGCGGCAGCGTGATCGAGAGCGGATCGCGGCTGTCGAGGATGCCGCGGCCGCGGCGATAGCCGAGCACCGGCGCCTGCAGCATTGCAGACAGTCGCGTGACCTCTTTCGACGCGTCCTGCGCACCGCCGCCGCAGACGATCATCGGGTTCTTGGCGGCGCCGAGGAGCTTCGCAGCGGCGGTAATCGCGTCGTCGTCGACCGGCAGCTCGATCGGGTCGAGCGGGGCGAAATCGACCACTGGCTCGGCGCGGCCCCAGACATCCATTCCGCATTCCAGCGCGGCCGGGCCCGGACGGTCGATGAACATGGACCGGACGGCCTCGGCGACCATGCGGGGGGCGTCGGCGGCGCGCGGGATGCGGGCGGAGTGATCGACCAGCCGCGCTATAATACCGGCCTGGTCGCGGATCTCGTGCAACTGGCCGAGGTCGCGCCGGATGGTGCTCTGGGGGATCTGGCCGATCAGGCCCAGGACCGGGGCATTCATGGAATAGGCGGTCAGGAGGGCGGCGCCGGTGTTCAGGAAGCCGGGTCCGGGCACCACGCTGTAAACCTGCGGATTTCCGGTCGCCAGCGCCGCTCCGAGCGCCATATAGGCGCAGCCCTGCTCATGGCGGGTATGGACGACCCGGACCCGGTTCCCGGCCTTGTAGAGGGCGTCGAAGAAGTGGTCGTTATGGACCCCGGGCAGGGCGTAGACGGTATCGATGCCGTGCGAGAGCAGGGCGTTGACGACCGCCTGTCCGGTGGTCATCCGGACCGCCTGCGTACCGTTTTTGGTGCGGGCGGCTGTTTTCTTGGTCCGTTTCGGCATTGATTCCACAAATGTGCGTTGTGAGCGCGGTGGCTCGGAAATTCACTCACTCTCACTGCAGGCAAAACAAGGGAATTTCGGAGCCACCGCGCTGGGGTCATGGACTTGCTGGCGGCCTTCGATTCCGAAATTCGCTCCGGTCTCGCTGCAAGTCTTGCGAATTTCGGAATCGGGACGCCAGCCCTCAGAATGCAGATCGAGGCCGTTCTGTCGAGGAATTCCCTTGCCTTGACAAAGCACGACCCCCATGCGCTTTTCCCGCGCCTCCAGCCCACTTTCCGCGACGAATCGACCGAAAGACCGCCATGCATCGTTATCGCTCCCATACCTGCGGTGCCCTCCGCGAGAGCGACATTGGGACGTCCGTACGCCTGTCCGGATGGGTCCACCGGGTCCGCGACCACGGCGGCGTCCTGTTCATCGATCTGCGAGATCATTATGGGCTGACCCAAGTGGTGGCCGACCCTGACAGCCCGGCCTTCAAGGACGCCGAGAAGCTCCGCTCGGAATGGGTGGTGCGCGTGGACGGAAAGGTGCGCAAGCGCCCGGCCGGGACCGAGAACCCGGACCTGCCCACCGGCATGATCGAAGTCTTCGCGAACGAGATCGAGGTGCTGGGCCCGGCGGGCGAATTGCCCATGCCGGTCTTCGGCGATCAGGAATACCCGGAGGATATCCGGCTGCGTTACCGCTTCCTCGATCTGCGGCGCGAGCGGCTGCACAACAACATCATGAAGCGCGGCCAGATCATCGACTCGATCCGCCGCCGCATGAAGGAGGGCGGGTTCTTCGAATTCCAGACCCCGATTCTGACCGCGTCCTCTCCGGAAGGCGCGCGCGACTATCTGGTCCCGTCGCGCATTCATCCTGGCAAGTTCTACGCGCTGCCGCAGGCGCCGCAGCAGTTCAAGCAGCTGATCATGGTGTCGGGTTTCGATCGCTATTTCCAGATCGCGCCCTGTTTCCGTGACGAGGACGCGCGCGCGGACCGTTCGCCCGGCGAATTCTATCAGCTCGATATCGAGATGAGCTTCGTGACACAGGAGGACGTGTTCAACGCGGTGGAGCCGGTACTGCGCGGCGTGTTCGAGGAGTTCGGCGGCGGCAAGCCGGTGACGCAGAAATTTCCGCACATCGCTTATGCGGATGCGATGCGGCTCTACGGGTCGGACAAGCCGGACCTGCGCAATCCGATCAGGATGGCGAATGTCACCGATGCCTTCCGTGGTTCGGGCTTCAAGATTTTCGCGAACATGATCGCCAACGATCCGGCGGTCGAAGTCTGGGCGATCCCGGCGAAAACCGGCGGCAACCGCGCGTTCTGCGATCGCATGAATTCATGGGCACAGAGCGAAGGCCAGCCGGGCCTCGGCTACATCTTCTGGCGCGAGGGCGAGGAGGGCGGCGCCGGTCCGCTCGCAAAGAATATCGGACCGGAGCGCACCAGGCAGATCGCGGACCAGCTTTCGCTTGGCGTCGGTGATGCCGTGTTCTTTGTTGCCGGCAAGCCGAAGGATTTCGTGAAGTTCGCCGGGCTCGCGCGCACCCGCGTCGGCGAAGAGCTGAAGCTGATCGATACCGATCGCTTCGAGTTCTGCTGGATCGTCGACTTCCCCATGTATGAATGGAGCGAGGAGGAGAAGAAGATCGACTTCTCCCACAATCCGTTCTCGATGCCGAACATGCCGGTCGACGAGTTTCTCGCGCTCGATCCGAGCGATCACGACAAGATCCTTGGCATGAAGGCGATCCAGTACGACATCGTGTGTAACGGAACGGAATTGTCGTCCGGCGCGATCCGGAACCATCGTCCCGACGTTATGAAGAAGGCTTTCGCGATTGCGGGCTACGACGAGAGCGTGCTGGAGGCGAAGTTCGGCGGCATGCTGCGCGCGCTGTCGCTCGGCGCCCCGCCGCACGGTGGTATCGCCCCCGGCATCGATCGCATCGTCATGCTGCTTTGTGGCGAGGAAAACCTGCGCGAGGTCGTGCTGTTCCCGATGAATCAGCGCGCCGAGGACCTGCTGATGGGCGCGCCCTCCGAGGTCACACAGAAGCAACTGCGCGAACTGCATATCCGGCTCAATCTGCCGCAGAAGTAAGTCCCTTTCGGTCCGTCATCGTTCATGGTGCCGGACGGGAGTTTCTCATGCCGTCTGTAATGTCCAACCTGTCCGATGATCTGAAGACCCAGGCGCTGGCCTATCACCGTTTCCCGAAGCCCGGGAAGCTCGAGATCGCAGCCACCAAGCCGCTCGGCACCCAGCACGATCTGGCGCTGGCCTATTCGCCGGGGGTCGCCGCTGCCTGCGAGGCGATCGCGGCCGATCCGCGCGAGGCGGCGGAACTGACCGCGCGGCAGAATCTCGTCGCCGTGATCTCGAATGGCAGTGCGGTCCTCGGCCTCGGCAATATCGGCCCGCTCGCATCCAAGCCCGTGATGGAAGGCAAGGCCGTCCTGTTCAAGAAGTTCGCCGGCATCGACGTGTTCGATATCGAGATCGATGCGCCGGAAGTCGCGCGCATGGTTGACGTCGTATCGGCGCTGGAGCCGACCTTCGGCGGCATCAACCTCGAAGACATCAAGGCCCCGGAATGCTTCGATGTCGAGGCGCAGCTCAAGGCGAGCATGAAGATCCCAGTGTTCCACGACGACCAGCATGGCACTGCCATCATCGTTGCGGCCGCAGTAACAAACGCGCTCTTTCTGTCGGGCAAGAAAATCGAGGACGTGAAGATCGTGACGTCCGGCGCCGGCGCCGCTGCGCTGGCCTGCCTCAATCTGCTCGTGGAGCTCGGCGCGAAGCGCGAGAATATCTTCGTCTCGGACATCGAGGGGGTTGTCTACAAGGGCCGCCCGAAACTGATGGACCGCTGGAAAGACGTCTACGCGCAGGAGACCGCCGCGCGGAAGCTCGGCGACATCATCGGTGGCGCCGACATCTTCCTTGGCGTGTCCGCGGGCGGCGTGCTGAGCGGCGACATGGTGAAGCGGATGGCCGATCGGCCGCTGATCATGGCGCTCGCCAATCCGATGCCGGAAATCATGCCGGACGAGGCGCGCGCCGCGCGACCGGACGCGATGATCTGCACCGGCCGCTCGGACTATCCGAACCAGGTCAACAACGTCCTCTGCTTCCCCTATATCTTCCGTGGCGCGCTCGATGTCGGCGCCACCACCATCAACGAGGCGATGAAGCGCGCGGCGGTGGAAGCCATTGCGGCGCTGGCGCGCGAAGCGCCGTCCGATGTCGCGGCGATGGCCTATGGCGGCGAAGCCCGCACCTTCGGGCCAGGCTCGCTCATTCCCAACCCGTTTGATCCGCGTCTGATCCTGCGCATTGCGCCGGCGGTCGCCCGCGCGGCGATTGAATCGGGCGTGGCGACGCGCCCGTTCGGCGATTTCGAGGCGTATCTCGAGCGCCTCAATCGCTTCGTGTTCCGGTCCGGCTTCATCATGAAGCCGGTGTTCCGCCGGGCCAAGGAAGAGCCCAAGCGAGTGATCTATGCTGAGGGCGAGGACGAGCGGGTGTTGCGCGCGACGCAGGTCGTGGTCGAGGAGGGGTTGGCGCGGCCGATCCTGATCGGCCGGCCATCGGTGGTCGAAACGCGACTGGAGCGTTACGGCCTGTCGATCCGGCCCGGCCGCGACTTTACGCTGATCAATCCGGACGAGGATCCGCGCTACCGCGAATTCGTGCAGGCCTATGTCGAGTCCGCCGGACGGCGCGGCATCACGCCGGACGCCGCGCGGACCATCGTGCGCACCAACGCGACGGTCATTGCGGCGCTGTCGGTGCGGCTGAAGATCGCCGACGCCATGATCTGCGGACTGGAAGGCCGCTACATGGCCCATCTCAAGAGCATTCGCGACGTGATCGGCCTTGCGCCGGGCGTCAACGAATTCGCAGCGCTTTCGCTGGTGATCACCAACAAGGGCGCCTATTTCCTCGCCGACACGCAGGTGACGCCGGAGCCAAACGCGGAAGCGATCGCAGATATGGCGGTGCTTGCCGCCGCGCATGTGCGCAGATTCGGTCTTGAGCCGAAGATCGCGTTGCTGTCGCATTCGGATTTCGGGTCGTTCGACAGCGCGTCGGCATCGAAGATGCGGACGGCCTTGCGGCGATTACAGGAGCGGCACCCCGAGATCGAAGCGGAAGGCGAGATGAACGGCGATACCGCGCTCAGCCCGATGGTCCGTGAGCGGGTCTTCCCGCATTCGCGCCTCAAAGGCGAAGCCAATGTCCTCATCATGCCGAACCTCGACGCCGCCAACATTGCCTATCAGATGACCAAGGTGCTGGCGGATGCGCTGGCGGTCGGCCCGATCCTGATCGGCGCTGCGATGCCCGCGCATATCCTGACGCCATCAGTCACCGCGCGCGGCGTGATCAACATGACTGCCCTCGCAGTGGTCGAGGCGCAGGGCGCGCGGACCTGACATCCGTCTCCGGATGCCCGGCTCTCCGGGCATCGCGGACGTCACCGACGTTCAGATCTGGTTGGCCAGGAACGTCTCGAGCGTGACCGGATCGGCCTTGAGTAGCGGATCGGCCGGCGCAACGCCTTCGAAATGCGTTGCCTCGAAGAACCAGGCGCGCGTCGCCGGCAGCCCCCATAACTGCGAGCGGCTGGTGTTGCTCAAATCCCAGCGGATCGGCGGATTGTCGGGGTCGATCGCCTGGTAATGCGTGTTGAACAACTCGATCCGGTGACCGTCCGGATCGCGGAAATAGACGAACAACGCATTGCCGATGCCGTGCCGTCCCGGCCCGCGCTCCATGCGGCTGGCATATCCCATGCTGGCGGCGACGTCGCATGCATGGATGAGGTCGCGGACTTCCGGAACGGTGTAGGCGAAATGGTGCAGCCGCGGTCCGCGTCCGTTGCTGAAGACGATGTCGTGAGGATTGCCTTTCCGCGCGAGCCACACGCCCCACAATTCGTCGGTGCCGTCTCTTGCGGTGTATTCGGTCAACTTGAATCCGAGCGCCGCGTAGAAATCGAAAACGCGCTGAATGTCGGACGCAGCAACCTGCACATGGTCGAGATGCTGCGGACTGCCGCCGTGAAACTTGTCGAAGGACTGCATGAGACGTGGCACGAAGTCCATCCTGGCGCAGAGTTCGATCGGCGCGCCCGAGCCGTCCTTGAACCGCAGGGTCCGGCCCTGATGCGGCACTTCGATCCATTCGCTCGTAACGCCACGGCGATCGAGCCAGTCCTTTGCCTTGTCGAGGTCGGCCTCGGTCAGGACGCGGAAGCCGATGGCCTGACAGACCGGATCGTCGCCCGATTTGCGAATGACCAGACTGTGGTGACCGGCTTCTTCCAGGCCCCGGAGATAGAGCGCATCCTTGTCGCTGTCGCTGACAACAAAACCGAGAACGTCACTGTAGAAACGTCGGCTGGCTTCGAGATCGCGGCTCGTCAGGATCACGTGACTGATGCGCGTGATGTTGAACGGCGGATCGAGCACAAGTGCGGGCAGGGGCATTGCTGGTCGCTTCGTTGGAGAGGTTGACGTGCCGGAGTGAGACGCCGCACCTTATGAGGCGCGACGATGCGTTTCAATTCTCACGCGCGCTGCGTTCGCATTGCCGTCACGGTTGGGTGTAGACTGCATCATCGGCCCAACATGATCGTTGGGCATGGAGTGGGACCGCACATGAGCTTCTTCCCAGGACAAGACCCGGCTCCGGGCGACCGCAAGTCATGCGATGCGCTGGAGCGCGTCATCGTTCCGCGCACCACGGATCTGGGTGACTTCGAGGTTCGGCGCGCGCTGCCGTCCGCACAACGCCGTATGGTCGGCCCCTTCGTCTTCCTTGACGAGATGGGGCCGGCAGAATTCCGCGCCGGCAAAGGTGTCGATGTGCGCCCGCATCCGCATATCGGCCTTGCGACCGTGACCTATCTGTTCGACGGCGAGATCACGCATCGCGACAGCCTCGGCACATTCATTGCGATCCGGCCGGGTGAGGTGAACTGGATGACCGCGGGACGCGGCATCGTGCATTCGGAGCGCACGGCTCCGGAACGGCGGGTCAGCGGCGACACGCTGCATGGCCTGCAATGCTGGGTCGCGCTGCCGGCCGACAAGGAGGAGATTGATCCGTCCTTCTTCCACCGTAATGCGGAGGACCTGCCGTTCGTGAAAGATCGCGGCTTCACTGCGCGGGTGGTGGCCGGACAGGCCTTCGGCGCCCGCTCGCCGGTCGTGACCGCATCGGACACGGTGTTCGCCGATGTCAGGATCGAGGCGGGCTCCACGATCCCGCTCGATCCGGATTACGAGGACCGGGCGATCTATATCGTCAGCGGCGAGATCGAGATCGCGGGCGACCGTTTCACCGGTCCGCGCCTTCTCGTGTTCCGGCCGGGCGACCGGATCGCCGTGCGTGCGGTGACCGCGAGCCACATCGCGATCCTCGGCGGCGCTCCGCTCGAAGGACCACGGCACATCTGGTGGAATTTCGTCTCGTCGCGAAAGGACCGGATCGAGCAGGCCAAGGAAGACTGGAAGGCCGCACGCTTCGACATCGTGCCGGGAGACGAAAAGGAGTTCATCCCGCTGCCGGATCGCTAGCGCGGGTCAAAGCCCGAGCGTCACCGTCGCCCATTCCACGACCGTGTCGCTGTTGAGGAACTTGACGATCGCGGGCTCGAGCGCCGCGGCGTGCGGGCCGTCGACCACCGCGGTGGCCACGATGGCGTCGCACCGGTCGTTGAACCCGACCGATAGAGCGGTGCTTTTGGCAAACAGGGTGTCACGCAGCGAGAAGGCACGGCTTCGTCCCTTCATCCAGCGCACCGCAATCGGCCGGCCGGACGCCAGCGGCGTAGCCTTGTCGGAAAACAGCGCGAGATCGCCGATCCGGTCCAGTTCCTCGTCGTCGCTGACCCCGATATCACATCGGCAGAAGCCGATCTTCGCCCGGACATAAAGCCGAACATCCACCCCGCAGCGATCCCGGCCGCACTGAAAGAATTTGCCCTTGCCCCACGGATCCGGGGGCAGGGGCCATGCAGCCTCTTCGAAAGGCGGATCGGCCGGCACGATTGCGGCGCGCGCGCCGGTATACAGCCAGAGCATTACGGCGCCGGTGACGACCCCGAGCGATGCGGCAGCGATCAATGTCACGATCAATCGCCGCATGGTAGCGACCCTAGTTCGTCTTCAGCCAGGCCCTGGCAAGTTCGAGCTCGTTACGGCTTGAGTTCGAGCCTTCCGCGAGGCCGAGCAGCTTGCGGTAGTTCTCCGTCGCAGCATCCTTGTTGCCGAGCTTCGCTGCGGCCTGCGCCGCTCCAAGGAAGCCATTGAAGCGGTTCGGCTCCTTCGCCTTTGTGGCTTCGAACGCGGCGAGCGCATCTTGCGCTCTGCCGTGTTCCAGCAGCATCTGCCCGTAGAGTTCTCGCGCAGGCGCGAGCGGCCCCGGTGTGACTGGCGCCTTCTCGGTCTTGTCTTCGGCGTCGGCGGCGGCTCGCATCGCCGCCGATGCCTCGTCCGCCTTGCCTTCGGCATTCAGCAGCCACGCGCTGGCGATCTGCCACTGGATGTCCACCTGCTCGGCCCAATAGTCGTTTTTCGCTTCGCGAAGCCTGTCACGCAGCTCCGCGAGTTTTGCGATATCCTGCCGCGCCGCTTCGGGCTGGCCAGAGCGGGCAGCGCCGAGGGCGCGCGCGAAATGCGTGATCGCCATGACATGCGGGAAGATGCTTGGCCGCACGTCGAGCTGCGCCGCGCCGGCCCAGTCGCCGCGCTCGATCCGGTAGCGCGCCGGAGATGCGGCGAGAGCATAATAGGCGGCGAAAGCGCTGGGCGCGATCCCCGTGACGCGGCTCATGTCGTCGATGATGCCCTGCGCCTCCTTGTCGCGCGCGAGCTGCAGGTTCGCGTAGACGACATAGTCAGTCGCATGCAACTGGTCGCTCCACTCCTTTGCGGCGAGCGCGGCTTTCGCCGAGGCGGTATTCGATGCGATCGAGTCCTGCCAGTAGCCGACGCGCGTGAAGATGTGCGACGGCATGTGCTGTGCGTGCGGCGCGGCCGGTGCGATCTGCGCGTATTTCTGCGCAGCCTCAAGCCCTCTGGAGGCCAGCGCCGGATAGTCATAGAGGTGAATCAGATAATGCGCGACGCCGGGATGCATCGGCTGGCGCTTCCAGATTTCCTCCAGGATCGCTGCGCCCTTGAGTTGCTGGCTGTAGGTCTTGTCGGCGGGTGACGCGGATGTATTCAGCGTGATCGCGTAGAATATCTGCGCCTCGTCATCCGCCGGATATTTCTTCGCGACTTGCTCCATCGCCTGGAGATAGCGGCGCATGCGCTGCGTGTGACTGAGCTTGTCGTAGTCCGTGTACATCATCGCGATCGCGTCGATATAGTCGCGCTCGCGCTCCGTTTTCGCGCCCGCCGCCCTGGCCTTTTCGACCGCGGCAAGACCCGGCGCGAGATTGGGCTCCGGGATAGGACTATGCGGATTGTTCAGATAGGCGACCGCGACGCCCCAAAGCGCGATGCCGCAGCTTGGGTCGGCGCTCGCCGCCTCTTCGAAAATCTCCCTGGATTGCTGATACCAGAACGAATGCTGGTAGCGCAGCGCGCGATCGAAGCGGCGCTGGGCGACGTCATTGCATGACGTTTCAAAATGGACGCGGCCGAATTGCTGGTCCGTGCCGGTCTGGTTGTCCTGGGCTTGTGTGTCTGTGCCGAAGGTCGCGACAATGGCTAGCGCGCAGCCAGCCGTCAGCATTGCGGTCTTGTTCATGACATCACCTATCGATGTGCGAAATGAACGAAGTGCTGTCGGTGCAAATGATATCACACCCGCGCGCGCGGGGGGCGTGTGTCCTCGGTCACATTCCGGTGCAGCAAAAATTGCTGTCGCAGGTTTCAATCGGTGCCTGCGATCACCTTGCAGCCGGAACTCGGGTCGTGTGCCGTGTTTCCCTCTAGTTAACGACCTTCCCGAACAACCGCCTGGCATTGCCGTTCGCGATCCGCACGGCTTGATCGCGCGGCAATTGCGCGAGCCAGGCGCGATAACCTTTCATCAGGCCGTCATAGGCAAACCAGCGTTCGTTGATCCAGGTGTCCGAACCAATCAGGAAGCGGTCGGAATGCCTGGCGAACAGGCTGCGCCATTCCTCGGTCAGCTTGCCGTCCCTGTCGGTGATGCCGCTGCGATAGGACAGTTCGCCCCACAGGTCCGGATAGGTTGCGAGCAATTGCGCGACACGAGCCGGCGGCGTCGTAAAGCCGGTATGCGCCCAGATGATCTTCGCCTTCGGGTTATGCGAGAAGAGAATCAGCAGCGCCTCCTCGTCGCAATGCGCGTGCAGATACAGGTTCCGCTCGACGGCGAAGTCGACGATCTTCCTGACCCACTCGCTTGCGGCCGACTTGCCATAGATGTGGAACTCGCCGACGCCGCGGTAGCCGCCGCGCTCGTATTCGGATTTGACCAGATCGAAAATCGTTGGGTCGTTGAACCAGGTCTGGATGTCCGGTCGCGTGCGGTACGGACGGATGAACGGCACCACCCAAAGATCGGGGGCCCTCGTCTCCATCAGTTGATGCGTGCCCTTGTTGGGCCGGCTGGTGGCGAGGATCCCGGTCACGTTGTTGCGCCGGAAAATCTCCAGCACCTGGTCGAGCGAATAGAGCGGAGTGGGCTCCTGGTTGTAGTGCAGGTGCGCGTCGAAGATCTCCAGCGGGTCGGTCTGGGACTGGGCCCTGCCATGGTCCAGAGCGGCGAGGAGCAACGCGACTGCGCAAAGTCCCAATCGGATCGCCGTTAACGCTCGCGTAACCATGAGTGTCATCCCGTGCCGCGCGAGTTCCATCCCGGCGCCCGGGCAGTCTATGCTTAATCCCGCCTTTACGTGAAACCGGCAATTTGGGCGGTGCTGCGTTGCGTAGGGGCGCCCTTCTTGTCTTCGAAATCCCGAAAATTGATCGCGATCGCGGTCGGCATCCTGCTCGCAGGTGCCCCGATCGCCGGTCTCAATTTCTGGGTCGACGGCTTGCTGGTCCGGCAGAGCGCGAATGATATCGAGACCTTCGCGCGCCGCTCAATCAATCTGGCGGAGATGCGCCTCGGGGCCGCGCTGAACACACTCAACACACTCGCCGAACGTGGCGTCGATGGCTGCCGTCCCGATCAGGTGGATGCGCTGAAGAACGCGACTTTGTCCGAGCCGTGGGTGAAGCAGTTTTCCGTGCTCGGCGCTGCCGGCCAGCCGATTTGCAGCGACCTTGGGCTGAACAGCCTTGTCAGCGTGCTGACGTCGCGCAAGGTGAAAGGGAGCGACGCGGAGATCGAGGTTGTGCGGGTCGGCGATCGGCCTGGTCCTATGATCCGCCTGCGCCGTCCGGTCGGCCCCGGTGGGACCATCAGCCTCTCGGCCCTGATCGTCCCCGACGTGCTGACCGCAAAGCTCGGGCTGGCCAACGATGGAACGAGGGGCTACGGGCAGTTGTCGCTTCTTGATGGGACGATCATCAGCGAAATCGGGACGCGCCCTTCTGACAGCGAAGGGCTTTCGGCGGTCACGCGCCATGCCCGTGTTGCCGACCGTTTCGGCCTGCGGGTGGCGACATCCCATCCGCAGATGGAAGGCGAGGTATCGCTCGGAGACCTGCGCGACCTCGCGATCGTGATGACCGGCCTCCTGTCGCTTGCGCTTGTCGCGCTCGCGCTGATCCTTCGCCTGCGCCAGCGGGACAACCCGGTCGCGGAGCTGGAGCGCGCACTGCGTCTCGGCGAGTTCATTCCCTATTACCAGCCGATCGTCGACATCACCAATGGACGCCTGCGCGGCGCCGAAGTTCTGATGCGCTGGCGCAAGAGCGACGGCACGGTTGTTTCGCCCGCGGCTTTCATCCCGCTCGCGGAATCGAGCGGCATGATCGTGGCCATGACGCGGAGCATGATGCGTCACGTGGTCTCGGATATGGGGCAGGCCTATGCGACACGCCCCAAGCTGAAGCTCGGCTTCAACATGTCGGCCGAGCACTTTTCGAACGAGACCATCGTGCGCGATTTGCGCAACATCTTCGAACGCTCCCCGATCCGATATTCGCAGCTCTTCCTCGAGGTCACCGAGCGGCAGCCGCTGGAAAATCTCAACCGCACGCGGCGCGTCATCGCGACCTTGCAGGAGCTCGGCGTGCGGATCGCGATCGACGATGTCGGCGCGGGCCACGGCGGGCTTTCGTATATCCTGAAGCTCGGCGCCGACATCATTAAGATCGACAAGATGTTCGTCGATGCGCTCGGCAGCGACAATCACTCCAGCACGATCATCGAAACCCTGGTCGACCTCGCCGCGTCGATGCGCATGGACATCATTGCCGAGGGTGTCGAAACGTTCGAGCAGGTGGTCGCGCTGCGGGAGCGCGGCATCCGTACCGCCCAAGGTTATGTCTTCGCCCCGCCGCTGTCCGGCTCGTCCTTCCTGCGCCTGGTCGAAGCGATCGACCCCCGGAAGGACGCGGAAAGCCCTTTCAAGCCGGGACCTCTGCGCTCGCTTCAACGCGCAGGTTCGTAGCGGGCCTCCGGGCGTTTGAAGGCCTGCAGCGGCCAGTGCTATGCTTCCGCGGGATCGACAGGGAGGAGCCTGATGATTCGCACCATGACCGGCGCAGCCTGTTTTGCGCTCGCTTGCACCATGCCCATCCAGGATGCCGCCGCGCAGGAGGGCCTGATTGGCGGCGCCATTTTCGGCGGGGCCGCGGGCGCAATTGTCGGCGGCGCGGTGGGTGGCCGGGGCGGGGCCGCGACCGGGGCGATTATCGGGGCTGCAACCGGCGCCACACTTGGCGCGCAGATGGAACGGCGACGAAGCGGTTATTACTGGTACAACGGTCGCTGCTGGCGGCGCGATCCGGTTGGCAATTATCATCTGGCGTCGCGCGGCTTCTGCGGCTGACCGCGTCCAGCCTTGTTCGGGAGGGCGCTGCCACGGCCGTTCTTTTCGCCTCACGATTGCCATCGCCTGCGCGCAGGACTGGCCGACGTTTCAGAAGAGCCTCTGCAAATCCATGAAAATCGCGGTTCTTGCCCTCGCGCTGACGATCCTGCCGGCGTCATTTGCTCTCGCCCAGACTGCTCCGGCCGCGCCGAAGTCCCTGCTGGAAAACGATCAGATCAGAGTGCGGGAGATCCGCATGGCGCCCGGTGCCTCTCAGCCGGCTGCGGCACGTCCCAACACGTTTCTGTACGCGCTGACCGACGGCTCGATCGTTTTCACGCCGCCCGGGCGCAAGGGCTACGAACTGACCTTCAAGGCCGGCGAGGCGATGTGGCTGCCGTCGCAAGACACCGCAACCTCCAACGAAACCGACAAGGAAGTCCGGGCGCTGCTGGTCGAGATCAAGGGACGCGCACCAGCCGTGGCCAGGAAGGGAAAGACTCCGAAAGGCAAAAAGGGCTCGAAAAAGGGCTGAGTGCGTGCTGACTTGAAATTGTAGCTTGTGATTCCGGATTTCGACGGCGTCGCCGGTCTTTTTGGAGACTTTGTCATGAACGCAATCCTGGTTCTCGGCCGCATCCTGTTTGTGCTCGTTTTCATTCTGTCCGGTGCGCAGAAGCTGATGGACATCCCCGCCACCGCAAGCACCATTGGTTCGAAAGTCGTGCTGCCGGACGTCCTCACCGCCTATACGCCGCAACTCGAAGCGGCGACCGGCATGACGACGCCGACGCTGATGGCGATCCTGGCGGGTGTGGTCGAAATCGGTGCAGCCCTGATGATCGCAGCCAATATCGGCGCGCGAGCCGGCGCCGTCCTGCTGATCCTGTTCACGATGGCAGCGACCTGGTACTTCCATTCGTTCTGGACGATGTCGGGTCCCGAGCGCGACGCCAACATGATCCAGGCCCTGAAAAACCTTTCGCTGATCGGCGGTTTGCTGGTGATCTTTGCAATCGGGCGCTGGCGGCCGGGCATTGATCGCTATCCCGAGCCTGCTATCGAACGACTGTGAGTCCACAAGAGGAGTGACGAGATGCGCGGTATGACGATGCGACTGACGCTGGGATTTGCAGCAACCATCGTGCTCGCGTCCGTTTCGACCTCCGCCAATGCGCAGCGCTACATCTATGAGACGCAATATTGCCTGCGCGCTTATGACGGACAGACCGATTGTTCGTATTTCACCCTGCAGCAGTGCCTGACAGCGGTTTCGGCGACGGGCGGAGATTGTGCGGTGAACCCGCGCTATATGGGTGAGCCCGCGCCGCGCTATCGTCGTGCGCCACGGCCTCCGCGCTGATCGGCTGTTCGATTGAAACAAAGGGGGCGGCCAATTGAGCCGCCCCAAGTTAATACGCCACGCGGGAGGAACCTCTGCGGAGTCGGCCCCCTCTACCGCCGGCCCCGCGGGACCAAAAAAGAATCGAATCAATAATCAAGATCAGGATGCCTGAAAAATCGGCGGCGTCACCCTTATTGTCCTACCGAGTCCGCGTATTGCCTAAGATCGTTGCCACGACACCACACTGACGTTGCGCGACTCATCCAGAGCCATTGCTTTTCCCGGACTTAACCCTGCTTCGGTGAGCAGGGCTTCCGGCGTCACTGTGGGTACCCTGGGGAAAACTGGCAGCCCGCCAGGCAGCGTAACGTTCGGCACGCGGGTCAGATGAAAGATCGCGTAGCTCGGCAGGAACAGCCCGAAGATGTCCGTGCCGCCGATGATCGCCACATCGCCATCGGCAACGCCAAGTTCGGCCAGTGCGGTTTCGACGGATACGCCTTTCGGATTCCAGTGCAGTGCGTTCGGCTGGCCGGTGACGGGCGCCGTCGCCGCGATGCCGCGTGTCGCGATCAGGCGCCGGCGGTTGGGGGAGGTCGGCTGCTCGGCGGAATTCCTGCCGTGTACCAGCGCCGCGGCTGCATCGAGGCCGCGCATGAAGAAATCCTGATCGGCCTTGACGATCAGCGAAGGCGGGATCGTCCCGCTCGCGTCGGCAAGCATGCCGTCTTCCGAGACGATGGCGTAGCCGATGAAGCGATAGGACATGCGGACAATTGGGGTTCGATGGCGACGGGAAATGCTCCGCCATTGTGCCGCGCCGACGACCAAAAAGAAATCGCCGGGCAAGCCCGGCGATTTCAAAGCTCGTGCGAGAAAGGAGAGGGCTCAGTCGACGGTGCGGACAACGCTCGCGGTCGGGCGCTGGTCAACGGTCGGGAGCTTGGCTTCCTTCTTCAGCATCTCGTCATACTTGGCGATCGACTGGACGGTGCCCTTCGCCCGCATGTGGACGATCTTGTAGCCGCCTTCCTTGAGCTGTTTCAGCAATTCCGGAACGGCTTCGGCAGTGTGCGCCTGGAAGTCGTGCATCAGAACGATGCCCTTGCCGTGCTTCTTCAGCTTGTTCATCACCGCATTGACGACCTGCTCGGGCCGGCGCGCCTTGAAGTCGAAAGAGTCGAGATCGGTCGAGAAAATCGCGATGTTGCGCTCGCCGAGATAGGTCACGAGTTCCGGCGGATGCCGAAGCGCCACGAAGCGGAAGAACGGGGCGGCCTGCGCGCCAAGCGAGACGTTGACGGCGCTGATGCCCTTTTCGATCTCGTCTTTTGCCTGCTCCACGGTGATGTTCTTGCGGCCGAGGTCGGCATGGCTCCAGGTGTGCGAACCGATGGTGTGACCGCCTTCCGCGACCTGCTTGAGGATCTCCGGATAATAGGTGGCGTGCTTGCCGATGATGAAGAAGGTCGCCTTGGTGCAGTGCTCGGCAAGAGCAGCGAGGACCTTCGGGGTGCTCGGCCAGGGGCCGTCATCGAAGGTCAACAGCACTTCGTTGTTGCGCAGGAAGTCGTGCTGCTTGAAGTGCTCGAAGCCGAAGCCGGGGCCACCGGTTGTGTCAATTTCGACCGTACGCGACACGCCGAGCGCGTTCGGATTGGCACACTTGGCACCCGCCTGCGCGGCGCCCGGTTGTTGCGCGAAGGCCGCACCGCCCGCCAGCGATGCGGAGATCAGGATAGCGCATGCGAGCGAGTGACGCATGGTGAACCCCCTCATGATAAACGGGCGAAGATCGGCCCGCATGATATTGATAAGACATGGAAACCCCGCGCGGCGTTAAGAGTCAACGAGTCCTCACGTCGATACCGGTGGGGATCGGGGATTAAGGTTAGCTGTGGTGACACCGACACGGGAAACAAGGTGTTACTCCCGCGATTTTGCAGCGAAATGGACGATTTCGGGACAGTGTAGCCGGACATGGCTGCTCCCGCATGGCCTAGGCGGGCGGCAGCTGCCGTTCGATGGCAGCAACCACGCGCGAGTCGGTCGGCTCGACGGCCGAGGCGAAAGCGGCCGCCAGAGTGCCGTCGCTTCCGACCAGGTATTTGTGGAAGTTCCAGCGCGGGGTTTCGCCCGGCCGCTGGATCGCCGCCCAGCGATAGAAGGGGTGGGCCGAATCGCCCTTGATCGCGACTTTCTCGGTGATGGGAAAGGTCACGCCATGACGGTGGGCCGTGCCTTGAATCTCCTCAGGCCCGCCGGGTTCCTGGCCGCCGAAATCATTCGATGGAACGCCGATCACAAGAAGGCCGCGGTCGCGATAGCGCGACCAGAGTGATTCAAGCCCGGCATATTGCGGGGTGTAACCGCACAAAGACGCTGTGTTGACCACCAGCACGGGACGCCCTGTCCGGTCGGCGAGCCGCAGGTCCTGTCCGTCGAGCGTCCTGAACGAGAATCCAAATGCCGTCGCGCGACTCATCGCGGATTGTGCGTTCGCGTGCTGAATCGAAGAGCCGAGCACCGCGCTTGCTGCAAATCCGGTCATGACAAGTCGCCGGTCGATCATCTCGAACGCTCCTTGAATGTCCCATAGCAGCGGCACGACCGGGGTTGAAACCACATGGCCGTGAGCCGGGTGTCGCACGGCGGAACCATCACGCAGGCGGGATCGTTTGCGACCGGTAGCGTGAGGAGCCATCATGCCGAAATTCAGTCCGTTCCGCGTATCGTTTGATGGACCCTTGGGAACACGCGAGCGAACAAGAGCACGCGTCGCCGCGACAGTGTTGAGCGGATCCGCGATTTTTCTTGGCGTGACCGGCCTTCTCGCACTTTTGAACGCGAGTTCCAGTGCGGTTGGAGACTGGGCGAACGGCAGCATTCCGCAGGATGTGCGCGTTGTCGGAGGCGAGGGCGCCGGTTCGGCGGGAAAGCCCTGCGAGGATCAGACCTGGCCGTATATCGAACCGCGTTGCCTCAAGGCTGCCGATACGAAATTCACCAAGCGCTCGACGCCGAAGCATGGGCTCGGATCACAGCAAATTGCACAGCCCTCCGGCCCGGTAGCGCCATCGCTCCAGGCCGCGAGCAAGCCACAAACTGAAGTGGCCACGACTGGTTCGGCAGTTCCAGCCGCTCCAGCGTCGCCAGCGGCCGTCGCGGCTTCTGCTCCAGCGCTGCAAGCCGTCGCGCCTGCCGCGCCGGACCGATCCGCGGCAGCGCAGAGCAGCACATCTTCCCAGCAGCACAATGCGAATACGCGCCTTTCGAAACGCGAACAGCTCGCACGCGAGGAGCGGCTGCGGCAGCAGCGCGTCCGTCGCGCAGAGGCGTTGCGGATGCGTGAGGATG
>NZ_DATMRV010000173.1:0-52872 GCF_035565795.1 Pseudorhodoplanes sp.
TCGGGTTCCGCGGCGTGCCCGGGCAGCATCGAAGACTCGACGGCCAGCGCGACCCCGTCGAAATCGTCGCACTCCAGATCGGGCACCCCGTCGAGAATTCCAATGAGAACCGCCGCGTCGCCATCTCCTGGCTGACCGAGCGCGTTCTGGATCCGGGCGACACTGCTGCTCATGGAACCCACAGGTTGCGTATATGCAACCTATGAGAGCATATTCGATAAGTCAAACTAAAAAATTGTAGATACTCAGGCCACACTTTTTGCGCGACTGCGCCACTCCACCTGGCTTGCGAGCGCCCAAATTCTGTGGCCATCTGGATTTGGGTGGTCGCATCCGCTTCACACACATATGCGGAAGCTCGGGGGACATGCAGCTGCGTCTTTTGAAAATCGCACTTGCCTTGGTGTTGAGCGGAGCCGCCGGGTCGCTGGCGCTTGCCAACCCGGCTATTACCGATCCGGACAACCGGCTGCTGGGCGGCGCCGCCCAGGGCACCAGAATGAAGGGACTTTTTGAAATCCTTTCGCTCAAGCGTCAGGAGGTCGGGTTCGAGACCAAGGAAAAGCCCGGCACCGTCATCGTCTTCACCAAGGAGCGAAAGCTCTATTACGTCCTCGGCAACAATCGCGCGATCCGCTACGGCGTCGGCGTCGGACGCGACGGCTTCACGTGGAACGGCATCCACACCGTCAGTAACAAGCGCGAGTGGCCGGACTGGCGGCCACCTCCTGAAATGCTGAAGCGTCAGCCCGGACTGCCGCGCCACATGAAGGGTGGCCCCGGCAACCCGCTCGGTGCGCGCGCGATGTATATCGGATCGACAATCTATCGCATCCACGGCACGCATGACCCGGATTCGGTCGGCGAGGCCGATTCATCGGGCTGCATCCGGCTGACCAATGAGGACGTCATCGACCTTTATGAGCGCGTGAAGATCGGCGCCAAGGTCATCGTGGTGAAGTGAGATCCCGGCCGGGCGGGGACGTTGCGCAGCAGCGTTCCCGCCTGAGTTATGCCTTCCGGCCCGCCGGCTCGCGCGACAATCCCTTTGACGCGAGCTCGTCGAGGTAATCCTGCCAGTAGCGTGCGTGATTGCGGCCGAGTTCGCCGAAATAGTCCCACGCGTAAATGCCGGTGGAATGCATGTCGTCGAAGGTCAGCCGCACGGCGTAATTTCCGATCGGCTGGATCTCCAGGATCATCACGTCGCGCTTGCCGGGCACGGTCTTGCGCTCGTCCGGCGAATGCCCCTGCACTTCCGCGCTCGGGCTTTTCACCCGCAGGTATTCGGCCGGCAGGTCGAACCGCTCCCCGTTGTCGAAGGCAATGGAAAGCGTACGCCTATCCTTGCTCAGGCGAAGCTCGGTCGGCCAGGGACCGGACCCGGTCGCATCCGTGGAACTCATTGCGCCCTTACCCTCTCTCGCTGGACAGCCCCGGTGATCCTGATAGCGTTCCCTGCCCGGTTTCGCCACGCAGGCGGGACCGGTTTCGCGGGCGGCCTGGAAGCCCTATATGTGGGGTGAGCGATAGATCATGAATGCTGCACCGCAAACAATCCAGATTGACCGCGACAACCAGCGTCCGCCGCTGATTGATCCATTCGCGCGGCAGATTTCGTATCTGCGCGTTTCAGTGACGGACCGCTGCGACTTCCGCTGCGTCTATTGCATGTCCGAGGACATGGCGTTTCTTCCGAAGGCCGACCTGCTGTCGCTGGAAGAGCTCGATCGGGTCTGCTCGGCTTTCATTTCACGCGGCGTCAGGAAGCTGCGTCTGACGGGCGGCGAACCTCTGGTCCGTCGCGGGATCATGACGCTGTTTGCATCCCTGTCGCGTCATCTGCGCTCGGATGCGCTGGACGAATTGACGCTCACGACGAACGGCTCGCAGCTTGCGAAATACGCGGCCGAATTGAAGGACCATGGCGTCGAGCGCATCAATGTCTCGCTCGACACGCTCGATGCCGACAAATTCCGCGCCATTACACGCTGGGGCGACCTGTCGCGCGTGCTCGCCGGAATCGATGCGGCGCAGGCTGCCGGATTGAAGGTGAAGATCAACGCGGTCGCGCTGAAAGGCGTGAATGAGGACGAGATCGCGGACCTCGTTGCGTGGTCGCATGGCCGCGGGATGGACCTGACATTGATCGAGGTGATGCCGCTGGGCGATGTCGGCGAAGCGCGGCTCGACCAGTATCTGCCGCTCTCGATGGTGCGCGGCCGGCTCGCCGAGCGCTACACGCTCGACGAGATCGACTATCGCACCGGCGGTCCCGCACGCTATGTGCGCGTTGCCGAGACTGGCGGGCGGCTCGGCTTCATCACGCCGATGACCCACAATTTTTGCGAGTCGTGCAACCGCGTCCGCCTGACCTGCACTGGTACGCTGTTCATGTGCCTCGGGCAGGAGGATGCCGCCGACTTGCGTGCCCCGCTGCGCGCGTCTGAGTCCGACGACGCCCTGCATGCCGCGATCGACGCGGCCGTCGCACGAAAGCCCAAGGGCCACGACTTCGTCATCGACCGCCGTCATTCGCGTCCCGCCCTGCCCCGCCACATGAGCGTCACGGGCGGCTGACGCGCCCGTCTGTTTCGGAAAAGAATGCCGTGAGCCAGTCCGCAGCCAACCGCCGCGGCATGATCGCATTGACCTTCGGCATGGCCGCTTACACGGTCAACGATTCCTTCGTGAAGCTGGTCGCCCGCGAATTGCCGTTTGGGGAAGTCCTGTTCCTGCGCGGCTCGCTGGTGCTGCTCATCCTCGGGGCGGTGCTGGGCGCGACCGGCGCTCTTCATCACATCGTGCCGGCGGCAAAACCTGCTGTCTTGTGGCGCGCGCTTTTTGACGCGCTCGGCACGTTGTTTTTCATCGCTGCGCTCGTGAACATGTATATCGCCGACCTCTCGGCGGTCGTGATGACAGCCCCCCTGATGTTGACCGCGCTCGCCGCGATCATGCTTGGCGAGGCCATCGGCTGGCGGCGCTGGGCGGCAATCGCCGTCGGACTGGCCGGGACTTTGTTTATCGTGAAGCCAGGCGCGGGCGCGTTCGATGCCTGGGCCCTGGCCGGCATCGCATCCGCCTTGTTCTCTGCAGGGCGCGACCTGACGACAAGGCGCATCGACCCGTCCATCCCCTCTCTGGCGATCGGATTGTACGGCACATTTCTGGTGACCTTGCTTGGCGCCGGAATCGGAATGACCGAGAGCTGGTCCATGCCCAATCTGCTGCAATGGACACAGCTTGGGATCGCTTCAGCGTTCCTTGGCCTTGGCACCTATCTCGTGGTCCACGCCTTTCGGGGCGTTGAAATCGCCGCCGTGGCGCCGTTCCGCTACACGCTTCTGATCTGGATGGGGATCGCGGGCTACGTCGCCTTTGGCGAAATCCCGGATCGTTGGGCATTGGTTGGGGCCACCCTGATCGCCCTGAGTGGGCTCTATGCTCTGCACCGTGAAGCTGTAAGACGGCGAGAACTCGCCGCCACCGCGATTCCCCCGGCATAGACCATCGAACTTCCGATTGACGCTCGCCTATAGGTTCGGATTAATCGCTTTGCCGGAAGCGTCCTGGGCCAAGGGGGGACGGGCACGGCGGCCGGCTCGCTCAGGGGACGACATGCTGGATCCGTTGCTGCGGCTCAGCCGCGCCATCGACTGGGTCAACGACCAGTTTGGCCGCATTGCGACCTGGACCGTCCTGATCGCGACGCTCATCAGCGCCGGAAACGCCGTCAGCCGCTACATGTTCAGCGCCAGCTCGAATGCCTGGCTGGAAATCCAGTGGTACCTGTTCGCGGCGATGGTGCTGCTCGGTGCGCCTTATGTGCTCAAGATCAACGAGCATGTGCGCGTCGACCTGTTCTACTCGATGATGTCGGAACGCGTCCGGCTCTGGATCGACCTGCTCGGAGGCATCTTCTTCCTCCTGCCGATCTGCATCATCATGATCTACTTCACCTGGCCGTGGTTCGTTGAATCCTGGCGGATCAACGAGAGCTCCATGAATGCCGGCGGCCTTGTTCGCTGGCCGGTCAAGCTGATCCTGCCGATAGGCTTCGCTCTGGTGGCATTGCAAGGCGTCTCGGAAATCATCAAGCGCATCCAGGCGCTGATCGAACATCGCAATCTCGAGTTCGAATACGAAAAGCCCCTGCAATGATCCACTTTATCACACACAATATGGCGCCGCTGATGTTCGGCGGCCTCGTCGTCTTTTTGATTATTGGTTATCCCGCCGCATTCTCACTCGCCGCCGTCGGCCTGTTCTTCGGATTGATCGGCGTCGAACTCGGACTGATCCGGCCGGACTTCCTCGGCAACCTGACCTATCAGCTCTACGGCATCGTCTCAAACGACCTGCTGCTTTCGATCCCCTTCTTCACTCTGATGGGAGCGATCCTCGAACGCTGCGGCCTGGCCGAAGACCTTCTGGATTCCATCGGACAGTTGTTCGGGCCCGTTCGCGGCGGCCTGTCCTACGCGGTGATTTTCGTCGGAGCCATCCTCGGCGCGATCACCGGCACGGTGGCCGCATCGGTGATCGCCATGGCGGTAATTGCACTGCCGGCGATGACGCGCGCCGGCTATTCGGTCCGCCATACCACCGGCGTCATCGCGGCATCGGGCACCATCACGCAGTTGATTCCGCCCTCGCTCGTCCTCATCGTGCTGGCCGACCAGCTCGGCCGTTCCGTCGGCGACATGTACATGGGGGCAATCGGGCCGAGCATGATCCAGCTCGTCCTGTTTTGCATCTGGGTGCTCATCCTCAGCATCGTGCGGCCGCAGGACGTTCCGGCGCTGCCGCCGGAGCAGCGCACGCTTCATGGCTGGGCGCTGTGGAAGAAGTGCCTGCGCGGCATCATCCCCTCGCTCGCGCTCATCTTCGTCGTGCTCGGCACCATCTTCATGGGCCTTGCGACCCCGACCGAAGCCGGCGCGCTCGGCGTTGTCGGCGCCTTCATCCTCGCAGCGTTCAACCGCACGCTGACCTGGCCGCTGGTCTGGCAGGGCATGTCGAGCACCATGCGCATCACCGCCTTCGTGGTGTTTATCCTCATCGGCGCGCGCGTGTTCAGCCTCGTGTTCCAGGGCGTCGGCGGCAAGGAATGGATCGAGGGCTATCTGATCTCGCTGCCCGGCGGACAGGTCGGCTTCCTGTTCTTCGCCAACGTCTTCATCTTCGTGATCGCGTTCTTCCTCGATTTCTTCGAGATCGTGTTCATCGTCATCCCGCTTCTGGCGCCCGTTGCCGAGAAGCTCGGGATCGACCTGATCTGGTTCGGCGTCCTCATCTGCGCCAACGTCCAGACGAGCTTCATGCACCCGCCCTTCGGGTTCGCGTTGTTCTACCTGCGCGGCATCGCCCCGTCCTCCGTGAAGACGAAGGACATCTATCTCGGCGCAATCCCGTGGCTGTTCCTGCAGATCATTCTGGTTATCATCCTGATCTTCTGGCCGGGCTCGGTGACTTACTGGCTCGACAAGGGACCGAAGGTCGATCCCGCAACGATCAAGATCGACCTGCCGCAGATCGACATGCCGCAGCTCGATTTCAGCGATCCCAACAAGATGAAATAGGGCGCAAAAAACAAAGCCCCGGATTGCGGGGCTTTGCCGTCGTCCTTGCTACGAGATGATCAGGTGCGCGCGCGGGCGCGGATCATGAAGCTGTCGTAACCATATTCCGCGACCTGCCACCACAGATATTGCTCGTTGCGGAATGCCATCACGCTGTCGTGGATCTTCTTGAAGTCCGGATTCTTCGCAGCGGTCTCGTTGTAAAGCTCATTAGCCGCAGTGTAACACGCATCCATCGTCGCCTGCGGGAATGAACGCAACTGCGCACCGCCCGCAACGAGACGCCGGAGCGCCCCCGGATTTCCGGCATCGTATCGCGCCATCATGATCGTGTTGGCGACATGCGATGCCGACTGGACGATCGCCTGATAGTTCTTCGGCAACTCGTTCCATTTCCCGATATTGATGAAATTGTGCAGCATGGGGCCGCCTTCCCACCAACCCGGGTAATAGTAGAACGGCGCGACCTTGTGGAAGCCGAGTTTCTCGTCGTCATAGGGGCCGACCCATTCGGCCGCATCGATCGTGCCCTTCTCGAGCGCCGCATAAATATCGCCGCCGGCAAGCTGTTGCGCGACGACACCGAGCTTGGCGAGCACGCGTCCGGCAAATCCGCCGATCCGCATCTTCATGCCCTTCAGGTCGTCCAGGCTCTTGATCTCCTTCCGGAACCAGCCTCCCATCTGGGCGCCGGTGTTTCCGGCCGGAAACGCGACGATGTTATATTTCTTGTAGAACTCGTTCATCAGCTCAATGCCGCCGCCGGTGAACATCCACGCGTCGATCATGCGTTGATTGAAACCGAAGGGAACGGCCGTGCCAAAGGCGAAGGTCGGATCCTTGCCAACATAATAGTACGACGCGGTGTGACACATCTCGACGGTGCCGCTCGTCACCGCATCGGCGGCCTGCAGACCGGGAACGATCTCACCCGATGCGAAGACCTGAACGTGAAACCGGTTGTCCGTCATATCGGCCACCGCCTTCGCGAACACCTCACCCGCACCAAAGATCGTGTCGAGCGATTTCGGAAAGCTTGACGTCAGGCGCCAGCGGATTTCGGGATTCGATTGCGCGATAGCCGGGGCGGCAACCGCGCTGGCTGCAAGTCCGGCAGTCGCAGCCTTCAGAAAGTGTCTGCGTTTCATGACCACCATTCCTCTCCAGTGAAGCGCGACCTCTTCCGGGTCAGCACCGCTCAAGCGGCGGTTCTTTCGCAACACAATCATGTCGAAGGCGACTGGCGATATCCAGACGGAAAAGCAAAAGGCCGGCCCAAAGGGCCGGCCCGCAAAATTTGCTGATCAAGACGGTCAGGAGCGCGTGCGCGCCCGGATCATGTAGCTGTCATAGGCGTACTCGGCGACCTGCCACCACAGATACTCGTCGTTCCGGAACGCGACCATGTTGTCATAAATCTTCTTGAAGGCCGGGTTGTTGGCCGAGATGTCGGCATACACTTCGTTCGAAGCCTTGAAGCAGGCATCGAGCACGGGCTGCGGATAGGCGCGCAATTGCGCGCCGGACGCGACGAGACGCTTGATGGCGCCCGGATTTTCCGCGTCGTATTTCGCAGTCATTGTCATGTTGGCCGTGTCCGATGCCGATCGGATCACCTGTTGATAGCTCTTCGGCAGCGAGTTCCACTTGTCGATATTCACGAAGTGATGGATCGACGTGCTGCCTTCCCACCAGCCCGGGTAGTAATAGAACGGCGCGACTTTCTGGAAGCCGAGCTTCTCGTCATCGTAGGGGCCAACCCACTCGGCGGCATCAACGGTACCCTTTTCGAGCGCTGCGTAGATTTCGCCGCCAGCGATCTGCTGCGGGACGACACCGAGCTTCGACAGCACCTGCCCGGCAAGCCCGGCGATGCGCATCTTCATGCCCTTCAGATCGGCGAGGTCCTTGATTTCCTTGCGGTACCAGCCGCCCATCTGACAGGTCGTGTTGCCGGCGGGGAACGCAACGAATTTGAACTTCGAATAGAACTCATCCATCAGCTTGGAACCGCCATGCTGATAGAGCCACGAATTCTGCATCCGGGTGTTCAGTCCGAACGGGACGGCGCTTGCGAGCGCGAATGTCGGGTCCTTGCCGACATAGTAATACGACGCGGTCTGGGCCATCTCGACGCTGCCATTGGTGACCGCGTCAGCTGCCTGCAGACCGGGTACGATCTCGCCGGCCGCGAAAGGCTGAATCTGAAACTTGCCGTCAGTGGCTTCGGAGACCGCCTTGCAGAAGGTCTCGGCGCCCCCCCACAGCGTGTCCAGTGATTTCGGAAAACTCGAGGTCAGTCGCCATTTGATCTCGGGGCTCGATTGCGCGATAGCGGGCTTTGCAATCGCAGCCGCAGCCGCGCCCGCTCCGATCGTCGCGAGGAATTGACGGCGTCTCATTTCATGCTCCCGTAGAGTTTTTGAATTGCGGTTCTCCGCCCCGGCGACCGGCCGGCCAGCCCGAGGTGGGCCTGCCGAGTCCGAGCGTGCGACGGCTTTCACAAATCAATCGGGAAGCGTCAATGCGAAAATCGGTTACCCGGGAGCCGGCCCGAAGCTAGGGCAAATTGGAAACCGCAAGTTTGGCCGCAGATGCTGCAGACTGCAGATCCGCCAGGCTCACTTTGGCCTCTTCCGAGCGCCTGATACCGGGATAGGCTTGCCCGGCCAGTGCGAGAGCCTTCCGCAGGGCGGCCTCTTTCTGCGGAGAAATCTTCTTCAGATAGGGC
Source organism: Pseudorhodoplanes sp. (assembly GCF_035565795.1). Classification (GTDB taxonomy): domain Bacteria; phylum Pseudomonadota; class Alphaproteobacteria; order Rhizobiales; family Xanthobacteraceae; genus Pseudorhodoplanes. The sequence goes on from NZ_DATMRV010000173.1 coordinate 8,317, forward strand.
AGCGCAGCCTTGGCCTGGTCTTTGGCAGCCATCGCGAAGCCGAGGCCATCGAGATACGCCTCCAGATTGTTGTCTTTCTGAACGACGGCATATTGCGCCGCAGCGCGATCGATCAGTTCCGCCGCGATCTTCGCCTTCACGGCCAGCGCCGGATCTTTCGACCTGGGCGCCTTCCTGTCGGCCGCCACGAGCGCAGCGAACACCGCGTCGGCCTTTCGCTTGACCTCGGGGACAGGCTTCTTCTCGGCCGCGGCGGCGACGGCAGCTTCCAGCTTTGCGCCCAGACCGATGACGCCGAGCTGCTTGAACACGTCTTCCATCGCGACATAAATCTCGGACAGGCCATGCGCGAACATCTGCGCGCCGGCCTCCTGTTCCTTGCCTTCATAGGCAGCAAGACCCGCATGATAATGCGCGGCGATCACCTGAAGCGCGACGCCATATTCGACCGGGTCCTTCGCGGCGGCGTCGACGTTGATGCCGCCCTCACCGCCTTCGCCCCCTTCTCCGCCCTCGCCGCCCTGACCGACGGTCAGTGCATGAGCGATAATTCGTGAGCGCACATCCGCGCTCAGGCCATCGTGCGGCATGGTTTCGGGAGAGCGTGCCTGCAGATCATTTGTCGCTGCGACCGGCAATGCCTGCGATCCCGTGCCGCCGGCGAATACGAATGCGCCGATTCCGATCCAGATCTTGCGATTGATGCTCATGGCAGGGTCTCTCAGCCGAAGTCTTTCAGCAATGACGCGCGCGACGTGCTTCCTTAGTCGCGTCATGTGGCAAGGCCAAGCACCATGTATTTGAATCGTTCCAAGCTGATGCGAGAGAATTTGCGGAGCTACGCCAATTCATGGCAATGCGTCGAGCCATGCAGATTGTGATTGCTGATATTCTCAAGGCCGATGATCTCACCGCGGTTCATGAGGCGCTGTCGGCAGTGCGATTCATCGACGGCCGCGAGACCACGGGCTTTGCTGCGCGCAAGGTCAAGGACAACCGGCAGGCCGACGCCAGGGACAAGAGCCTCGATGCCGTACGCAGCCTTGTTGCGACGCGGATCATGGAGAGCGAACTGTTCCGCATGGCCGTGCGGCCGAAGACGTTGAGCCCGCTTCTGTTCTCGCGCACCGAAGTCGGGATGCAATACGGCGTTCATGTCGATGACGCGCTGATGGGCGGCATGCGCACCGACGTCTCATTCACGCTGTTTCTCGACGCACCCGAAAGCTATGACGGCGGCGAGCTTGTGATCGAGAGCTCCGCGGGAGACGACGCGATCAAGCTGCCGGCGGGGTCGATGATCGTCTATCCGTCAACGACGCTGCATCGCGTCGCGCAGGTCACGCGCGGGCAGCGGAATGTGGTGGCCGGCTGGGCTCGCAGCTTCGTGCGCGACGCCGCACAGCGCGAAATGCTGTTTGATCTCGACACGGCGCGACGCACGATCTTCGCGCGCGATGGCAAGAGCGCCGAATTCGACCTGATCTCGAAATCGGTCGCGAACCTCTTGCGAATGTGGGCCGAAGACTAGGCCGGCGTCATCGGACGCTCGGGCCGCGTCAGTTCGCGTCCGGCGGACGGACGTTGACGTTGATCTTGATCGGCTTCCACTCGCCGTCGGACATCACGTAACCGAGGTCGTAAAATACGTGGCTCGGCTTCGTGTCGAAATGACCGGAGATCGAGAGGACGCCGCGATCGTCGACCGACGCCGGCTTTGCCGGAATCGGTGTCTTGGCAGCGATCAGGTCGATGTCGATCTTCTTGTCGACGAACGGCTTGAAGACTTCCTTCAGGCGCTCCGGCGAAAACTGGTCGCGAAACTGTTTCGACAATTTGGAATGAAGCACGGTGTAATTCTGCGTGACATTGGCGTCGTTGAACGTCAGCAGCGTGGTCTTGATCAGGACTTCCTGCATGGCCGGCTCCGGTGGCTTCTGAGCCTGCGCCGGCACTGTCCAAAGTCCGCCGACCATTGCCGTCGTAGCAAAAAGTCCCGCAATCCGAAGCACCGCCCTTCGCCCTGTCCGCATCCTGTCCTCCCAAGCCGCAACACCAATAATTGTGGCCTGCCTTCACAACGTCCTCAAGCCTCTATCACGATCTTCGGTGCCGCACGTCCGGCGCCCGGACCAGCAAGCGCATCGCGCAGCTTCTGCGCAATGTCGCGATACACCCTGGCATGCGGTCCGTCCGGCTGCGTCGCAACCACCGGCAGCCCCGCATCCGATGTCTCGCGGATCGTCATGTCCAGCGGTACCGCACCGAGGAACGGCACCTTGAGCCGCTCGGCTTCGTGCTTTGCGCCGCCATGCCCGAAGATATCGGAACGCGTGCCGCATTCCGGGCACACGAAGTAACTCATGTTCTCGATGACGCCGAGGATCGGCACATTGACGCGCTTGAACATCGCAACGCCGCGCCGCGCATCGATCAGCGCAAGATCCTGCGGTGTCGACACGATGACCGCGCCTGCGAGCGGCACCTGTTGCGCCATCGTGAGTTGCGCGTCGCCGGTGCCGGGCGGCATGTCGACAACCATCACGTCGAGATTGCCCCACTCCACTTCGCGCAGCATCTGCGTCAACGCCGACATGACCATCGGACCGCGCCAGATCATCGGCGTCTCTTCCTCGATCAGGAAACCGATCGACATCACCGCGAGATCGTAGCGGCTGATCGGCTTGAGACGCGTGCCGCCGATGGTCTGCGGCTTTTCGCGAATGGCCAGCAGCTTCGGCATCGAGGGGCCATAGATATCGGCGTCGAGAACGCCGACCTTCAGTCCGAGGTCGCGCAAAGCGAGCGCAAGGTTGATCGACGTGGTGGATTTGCCGACGCCACCTTTGCCGGACGCAACCGCGATGATCGACTTCACGCCCGGCACGCCGGCGGGCCCCGCGGGCGCGCCATGGCCATGTGGCTCATGCTGGGGTCGCGCAGGCTGGGGCGGCGGCGCACCGCGCGCGCCTCCGGCCCGCTCCGCGGTCAGCGCAACCATCGCGGAGGTGACGCCGGGCATAGCCTTCACCGCGTCCTCGACCTCTTTGCGCACGCCCTCCCAGGCCTTGACCTGCGCCGCATCGACACTGAGCGAAAAGAACACCTTTCCGTCCGTGACCATGATGTCGGACAGCACACCGGCCTCGGTCAGCTTCGCTCCGCCGGGCGCCGCGATGGACGCGAGCCGCTCGCGGATCTGGTCTTTGGTGGGCGCCACGATGCGCGGTCTCCTGTCGGTGTCTCGCCCCTAGATAGGGCGGGTTGACGGCTGCGCACAAGCCGTCACATTGGCCGCCGATTGAACGGGCTGGCGGCGATCCTGGCCGCCGCGACAGGAGGACCGTATGGCGAAGGTGGCGTTTCTGGGGCTCGGCGTGATGGGCTACCCTATGGCGGGGCATCTGAAGACCAAGGGCGGCCATGAGGTCACCGTCTACAACCGCACCGGCGCCAAAGCCGAGAAATGGGTGGCCCAGTTTGGCGGAAAGAGCGCCCCCACGCCGAAGCAGGCCGCCGAGGGCCAGGATTTCGTCATGTGCTGCGTGGGCAATGACGACGATCTGCGTCAGGTGACGCTCGGGCCAGACGGCGCCTTCGCCGCGATGAAGAAGGGAACCATTTTCGTCGATCACACGACCGCGTCGGCCGAGATTGCGCGCGATCTGTACAAGGCGGGACAGGAGCGCGGCTTTGACGTCATCGATGCGCCGGTGTCCGGCGGCCAGGCGGGAGCCGAGAATGGCGTGCTGACCGTGATGTGCGGCGGCGATGCCGAAGCGTTTGCGCGCGCAGAGAAAGTCATCGCGGCCTATGCGCGCGCCTGCAATCTGATGGGTGCGCCGGGGGCCGGCCAGCTCGCCAAGATGGTCAACCAGATCTGCATCGCCGGCCTCGTGCAAGGACTCTCGGAGGGTCTGCATTTCGCAAAAAAGGCGGGCCTCGACATCGAGAAGCTGATCGCGACGATCTCGAAGGGCGCCGCGCAATCCTGGCAGATGGAGAACCGCTACAAGACCATGGCCGAAGGCCAGTTCGACTTCGGCTTCGCAGTCGACTGGATGCGCAAGGACCTCGGGATCTGCATGGCAGAAGCCAGACGCAACGGCGCGCATCTACCGGTCACGGCACTCGTCGATCAGTTCTACTCCGACGTTCAGGCCATGGGCGGAAAACGCTGGGACACTTCGAGCCTGATCGCCCGGCTCGACCGCTTCTAAACGCGAACGAGATTACAGAATGCAAGAAGGCCGGCGAATGCCGGCCTTCTTTTGTTTTTCGGATCGCTCTCTCCTAGCGGCGTCCGCCACCGCCGCGACCGCCGCCACCACCGCCGCCACCACCGAAGCTGGCACGACCACCGCCGCCGCCGGCATTGAAGGACTGACGGGGCGCCTGGGAAAACTGGCGCTGGACCTGCACCGGGGGACGCTGGGTCTGCACCGGAGGACGCTGGATCTGCACCGGCGGACGGACCTGCTGCGGGATGGCGGGACGATTGACGGTGCTCTGGTTGATCACGGGACGTCCGGCATTGGGGTTGATGCCAGCATTCTGTGGGAAGCTCGCCGGACGGCCAGCGTTGTTGTTCTGGCCATTCGGGTTGATCACAGGCCGACCCGCATTCGGGTTGATGCCGGCATTCTGCGGAAGGCTGACAGGACGCCCACCATTGTTGTTGTTCTGACCGGCGTTGTTCGCGCCATTCGGGTTGATCACCGGACGACCGGCATTCGGGTTGATACCGCTGTTCTGCGGGATACTGACCGGACGGCCACCGTTGTTGTTCTGACCATTCTGGTTGTTGTTGCCGTTCTGATTGATGACCGGACGGCCGCCATTCGGATTGATGCCGCCGTTCTGCGGAAGGCTCGCAACCGGACGGCCACCGTTATTGTTCTGGCCATTCTGGTTGTTATTGCCGTTCTGGTTCAGCACCGGACGGCCACCGTTGCCGCCATTCTGCGGGAAGCCGATCACCGGACGACCGCCGATGTTGCCATTGACGTTGCCATTGCCGCGGCCAGGCAGATTGATCACCGGACGGCCGTTATTGGCGATCGCAACACGGATACCGAAACGGCCATCGCCGAACCGGCCTTCGCCACGACGGGGAAACGCGATGTTGATCTGACGGGGACGCTCCTCGAGACGACGGGCTGCACGAACGAGGCCGCTGTCGCGGAAGCGACGTGCGAAGTCAGCATAGTCTTCCGGACGATTGCGGTGCGTGACGATCTGCCAGGCAACCATCTGCTTGCGGCGATTGAGCAACCGGCGCACGTGATCGGCCAGGGGATCGTTCGCATACACGCGGACGAACTCCTCGTAGTACTCTTCGGAGTCTTCCGCGATCGCGACTTCATAAGCCTGACGCACCGGGCGCGAGCCGAGATCGGTAACCGCGACCTTTGCGGGCACAGCATTCGCCACCGGCGCATCGGCACTCGCGAAGAACACGAATTCGGTCTTCAGGCGCGCGCTATCCCACGGGGTCTGCTTCTTGTCGGTGGAATCGTTGACCAGGAGGCGCACCTTCTTGAAGACCTGCTCGACCGGGAGGTTCGGGGTGCGCGCGGTGCGCATGAACGCGGCAGCATACGGGCTGTGCTTGCCAAGACCGTCGAAGGCGACAGTGCCCGGCGCAGTCGAATAGGCGATCAGCGCGCCTTCGGGAGCATCGACAAGCGCAAGACCACCATTCTCGTCATTGGCGGAACCGCCGAACGGATTGTTGCGGCAGGCATCGACGACAACAATGCGCGCCTTGGTCTGCGTCGCTTCGAGCGCCGCCACGATGTCGGCGAGCTTCACACCCTGTTCCGGCAGATCGTTTTCGTCGGAGAACTTCGCGTCAATCGGGATCAGGTAATTTTCACCATCGGCCTGGACGCCATGGCCGGCGTAGTAGACCATCGCGACGGTATTGTTGCCCTTTTCAAGAACGCGCGCCGCAAACTCCTCGACCGTCTGCTTCATGATATCGCGGGTGAGGTCGAAGGCCATCACGACTTCAAACCCGGCCTGGTTCAGCATTTGCGAAACGGCCTGGGCGTCGTTGACCGGATTGTTCAGCGGCTTGTTCACCTGATAGGCGGAATTGCCGATGACCAGCGCGACCCGGTTCTCGGACTGGGCTGCCTGGGCAAGCTCGAAGCCGGTCGATGCCGGCGCCTCGGTCCGCTCCTGGGCGGTCACGGAGGTGGCAAAAGCCGCGGCAGCGGCGGCGGCAATCAGGAACGACGCGAACCCCTTCCGAAACATGACGTCCTCCATGAGCAGAAATGAATGGGCTTGGAGGTTCGTCGTGCAGTCTGCCTGAGCGGTTCACTGCAGCCTATGAGCTTGGTCACACTGGAGGGCAAATCCCGTTCAAACATCCGTGTATACCGGGGCGTGCGCCGCACCACCACCGCGCGAAATATAGCAATCCGTTTTGTTATCAGTGGCTTGGGCCAAATATTCGCGCAATCAGGCCTTGGCGCTGGGCCGTGCGGATAACTCCGCATACCAGCGGCCGACATGGGTGAACTCGGCCGGCACGGACATCTTCGCGGCCCGCATGAAATCCAGCGCGATCAGGCCGGTAATGTCCGCCACCGAGTAGCTGTCACCAGCGGCGAAACGCCGCCCGGCCAGTTCGCGATCCAGCAACGCCAGAAATTCCAGCACCCGCGGCTTGTTTGCCTCGCCCCAGGCTGCCACCTGCGGGACCTCGTGGTCTTTCATGCCCGGATGCAGGTGGCGGAAAACCTGCTGGATCCCCGCGAGCAGGTGCAGTTCGATCCGCCGCTGCCACATCTCAACTAGCGCAATCTCGAGCGCCCCTGTCCCGAACAGGGGCGGTTCGGGCTTCAGCGCCTCGAAATAGCGGCAGATCGCGATCGATTCGGTGATGACCGTGCCGTCGTCGAGCACCAGCGCAGGGACCCGCCGCATCGGATTGATCGCGGCAAAGGCGTCCGAGCGATGCTCCATCGCGCCGAGGTCAACCGGCGCGATCGGGATCTCGATCCCCTTCTCCTTCAGGAAGATCCGAACGCGCCGCGGATTGGGCGCTCGACCGCCGTCATAGAGCCGCACGGGGTAACCCTCCGTTAGTCCGGAATGCGCATCTGGATAAGGTTGCCCTTAAGGTTTTTGGGTGAGTTTGGCCAGCGCGATTGGTCGGACTTGTCCCCTGCTGGCTCCGCGATCGCTTTCGACGGGATTTCAACCAAACCACGCTGAAATCAACGAGTTACCGCTGTCCTTGAATCCAGAACTCGCTCCGGGGAGGTCCCGGATTAAGGCGAATTTCGGATTTGAAGCGCTAGTGTTTTCCGGGAAGCCAGTGAAGTTCGCGTATGACCACGAGTAACGCCAGCGACGCACGCGAGGAGGCCGCATCCAGGCGGCGCCGGGTAGCGGCGCAGCGCGTGCGGGATGCGCGCGACCGGCTGACCTCAGCCAGCGGGACCCGGCCGGTCTTCGATTACGAACTGATGCGCATGTTCGCGCAGAACCGGCTGTCGGCGTCGCTGGTTGTTCTGCTGCTGGTCGCAACCGTCGGCTTCATGTCCAGCCTGTGGACCGGTGCGGCAACCGCGGGCGTGTGGACCGCCGGCGTTCTCATCATCCATGCCGTCATGATCACCAAATGCCGGCAATTCCTTGCGACGCCGCCGGCCGAGGTGAACATCAAGGCCTGGCGCATCCGCTTCATATTGCTCGACCTGTTCTTCGGTCTCGCCTGGATGTTCAATCTGGTGCACCCCGTCGGCGTCTCGGACAATACCGGCACCTTCATGCTGTTCGTGATGCTGCTGGTTGTCGCCGTGTCCAGCATGCTGGCCTTCTCGCTGCCGATCGCCGTGTTCGCCTCAACCGTGCCGGTCACGGGAGCGGTCGCGATCAACTTCATGCTGAAGGGCAACCTGCACGACTACATCCTCGCGATCATGGCGATCACGGCGCAGGGTTATTTCCTCCTGCTCGCCCACCGGCTCTACTCGTCCGCATTGCAGACGCTGCAGGCCCGCGCCGAGAAAGACATGCTCATCGGCGAACTGGAACAGGCCAAGACCATTTCCGACGAAGCGCGCCATCGCGCCGAGGCCGCCAATATCTCCAAGTCGCGCTTCCTCGCGCAGATGAGTCATGAGCTGCGCACGCCGCTCAATGCGATCCTCGGCTTCTCCGAAGTGATGAAGAACGAGATTTTCGGTCCGCACGCTGTCGCAGCCTACAAGGACTATTCGAACGACATCCACGATTCCGGCCAGCACCTGCTCGGCCTGATCAACGAGATCCTCGACCTGTCGCGTATCGAAGCCGGCCGCTACGAACTCAACGAGGAAGCGATCTCGCTCGCTCACGTCGTTCACGACTGCCATCATCTCGTGAAGCTGCGCGCAAAGAACCGCGGCATCGTCATTCACGAAGTATTCGAGGCGGATTTGCCGCGGGTCTGGGCGGACGAACGCGCGATCCGGCAGATCGCACTGAACCTGTTGTCGAACGCGGTGAAGTTCACGCCGCAGGGCGGCGAAATCTGGGTGAAGGTCGGCTGGACGGCATCCGGCGGACAATATTTCAGCGTCAAGGATACCGGCCCTGGAATTCCCGAGGAGGAGATCCCGGTCGTGCTCGCATCGTTCGGGCAAGGGTCGAACGCCATCAAGTCCGCCGAACAGGGCGCGGGCCTCGGCCTGCCGATCGCCAAGAGTCTCGTGGACCTGCATGGCGGCTCGTTCACGCTGAAATCCAAACTGCGCGTTGGCACCGAAGTCATCGTGTCGATCCCGCCCGAGCGGGTCATGGCAGCCCTCGCCCCGCTGTCGGAGCCCTCTCCCGCCCTTCAGCCGCAGATCCCGTTCGAGAGGCGAGACGCGTCGCAGTCTGCGGCCGGCAAAGCCGCGGATTAGCCGCTGGATTGCCTTTCGCTCAACCGCGCCTATCTTGCGGACCGACGGTCCCCGCATGTCCGCAATCGAAACACCCTGTCTGAAGATCTGCGTTCTGGAGCCCGGCTCGCAACTGTGCCGCGGCTGCGGCCGCACCATCGCGGAAATCGCGGGCTGGGGCACGCTCCCGGCAAGCGAACGACGGCGGATCATGGCATTGTTGCCGGATCGAATCGCGGCAATGACAGCGCCCGCGAACAACCGCGCCGGGGCGAAGGAATAGCCGTTGCGTAGCCGGATACTTTGGCTCCTGTTGATCGGCCTTGCGCTGGCCGCCATCGTGCTCGTGGCGCGGCACGATGCCGGAACCGTCGGACCGCTGAGCACGGACGACTTCGCTTCGCTCGCGGTGAAAATCGCGCTGCTCGTGTTTCTGGGCAGCAGCGCGCTCGTCGTATTTAGGGAAAGCATCGGCAAGGCGCTGCAGATCGTGCTGATCTGGGTCGTGATCGGCTTTGCCCTCGCGCTTGGCTACACCTACCGCTTCGAACTGCGCGATACCTACGACCGGGTCATGGCCGAGATGGTGCCCGGCCGCGCGGCGACCCGCGGACGCATCGTCGAGATTGCGCGCGGCCGAGGCGGATCGTTCGATGTGGCAACGCGGGTCAATGGCGGCAGCGTGCCAATGGTTCTCGATACCGGCGCGAGCGCCGTGGTGCTGACGCAGGAAGCCGCAAAGGCTGCGGGCCTTCCGCTTGAAGTCCTGAGTTACAGCGTCACCGTCGACACCGCCAATGGCAAGACACGCGCTGCCGCCGTAACGCTCGACAGCATCAGCGTTGGCGGACTTGTCGAGCGGTCGGTCCCGGCGCTGATCGCACAGCCCGGACAATTGCGCACGAGCTTGCTCGGCATGAGCTTCCTCAACCGGCTCGAAAGCTGGGAAGTGCGCGGCGATCGGCTGGTGCTGCGCGGCTATCCGTAGCCGGGGCAATCACCGCTTCGGCGATTTCGGCACGGCGTGCCGCCATGCCATCTCAAGCGCCTGGCGCAAATCCGCAACGCTCAATTCGGACAGGGTCGCAGTGGTCCAGCCCTGCCGTCCCCATCCGCCAGCGACGGGTTGAAAGGCGCGCGGCGCAAGCAGGCATTTGAACTCCTGCTCGTCCGGTGTGAACTTGAAATTCGCGGTCCGTCCGTCTGCGGCGAGCGTCACGAAGATGCGCTTCACCTTGAACGCGGCGCGATCAAAATGCGGCGCCTCTGTCGTGCCCTCCAGCGACAGCGCGATGCGGCGCAGATCGGCAGGCTTGGCCATCAGGACGCCTGCGCCCGCGGATCGTAACGTCCCGCATTCCAGAGATGGCCTTCAGGATCGCGGCACGAGAAGGCGGCGCGACCGCGAGCGTGGCTCATGTCGGTTTCCTCCGGATATATTCGGACTGAGATCCATCCGGGAGAACGATGGATTGTCGATGATCGAGACCCTTAAGGCAGCAGGCTCACGATAAACCGAAATGCGACGATCCAAAGGAAAATCCCGAAGGCGAGTTCCAGCTTGCGCCGCGACAGGGCATGCGCGATCCGCGCGCCATAGGGCGCAACAAACGCGCTGACCGGCGCCATCAATGCAACACCGATCAGCGACACATATCCGATCGACAGGGGCGGCATCAGCGCCTGGTGCGACAATCCGGCGATGATAAAGCCGATGGTCCCGACCACGGATATGATCACGCCGACGCCGGCGGAAATGCCGACGGCCGCATGGATCGGCTGACCATAAAGGCTGAGGATCAGCGTCGAGACCGCCCCGCCGCCAACGCCCATCATGGCCGAATAGAACCCGATGAAGAGGCCATATACCGTCATCAGCGCGCGGCCGGGCAGCGTCCCGGCGATTCGCCAGCGCTCATTGGCGAACAGGAATTTTGCGCCGAGCAGAAGCGCCATCACGGCGAAGAAGCTCTTGAATATGGGTGCCGGCGCCAGCGCCGCGATCACCCCGCCCACAATCACTCCGACCGTGATGGGGACGATCCAGGCCTTCAGAACGCCGGTCGGCAATGTTCCGCGCGCGCGATGCGCGAGATAGGAGCGGATCGAAGTCGGGATGATGATCGCAAGCGATGTCCCGACGCAGAGCTGGATGCGGATGTCTTCCGACACACCGAGGATGCGGAAGATTTCGTACAGCACCGGCACGATGATCGCGCCGCCGCCGACGCCGAACAGACCGGCCAGCAACCCGGTCAGAACGCCGCCGATTACGATCGCAACCGCAAGCAACGCCAGCTCGCTGGCCGGAATGCCGAACATTGGAGCCCCAGGGGAAAAGCCGGCCAAGCGGCCGGCGTCAGGCCGCAGCGGTGTGCGGCATTGCAGCGCCGGTGTCTACCACCAGCGCGAGCGCGTCGCGCAGGACAGCTATGCCGGCATCCGGCTTCACAGCATGCACCGCGATATGCCGCCGGAAAGCGCGCGCACCGGGCACGCTGCGAAACAGGCCGAGCACATGCCGCGTCATCGCATGCAGTCGGGTGCCGGCTGCGAGTTCGCGTTCGACATAGGGAAAGAATGCTTCAAGCGCCTGTTTCGGATTGGCGAAGGTCGCCTCCCCGCCGAACAGCGCTGCGTCGGCCGCGAGCAGCCGCCACGGCTCCTGATAGGCCGCGCGTCCCATCATCACGCCATCGACATGCTTGAGATGGTCCGCGGCAGCCTCGATCGAACCTATGCCGCCGTTGATCGAAATATGCAGGTCCGGATGCGCAGCCTTCAGCCGATAGACACGTTCGTAATCGAGCGGCGGGATGTCGCGGTTCTCGCGCGGCGAAAGACCCTGCAGCCACGCCTTGCGCGCATGAACAATCAGCGCATCGACGCCGGCCGCCTTGACTGACAGCGTGAGCGCATCGAGGGCGACCTCCGGATCCTGATCGTCGATCCCGATCCGGCATTTCACGGTGACGGGAACGCTGACCGCCTGCTTCATTGCGGCGACGCATTCGCCGACGAGCTTCGGCTCCGCCATCAGGCAGGCCCCGAAGCGGCCATCCTGGACGCGGTCGGACGGACAGCCGACATTGAGATTGATCTCGTCGTAGCCGAAGTCCTGCGCGATGCGCGCACTTTCGGCGAGCTCTCGGGGATCGGACCCGCCGAGTTGCAGCGCGACCGGGTGCTCCGTCTGATCGAAGCGCAGGAGTCGCTTGCGGTCGCCATGCAGCACGGCGCCCGTCGTGATCATCTCGGTATAGAGCAGCGAGCGGCGCGTCAGCAGGCGATGGAAGACGCGGCAATGCCTGTCCGTCCAGTCCATCATGGGTGCAATGGAAAGTCGTCTATGTGACGATAAGCAACTTGACATTGAGTTCACTGAGGAAAGTCGTTGAGGGCTGTTGCGACTGATACTACCGACATTGCGAATATCGCAGCAAAAACAGCCGATTTTAGACCCCGGAGCCACAATGTAGCACCGAGAAGGTCAATGTAGCACCGAATATAGTCCTATCATCGACAAAAGGAGAAACAGCGATGAATACATACGGATTTAAGCCATGGGATGCTTGGGCCAAGCACAAAAACGGAGTTAGAGATCGGCTTCACCGTTTTGACATTCTTGAGGTTGGCAACGGCCCCAGGCGGGTCATTGCCGAGAATGTCCGTCGCGAAGAAGAAGCCCGCCTGATTGCCGCCGCTCCTGATATGCTTGAAGCGCTTAAGGCTCTCGTTGATGACCAGTGGGACGAAATGGACGACGAGGATTTGCAGTACGAACTTTCTCAGGGCAACGAGATGGTCAGGCCCTACATCGCCGCACGCGCCGCCATCGCCAAAGCCGAAGGCCGTCACCTCCGCAGCGCATCGAAAGCTGACCGAACCGGAGCTTGAGCGGAGACAATGCCGCGCTTCTTCTGACGGCGGTAGTACCAGACGATCAGTGGCGTCGCGATCAACGCGGTGGCGCCACATAGGAGACCTGAAAGAAAATACTCTTGAGGCGCAATAACTCCGCCGTGTGATCCGGTCAGGCTAAGCAGCAGGCCAACCGCTACTCCGACAATCGGAGAAACAGTCATGACTGCAACCATAACTAAGATCGTATAAAGCCAGCCGTTCGGAGCCACTGAAGAAGCCCACCGCGCCACCAAGAGGACAGCACCAAACGTCAAAACGACAGTAACCATTTATCGGCTCCTAAACACTGGTCGCCCCGGCTGGACTCGAACCAGCAACCTAAGTCTTATGAGGACTCAGCTCTAACCGTTGAGCTACAGGGCGAACAGCAGACTATTTACCAATCCCGTGAGGGGTAAGGCTTGCGCGGTCTGCCAGCGACGGCGGGAGCGACTGTAGGCGACTTGGTTTCCGCGTTCAATCACGGCCAAAAGGCTGAAAACCTTGGTGCTACAGAGAGTGCTACAAGCACTCAAAACGCCGATGAAATAAGGGCTTCCGTCCAGTCCATCATCGGGGCGATGGAAAAGCGCGCCCCGCTGCTGCGATCCTTGTAGGTCATGGCCGTCCTATACCACCTGCTGCAGCGCGTGGCTGCGGCCGAGCGTCCTTATAAGGACGTGCAGCGCGCTCGCAAGGTCGGCCCGGTTTCGCGCCGCTCCGAGACAAAGCCGGACCGCCGGCGGCGGATCGCGATCGACCGCAAAGGCCTCGCTGCCGACCACCGCGATGCCTTGCTGAAACAGGTCCGACACGAAGGCCGTCCGGTGCCACACCGATGGGAGCATCAGCCAGAGATGGTGCCCCTTCGGATGCGCAGCGAACGAAAATCCTTTCAGCATGCGGGCCGCGAGCTGCTGGCGGCCGGCAGCCTCGTCGCGGATCGCAGCCATGATCCGGTCGGCCTCACCCGAGCGCAGCCACTCGAGCGTCAGGGCCGTCATCAGCGGCGGCGCCATCTGGCTCGTCGCCTGCAGGCTGCGGCGCAAGGCGAGTGCCGATGCCTCGTCCGGCGTGACCAGGAACGACACGCGTAAGGCCGGCGCCAGCGCCTTGGAAAGGCTCACCGTCAGATAAGTCTGTTCGGGGATCAGGTCGGCCAGCAATTGCTGCGCGGGATCGAGCAAGCCATAGGCATCGTCCTCGATCAGCATGACCTTCGCGCGGCGCAATACACCCGCGATCTCCTTGCGACGCCCTTTGCCCATCGTCGCGGTCGTCGGATTGTGCATCGTCGGCGTCAGGTACACGGCCTTCGGCCTGTGCTGCCGGACCGCTTTCGCGAGCGCATCGGGGACTGCGCCCTGCTCATCCATCGCAACGCCGACGAGTTTCAGCCCGAGCCGCTCCGTAATCGCCTTCACACCGGGATAGGTCAGCGCTTCGGTCAGCACCGTGTCGCCTGCCTTCAGGCCTGACAACAGGATGTTGAATATCGCGGTCTGACTTCCCGGATAGATCACCACCCGCTCGGCGGAGATGGCCGGCAGCCGCGTCCGCAGCCATTGCGCGACCGTCTGCGCCTCCGCCTCACTGCCTCCCGGAGCCTGATAATTCAGGAAGGACGAGAGGCCGATGCGTTCGTTGATCGCCGCAAGCCCGCGCATGATCCGGCCATCAAGGCCGGCCTCGACCGGCTGAGGCGGAACATTCATCGATAGATCGACGCTGATCGTCTCGGCGAGATCGCGGAAGGCCCGTGCGGTCGATTCCGACACGAAGGTTCCCTGCCCGACCCGGGCATCCAGCAGCCCGCGCCGGCGGGCATCGCTGTAGGCGCGCGTGACCGTGGTCAGATCGATCCCGAGCGCATTGGCGAGCGCCCGGTGGGTCGGCAATTGCTGCCCGCGCCGGAGGCGTCCGCTGGCGATATCGCTCTCGATGGCGTCCGATATCTGCCGGTAGAGTGGGCCGGATGCGTCGGCGATTGTAGGGACCCAATCCATGCAATCCGGCCAATCCGCCCTTCATGTTTCCATACAAATGACTATTGTATGGATCGTAGTTCTGCAAGGGGTCCGCCCATGAACAACCAGACCACTGTCACTCTCGCACAGGCGATGTGGCGCGGCTTTCGCGGCAAGTGTCCGCATTGCGGCCAGGGGTCGTTGTTCGGGCGCTTCCTGAAGGCGGTCGACCGCTGCGAGGCTTGCGGCGAAGAGTTCCATCATCACCGGGCCGACGATTTCCCGGCCTATCTGGTCATCGTTGTTGTCGGCCATGCCATCGTGCCGCTGGTGCTCGCGGTCGAGACGGCTTACGCACCGGCCTATTGGGTGCATGCGCTGATCTGGTTGCCGCTGACCCTTCTGACCTCGCTGGCATTGCTGCAGCCGACCAAGGGTGCGGTCATCGCCATCCAGTGGCAACTCGGCATGGACGGCTTCGAGGCTTCGAAGCAGGCGCGCGAACAGGCGATGGAACCTGTGCGCGTCTCCGAACCGGCCGTGTCGCGATCCATATCGCGGTCACGCGTGGCCTGACAAACACGCCTGTTCGTTACAAGTCGAAGCATTTGCGGAACGGACTTTGTAAACGCCGCTGCTAGGGTGCGCCTGCCTCACCCTCGCAGCCCGGAAAGTTCCCGTGCCGTCCATCGCCTCTCGCATGCGCCTTGCCGTTCTCGCCGGACTGACGGCGCTGACGACCCAGTCCGCCATCGCGCAGGATGCACCACCAAACTATGAGGGCTATCGCGAGGGCCGCTTCCTTCGCTACCTGAATGCGCAAGAAGGTCCTATCGCCGCCGTACCGCGGATCGGCCTCGCCTTCGGCGAACGGACACTCAACGCCGTGCTCGATTCCGGATCGACCGGCATCGTGGTTGCGGCCCGCTACATTCCGGATTTCAACTCCCTGCAATCCATCGGCGAAGGCCGCCTGACCTATTCCAGCTCCGGCCGTGTGATGATCGGGCAATGGGTGATAACGCGCGTCGCTCTTGTCGGGCGCGACGGCGGACGTATCGAGACCGAACCGATGCCGGTGCTCGCGGTCACGCGCGTGGAATGCTGGGAGAATGCGCGGCATTGCACGCCGCATGACGATCCGTCCGGCATCGCCATGGTCGGTGTGGGCTTCGCACGCGAAGGCGATCACCAGAGTCAAAGCACGCCAGACAAGAATCCGCTGCTGCGCATCGCGGGGCGCACCGACGAACGCCGGCGCGGCTACATCCTGTCGCCGGAGGGCGTGCATATCGGTCTGACGCCGGCGAATACGCTCGGCGACTTCCGCTACATCAAGCTGCAGCGCGCTGCCGACAAGCCGGATTGGGCGCCGCTGCCCGCGTGCATCGCCATCAACGGCCAGACACCGCCGGCCTGCGGATCGATGCTGATGGATACCGGCGTCTCGACGATGTTCATCACGCTCCCGCCCGCGCAGACTCAGGGTCAGACCGGATCGCTCGCACCCGGCACCGAGGTTTCGATTGACGTCGGCGGTCCCGGTGCCGGCTTCCATCTCTACCGGTTCACGGTCGGCGGCGATTCCCTGCTCGCGCCCGAAGGCAATCACCTGCGCGTCGCGGACAACCGCACATTCGTCAATACGAGCTTCCATCTGCTGAACGGCTTCGATGTGCTGTACGATGCCGATGGCGGCTATGTCGGCTTCAGACGGCGCTGATCATCCGAGCATGTCTGCAAAAGCCGGCGTCATGCTTTCGTTGACGCCTTCCGGCGTACGCAGGAGAAACCGCGCCGCAATGTTGCGCGCCGCGGCAAAGGCATATCCGTCTTCAGCGCCCAGCACGGAAAGCGCGGTTGCAAGCGCGTCCGCGCGCATGCAGGACCGGTCGAACACCGTCACGCTTGCGAGCGCGTCGGGAATTGGCCAACCGGTCCGCGGATCGAGCGTGTGCGAATACTTGCGGCCATCCGCAACGATGAAGCGTCGCGCGTCCCCGGACGTCGCCACCGAAATGCCGTGCAGGGCAACGATCATGTCGCCCTCCCCGCCGTCGGCATCCTCAAGGGCAACCCACCAGGGCGATTGATCCGGCTTCGTTCCGGAGCCCCGCAATTCGCCACCGATCTCGACAAGGTGATCCCGGAAGCCGCGCAGCGTGAGCGCGTCCGAGACAAGATCGACAGCGTAGCCCTTGGCGATCGACGACAGATCGAGTTGTAACCCGCCGGGCTGTGTCGCGGTCCTGCGCTCGCGGTCGATTGCAAGCGTCGTCCATCCGACCCGTTCGCGCGCGGAAGCGACCTCGGCTTCGCTCGGAATGTCGGTGCGCGGGCCGCCCGCACCGAAGCCCCAGAGTTCTGACAGCGCACCCATCGTGGGGTCATAGGCGCCGTTGGTGTCGCACGCGATGCCGAGCGCACAACGCAGCACATGGAAGAATGCGTCGGGCAGCACATGCGAGCTACCGGCCACGGCGCGATTGAACCGGCTCAGGTCCGAGCCCGATTCCCACTGGCTCATCTGCCTGACAACGAGCGCGAGCCTGTCCTCGATCAGGCCGCGAACGGGGCGTTCGTCGAGACCTGCCGGTCCGACGAGCCTGACTGACCAGGTCGTCCCCATCGCTTCACCGGTCAGCGAAACGATTTGCGCCGCTCGCGGTACGAGCGGCGCAAGATCGGGTACGTGACTCGGAACAAGAACGCGCCGCATGGCGCAGCAGCCTTCTACTGCGGCAGCACTTCCAGGGTCGCGATGTATGCGGCGCGGCGGCGCTTCACTTCTTTGGCCGGGGAATTGTCGTCCTGCACGACAGCTTCCATCCAGTACATGCCGGGCTCCGGCCACTTCACGGTGAACTTGCCCTCGGCATCGGTCGTGAGCGTCATCTCGCCGAGCTTGTCGCGATAGCGGTTACCACCGGGAATGACCGTCACCTTGAGATTGGGCGCGGGCTTGCCGTCGAGCAGCATGCGGAAGGTCGCGTCGGTGCCCACCACGAGATCGTTCGGGTGCGTGATCGGGGCAAGCTCGAGGCCGGATCCGACGGTCTTCAAGGTCTCGGTCGTCGGCTTGCCGGCGGTGACGAACACCTCCATGCGGCTCTGATTGAAGGACGCGCGCAGATCCTGCGCGTTCTGCGGCACCTCCTTCGCGAAGTCCTCCGCGCTGCCGCGCCAGCGCTTCGTCTGCGCCCCGTCCTTGTAGCTTGCGAAGATGCCGTCGTTGACGACAGCGAGCTTGTAGGTGCCCTTCTGCTTGAGCGGCACATCGAACGTCGAACGATAGCGTCCGACGCTGCCATTCTGCGGCTCGACCTTTGAACCGTCGGGCGCCGAGATCGTCAGGACGGCGGGACGGCCGCCGCGGGGACCGCTCGTCTCCTGCGAACCGATATTGGCAAGACGCAGCGGGAAGTGCTCGAAATAGAACAGATCGTTCGAGACTGCGGCATCGACGGTCACCCACACATCGTCGCCGGACAGAACGGTGGCGGACGGGAGCATCCATGAGCGATGCGCCTGCGCGGTAAGCGGCAGACCGAGACACAACGCGACGACGAGACAGGTGCGCGAGAATTTCATGGCGGATGCCTTTGTTACGGTTTCACTTCGAGCGCGACGAGCCCGAGTTCGTGCTCGCCTTTGACTTTCGGGTTATGGGCGTCGGTCGCCGGCCAGCGGAACGGGACACGCAGCATCTCGCGACCGCCGACTTCGCGCGCGGCCTCGACCACAAGGTGATATTCGCCGGCAGCAAGATCCTTCACCGGGCCCTTGTCGAGCGGGATGCTGATCTTGTGCTCGCCCGGTGCGCGCGTCGCGCTCGACAGGCCATCCACCGGCATCGACAGTTCGCGCCCGGACTTGCGCCACCATTGGCGCATGTCCTTCAGCCACTTCGTGCCTTCGTTGTCTTTCAGCTTGAGGTCGTACCAGACCGCGAGATTGCCGACGAAGGACTGGTCCGGTTTCTCCAGCCAGATCGCAACATAAGGCCGGTGATATTCGGCGACGTTGAGACGCGGGATTTCGACGCTGACCGTCATCTCGGCCGCGAAAGCAGGCGCCGCCAGCGCGCCGGTCATCGAAAGGGTTACAAAGGTCCGCATGTCAGTCCTCAATGAATGAAGGCAAGCGCAATCAGCGCAGGAATGAGAAGGCCGAGCCCGACCAGCGGCCAGGTGGACGGGCGCGCATGCGCGAGCAGCTGCATCAGCACGAGACCCGTGACGCAGAACACGATGCAGGCCACCGCGAAGACGTCGATGAACAGCGACCAGGCGGCGCCCGTATTGCGCCCCTTGTGCAGATCGTTGAGATACGAAATCCAGCCGCGATCGGTGAGTTCGTAGCGCGCCTCTCCGGTCTTGCGGTCAAGGCTGAGCCACGCATCGCCGCCCGGACGCGGCAGCGCGATATAGACTTCGCCGGGCGACAGCTCCGCCTCGCGTCCGCCGATGTCGATGCGGAGCGCCATCGAGGTCCACGCCGCGACCTGATCGGGCACAAGCGCCTTGCCTTGCGGCGCAAGGCTGGTCAGCGCTTCGACAAGCGGCGCCGGCATGGTCGCGGTTCGCTCGCTCACAACGGGTTTCGACTCAATCCGGCCGGCGTGGTTCAGGGTGATCCCGGTCACCGCGAACAACAGCATGCCGATCAGACAGACGGCGGCACTGATCCAGTGCCATTGACGCATCTGGCGCAGCCAGAAGGCCCGGCTGCCGAGCGTCAGTTTGGACTTCATGCGGGAGGGCTTTTGTGCCGTTTCGGCCGTGCTGGACATCAGGTGCCCTGACTATCCAAGAAAAAATCGCCCCGCAAACACAATGATTTAGGAGAGTTCCAGATTGAAATAAGTCCAGAAAGGCGCGCATAAATACGCCGGACCGCAGCTGCGGTCCGGCGCGTCGACGAGATTTGGTCGCGAATGCGCGGTAGCCGGCGTTACTTCGCCGCGATCCCCGCATCCTGGAAGATTTTAGAATAGCGCGCAGTGTCGGTCTTGATGGTTTCGTCGAACTGCTTGGGGGTCGACGTCACCACCACGACACCACCCTGCTTCGCCATGCGATCCTGCAGCGCCTTGTCCTGCAGGGCATCGATCGTGTCCTTGTTGATCTTTTCGATGATCGCTGCCGGCGTGCCGGCCGGAGCCATCAGCCCGAACCACGATTCATAGGTGAAGCCCGGAAGACCGGCTTCCTTCATGGTCGGTACATCGGGCATCGACGCGACGCGCTTGTCGGTTGCAACGCCGAGCGCGCGCACCTTGCCGGTCTGCACGAGTTCGACGGCGGTGCTGGCGGGCGTGAAATACATCTGCGCGTCGCCGCGCACGACGCTCATGTTGGCTTCCGGCGCGCCCTTGTACGGGACATGCACGAGATCGAGCTTGGTTGCGTCCTTGAACAGCGCGCCCGCGATGAACGTCGTGGAGCCGAGGCCCGGCGAGGCGAAATTCAGGGTGCCGGGTTTCGACTTCGCAAGCTCGATGAATTCCTTCAGCGTCCTGGTCGGCAATTCAGGGTTGACGATCAGGACGAGCGGTACCGAGGCCACCGGCGTGATCCCGGCAAAGTCCTTCACCGGATCGAATTGCAGATTCTTGTTGAGCACGCCCGCGACGGTATGACCGTTCGAGGTGAGCATCAGCGTGTAACCGTCCGCCGGACTTTTCGCGACTGTCGCCGTGCCGGCGATGCCCGGACGGTTCTCGACGATAACCTGCTGCTTCCATTTCTCGCCGAGTTTGTCCGCCACCGCGCGTGCGAGCAGATCGGTGGCGCTGCCGGCCGAAAACGGCACAACGATTCTGACCAGCTGGTTCGGATAGCCCTGCTGCGCCGACGCGCCGGACGATGCAAATGTGACCGCGGCCGCTGCCGCCAGCGCCGCCAAAATCTTCGGCATGAAGTCCTCCCAATTTTTTGTGTCCGGCAACCGCCGGCTGGGGTCCTTTCTATCAGGTCACAGAAAATCCGGATATGGAGGTCACGAGCTGGTACACATTCACCAATTCCGATTTTCACCTGATCGAAGGAAATACCCCGTTCATGCGCACCGAACAGGCCCGCCCCGTCCGCCTTCAGGATTACCGTGCGCCAGACTGGCTGGTTGACGAGGTGCGGCTTGATGTCTCGCTGCACCCGACCGCCAGCCGGGTGAAGTCCGAACTGCATCTGCGGCCCAATCCTGAAAGCGCCCCCGCCCCGATCGTCCTGGACGGCGACGGACTGACGCTTACGTCCATTCTGGTCGATGGCCGCCCGCTGCCGGAAGCGGCCTATGCCGCGACCCCGGACCGTCTGACCATCACGCAGGCGCCGCAGCGGCCGTTCACACTGACCATCGAGACCGTGGTCGATCCGTCAGCCAACACGCAGCTGATGGGCCTCTACCGATCGAGCAACACCTACTGCACGCAATGCGAAGCCGAAGGCTTCCGGCGCATCACCTATTTCCCTGACCGTCCCGACGTGATGGCGGTCTACACAACGCGGATCGAGGCCGACAAGGCGCAGGCGCCCGTCCTGCTGGCGAACGGCAACCTGATCGAGAGCGGCGAGCTGCCTGCAGGCCGTCACTATGCGGTCTGGCATGATCCGTTCCCGAAGCCGTCGTATCTGTTCGCGATGGTGGGCGGAACGCTCGCCTGCGTCGAGGATGAATTCATCACGATGTCCGGGCGCAAGGTGACGCTCCGGATCTACGTCGAACCCGGAAAGGAAAATCGCTGCGGCTATGCGATGGATGCGCTGAAACGCTCCATGCGCTGGGACGAGGAAGCCTTCGGCCGCGAATACGACCTCGACATCTTCATGATCGTCGCGGTTTCCGACTTCAACATGGGGGCGATGGAGAACAAGGGCCTCAATGTCTTCAACGATCGCTACGTGCTGGCCTCGCCCGATACGGCGGTCGACGGAGATTTCGCGGCAATCGAGGCGATCATCGCGCACGAGTATTTCCACAACTGGACCGGCAACCGCATCACCTGCCGAGACTGGTTCCAGCTTTGTCTGAAGGAAGGCCTGACGGTCTATCGCGACCAGGAATTTTCCGCCGACATGCGTTCGCGCGCGGTGGAGCGAATTGGCGATGTGCGAAATCTGCGCGCGCACCAGTTCGTCGAGGATGCCGGCCCGCTCGCGCATCCGGTGCGCCCCGAGCTCTATCACGAGATCAACAACTTCTACACGACCACGATCTACGAGAAGGGTGCCGAGGTCGTGCGCATGATCCGCGTGCTGCTCGGAGCCGCCGATTTCCGCAAGGGAATGGACCTCTATTTCGACCGGCATGACGGCGAGGCGGCGACCATCGAGCAGTTCGTCCAGTGTTTCGCCGATGTGTCGGGTCGCGATCTGTCGCAGTTCATGCTCTGGTACTCGCAGGCCGGTACGCCGGAAGTTGTGGCGGACGGCCAGTACGATTCCGGAAAGAAGACCTACACGCTGCATCTGACGCAATCGCTCTCGCCCACACCGGGCCAGCCGGTGAAACAGCCGATGGTGATCCCGCTGAAGCTTGGTCTGGTCGGCGCGACCGGTGCGGACCTGCCGCTGGTGACAGATGGCAAGGCCGCGTCCGACATCCACACACTGACCGGGCGATCTGAAACGATCGTCTACGAAGGCGTCACCGAACGCCCCGTGCTCTCGATCAATCGGGAATTCTCCGCACCGATCAAGCTCACCGCCAACCTGTCGGCCGACGACCTGCGTCGCCTCGCCGCGTACGACAGCGATGCGTTCAACCGCTGGCAGGCGGTGCAAACGCTCGCAACACGGCTGCTTCTCAGGAATGTCGGTCACGTGCGCGCAGGAAAGCCTCTCGACTCCGACGAGGGTCTCATGGCGGCGCTTGCCGCTATCCTGGCCGACACGCGGCTTGAGCCGGCATTCGTAGCCCTGGCGCTCTCGATGCCGACGGAAGCCGACATCGCCCGCGAGGTCGGCCGCGATGTGGACCCGGCCGCGAATTTTGCGGCACGCGCGCATTTGCGATCCGAAATCGGAAACGCGCTTGAGAGCGCACTTGCCACAACCTACGAAAAGCTCACAGACACGGCGCCCTACAGCCCCGACGCAGCGAGTGCTGGCCGCCGCGCCTTGCGCAACACGTCGCTCGATCTCCTCGCCGCCACCGGTCAGCCCGCCGCAATTGCCCGCGCCATGACGCAGTACCGGCAGGCGAACAACATGACCGATCGGATGGCCGCGCTGGCGACGCTGTCGCTGCATGACAGGCCGGAGCGTGCGGAAGCGCTGGAGGATTTCGGCAAGCGCTACGAGTCCGACCCGCTCATCATCGACAAGTGGCTCGGGCTGCAGGCCATGATCCCCGAGGCGAGCACGCTCGACCGCGTCCGCGCCCTCACCTCGCATCCGGCTTTCTCGATGAACAACCCGAACCGCGTGCGGGCGCTGATCGGTTCCTTCGCTCACGGCAACGCGACGCAGTTCAATCGCGCCGATGGTGCAGGCTACGACTTCGTCGCGGATGCCGTGCTGGTGCTCGATACCAAGAACTCGCAGGTCGCAGCGCGGCTGGCTACAGCATTCCGGTCCTGGCGTGCGCTCGAGCGTGTGCGGCGCGGAAAAGCCGAAGCTGCATTGCGCAAGATCTCGACGGCATCGACGCTGTCCGCCGACGTGAGCGACATCGTGAACCGCGCTCTCGCACCCGCGTAAGGTTGTCCCGATCTCGTCCGGACTCGCCCTGCGCGCGTCCGGACGACAATCGTAAAATGTTAGTACTTTTTTTACGAACTTGACTCCCCGGACTCTCGACAAATCACCCTGCATCGATTCTTATCAATCTCGATTCGGGACGCGATGCGGCACATCCTCCCGGTCATGGGTTGTGTAGGGCGACTACAATCCGACACGGGGGAGTTTTCATGGCGCGCGCCGAGGTAGCGCACGCGTCCGCGCGTTCCGATTCCATCAAGGGGTTGGCGCAGTCGATCGCGAAGCCGGCATACAGACGTCTTCTCACCGCCGAGCCTGCGTTGCGGCGCGCAGTGCCCGCTCTCATTATCGCATTTCTGTTCACGATCGCGATCGGCGCTTTCGTTCAGGTGCTGGATCATCGCCGCAACGCGCTGACCGAGGCGACGAAGGACATCGAGACCATCGCCGAAGTGCTGGCGCAGCGGCTCGAACGTCCGCTCAAGGGCGACCGCGCCAATGTGTGGCGGCGCGTGCAGACCGAACTCGACATGGCGCGCACGCCGCGCACCACCGCGAGCGGTCGACAGATCCTCGTCACCAATCCCGACGGCATGATCATCGCCGCAGCGCCAAATGTCGCCGGCCTCACCGGACGCCGCCTCAGCGACGTGCTGGGAGACAATCCGCTCACGATCCTCGGCGCCGATGCGGGCGTGATGGACATCACGCTGGCGAACGGCAGCCGCGCGCTTGCCGCGATCCGCACCATGGATGAACCGCTCGGACAGCTCGCGATCTATCAGCGCCGCGCCGACGCACTTGCATCATGGCGGTCCGATACCGCGCTGACCGTGACGCTGTCCGCCACCACCGGCTTCGTGCTGCTGATCCTCGGCTTCGCCTTCCACTGGCAGGCGACGCGCGCACGCGAAGCGGACATGATCTACGACACCGTGCGCAGCAGGATCGATACCGCCCTCAACCGCGGTCGCTGCGGCCTGTGGGATTGGGACCTCGCGCGCGGGCGTATCTTCTGGTCGCACTCGATGTTCGCCATTCTCGGCCTCGAAGCCCGCGACGAACTGATGACGTTCGGCGAAATCAACAAGTATGTGCACCCGGACGACATCGATCTCTACAGCCTCGCGACGCAGGTCGCGGATTCCCGCCTCAACGCCATCGACCATGAATTCCGCATGCTTCATGCGAACGGCCGATGGGTGTGGCTGCGCGTCCGCTGTGAGGTGGTGCGTCAGCGCGGCGAGCCCGGCCTGCACCTGATCGGCATCGCCGTTGACGTGACCGAGCAACGAACCCTGGTCGAGCGCACCACCGCAGCCGACATGCGCCTGCGCGACGCGATCGAAACCATCCCGGAAGCTTTCGTGCTGTGGGATTCGGACAACCGGCTCGTGCTGTGCAACTCGAATTTCCAGGAGCTGCACAAGCTGCCGGACGACCTCGTGACGCCGGGAGCGACCTACGAAAGCGTCCTCGCCGCCGGCCGCGAGAACCTGCAACTCGGCAACGTGTCCATGGTCGGCCCGGACCTGCCGGGTGCGCGCTCGTTCGAAGCGCAACTCGACGACGGCCATTGGCTGTTCAGCGAACGGCGCACCAAGGATGGCGGCTACGTTTCCGTCGGCACCAACATCACGCGGTTGAAGCAGCAGGAGCGCAAGCTGAAGAGCAGCGAGACCCGCCTGCTCGCGACCATCGAAGACCTGCGCCAGTCCAAGCAGCAATTGCAGGAGCTCGCCGAGAAATACGCCGCGGAAAAGACCCGCGCCGAGGAAGCCAACCAGGCCAAATCCAAGTTCCTGGCCAACATGAGCCACGAATTGCGGACCCCGCTCAACGCCATCATCGGCTTCTCCGAGATCATGGAGAAAGGCATGTTCGGCAAGCTCGGGGTCGACAAGTATCACGAATATTGCCGCGACATTCACCGCAGCGGCCAATACCTGCTCGACGTCATCAACGACGTGCTCGACATGTCGAAGATCGAAGCCGGACGCATGAAGCTCGAGCCCGAGCATGTGGTGCTGGACGACATCCTGTCGGACTCGCTGCGTGTCGTGGCGACGCGGGCCGAGGAAAAGGGACTGACGCTGTCGTCCCGCATTTCGCCGTCGCTTTCGGTATATGCGGATCGCCGCGCCCTGAAGCAGATCGCGCTGAACCTTCTGTCGAATGCAGTGAAGTTCACCGGTTCCGGCGGCCGCGTCGCGGTCCGCGGGCGGCGTGCCGGCGGCTGCGTCTCGATCGCGATCAGCGACACCGGCATCGGAATTGCGAAAGACGCGCTGCAGCGGCTTGGCCGCCCGTTCGAGCAGGTCGAGAGCCAGCTCACCAAGGTCCATCATGGTTCGGGTCTTGGGCTTGCGATCGCAAAATCGCTGGTCGCCCTGCATGGCGGCAAGATGCACATCCGCTCGACGCCGGGCCGCGGCACGACGGTGATCGTGCGTCTCCCGATCAAGGGGACGATCGCGCAAGAGAGCGACGACGCGCAACAGATGCTGCCGCTGTGAATGAGGTGTTCACCCCGTCGGACTGACTGACGCGCCTATTCGCCCGGTCCGAGCAGCGCTTCGAAACGCTTGCGAACGCGTTCCTGCGTTTCCGCCACATGCGCATCGAGTGTCGCAAAGTCGGGCACGTCGGCCGCCCGCGCGAGCAGCCGCAACAAGCCGGGGTCGGTCTTCTTTGGATCGAACGGACCCGACAGACAAAGCCGCAGGATCTGACTGAGATTTTGGTAGAGATGCACCGCCGGGCGCAGCACTTCGGAATCCTCCGCCGAGAGGAGCCCCAGTCTGGCCGCGCGCTCCAGCACACGCGCCGTCGACGGATCGAGAATGTCCGGATGCGCGTCGGCATGAACAAGCTGCAGATATTGCGCGATGAACTCGATATCGATGAGACCGCCGGCGGCATATTTCAGGTCCCAGCGGTCGGCCTCGCCGCGCTCGGTCGCGATCGCCATTCGCATCTCGTAAGCGTCGCCGGCAATCGTGCCGGCGTCACGCGGCTGCGCGAGGACCGACCGGATCATCTCCCCGACCTTCTCGCCGAAACCTTGCGATGCGGACACCACGCGCGCACGCGTCAGCGCCATGTGCTCCCAGGTCCAGGCTTCGTTCATCTGATAGTCGCGAAACGAATCCAGCTTGGTGGCGACAGGCCCGGAGCGGCCGGACGGCCGCAGCCGCATATCGACGTGATAGAGCGCGCCATAATTGGTCTGCGAGGTCAGCGCCGAGACAAGCCGCTTTGTCAGGCGCGCAAAATATTGCGCACCGTAGAGCGGCCGCTCGCCGTCCGATTCTGGATGCTCGTCGTCGAAATCGTAAACGAGGATGAGGTCGAGGTCCGAACTTGCGGTCATTTCACGGCCGCCGAGCTTGCCGAGTGCGAGCAGCGCGGTCTTCTGTTCCCGGATGCGCCCGTAACTCTGCGCGAACATGGTCTCGACCTGCGCATGCAGCGCGCGGATGATCACGTCGGCAAGTCGGGCGAATGCCTCGCCTGCCTGCTCCGCCGAGACCGTGCCTGACAGGATGCGCACGCCGATCAGGAACATGTGCTCCTGACCGAACAGCCGAAGCCGGTCGAGCCTGTCTTCGTAGGACACCGACTGGTCCAGCGATCGCGCCAGTTCGCTTGCGAGCGTCTCGGCATTCGGCAGGGCGCCGAAGAAGGCCGGATCGATCAGCGCGTCCATCACCTGCGGCTGATGCGAGAGAATGTCGGCGAGCCTGGGCGCGGTGCCGAGCATCAGCGCAACAAGTGCCAGCAGGTCGGGATTTTGCAGAAGGAGGGAAATCAGTCGGGCGCCGCCGGTCGCGTGCAGCCCGGACAGGAACCGGTCGAATGCCAGCACCGCCTGTTCGCGATTTTCGCTGCGCGCGAGCTGCTCAATCAGACTGGGGGTCAGCAGACGAAGCTGCGAACGGGCAAATTCGCTGCGCAACGCGGGATAACGTCCGTTCAGCCAGTTGCGCACCAGCGCCGATATTTCCAGCGGGTTGCGGAAGCCCATCGCGGCGAGACGATCGAGCGTGTCGCGGCTGTCTTCGCCTTCGGGGAATTGCAGCACCGCTTCCGGGGCCTGAACCACAGGTTCGAACAGCCGCGAATAATGCTGCTGCACGTTGCGCAAATGCAGGAGCAGCACGTCCGAGAAGGCCTCGGTCGAATCGTAGCCAAGAAAGCGCGCGAAAGTCAGAAGCTCCGCCTCGTCGGACGGCAGCGTATGCGTCTGCTCATCCGCAGTCATCTGCAGCCGGTGTTCAGCGCGACGCAGGAACAGATAGGCGGCCTCGAGTTCACGTTGCGCCAGCCCGCTGACCCATTGCCCGTCCGCGAGCGCAGCCAGCGTTGTCAGCGTGCGAAGATCGCGCAGCTCCGGATGGCGTCCGCCCGCGATCAATTGCTGGGTTTGTACGAAGAATTCGATTTCGCGGATGCCGCCACGGCCGAGCTTGATGTTGTGTCCCGCAACGGCGATCTCGCCGTGCCCGCGATAGGCGTGGATCTGCCGCTTCATCGCATGGATGTCCGCGAGCGCAGCGAAATCCATGTATTTGCGCCAGACGAACGGCGACAGCGCCTTCAGCAGCTTTTCGCCCGCCTCGATGTCGCCGGCGCAGGGTCGCGCCTTGATCATCGCCGAGCGTTCCCAGTTCTGGCCGCGATGCTCGTAGTAATCGAGCCCGGCCGGGACCGAGATCGCAACCTGCGTCGATGCCGGGTCGGGCCGCAGCCGCAGATCGACGCGGAATACATAGCCGTCCGGCGTGCGCTCCTGCAGGAGCTTCACCAGCCCACGCGTGACGCGGATATAGAGAGCGGAGGGTTCGGAATCCGCCGGGATCGCGGGCGCCTCAGGGTCGTAGAACACGATGAGGTCGATATCGCTCGAATAGTTGAGCTCGAACGCACCCATCTTGCCCATCGCGAGGACGATATAGCCGGAGCCGCGTTCCGGATGCCCGGGGTCGGCCGGCGTCAGCCGGCCACGCCGCACGGCCTCGTTCAGCAGGAAACGAACGGCGCCCTGCACCATGCGATCCGCAAGATCGGTGAGCGCGCGCGTCACCTGCAGCACCGGCCACACCCCGCCGATATCGGCGATCGCAATCAGCAAGGCCGCTTCCGCCTTGGTGCGGCGGAGGAACTGCATGGCCTCCGCCTCGTCCGCCATGCCGGACAGGGCATCGACGACATTGGTCAGCAGCGCTTCGATATGGCTTTCAGGATTGGCGCGCAGCAAGCGCGTGAGGCGGCCGGGATCGGCCCGCACGAGATCTGTCAGGTAAGGAGAATAATCGAGCAGCCCGGCGATCAGGTCGCGCGTCATGGGCGACGCGGCGAAGATCTCGTGCAGCGCATCGCGGTCGGACGCCAGCTCAAGCCCGGCTGTCCAGTCGTCGAGCCGGGCGAGGCTCTGGTCCCGCTGCGGGAGACAGGGCGCTTCGACAATGCGTGTGGCCAGCGTGCCAAGGGCACCGCCGGCATCGCGGACGGATTCTTCAGAAACAGATCCCGGACTCATTGCAGCCCGGCATAGACCATCCGGCTTGAAAAAGGGAGGCTAAGGCCGCGACGCGGCTTCTGTTTGCACCGGTGTGGCAGGCGGCAACGGTCCGTTGCGCGGCAAGACCAGCACGGCGCAAAGACCGGGTGCATGATCCTCCAGCCGCAGCTCGCCGCCGTGCAGCCGTGCAACCGCGGACGCGAGGCTGAGGCCGAGTCCGGATCCAGGGATCGTGCGGCTCTTCTCCAGCCGGACAAACCGCTCCACGACGCGCTTGCGATCGGCCTCGGGTATCCCGGGACCGCGATCGCCGACGCTCAGAAGCACATGGTCGCCTTCGGCGCGCGCTCTGACGGTGACGGCCGAGGGCGTGCCGTTCGCCCTGGCCTCCGGCCCGGCATACTTGATCGCATTGTCGACGAGATTCGAGAGCGCCTGGCTGATCAGTTCGCGATTGCCGCGAAGCGGAATTGCGTCGGGCGCATCGACCTCGAGAGTAAGCCCCTGCTCTTCCGCAAGCGGCTCATAGAGCTCGCCAATGTCGTGCGCGGCCTCGGCGGCATCGAAATCGACCATATTGTCGCGCGCCTGCCCGGACTCCGCACGGGCGATCATCAGAAGCGCGTTGAACGTCTTGATCAGCGAATCCGATTCCTCGATCGTTCCCTCGAGCGCTGCACGATAGTCGGCCTCGCCGCGCGAGGTGCGCAGCGCCTCTTCCGCGCGGTTGCGCAATCGGGTCAGGGGCGTCTTCAGATCGTGCGCGATATTGTCGGAGACTTCCTTCAGCCCCCGCATCAGCGCCTCGATCCGGTCGAGCATTTCGTTGAGGTTATGCGCCAGCCGGTCGAGTTCGTCGCCGCTGCCGCCAACCAGCAGCCGCCCGGAGAGATTGCCGCCCATGATGGTGCGCGTTGTCTCGGTCATCGCGTCGACACGGCGCAGCACGCGCCGCGCAACCAGGAAGCCGCCGATCAGTCCGAGGATGATGACCACGGCCGCCGACCACTTTCCGGCATCGAGGACGACCTGAAACAGCCGTTCGCGCTCTTCGAGATCGCGGCCGACGAGGAGCCGGAAGCCGCCAGGCAAGTGATAGACGCGCGCCAGAGCGCGATGCAGTTCGGAGGTCTCGCCCTCTTCGATGCGGCGATAAACGGTTTCCGACCAGCCCTGCTTGTCCAGCGCTCCGGTCGGCAGCGAACCGACATTGCCGGCGAGACCGTCCGATCCGGGCGTGGTCACGAGATAGAGGCTTGACCCCGGACGGCGCGCTCGCGACTCGACCACCAGCGTCAGCCGCCGGATGCCGCCGACGTTGAAATGCTCGACGAGACCGGTGATCTCGGCGTTGACCGCGTCGGTCGCCTGTTCGGTGAACAGCCGCTTGGTGTTGAGCGCGAAATAGCCGAGCAGGAAGACCGCGAACAGCGCGAACACAGTCAGGTAGACGAGCGTCAGCTTGAACGCGGTCGTACGAAACAGCTTTCCGAGCGCTGTCATCATCAGCCGCGCGCCAGCCTTGCTGCGCCTGGTGGAGCGGATTTGACGTTCGCTACCCACCCAGCCCCGCGCTCGTGAAGCGAACGTCAAATCCAGGCTCCACCAGAATCCAACATTTGCGAGTGGTCCTTGATACAAACATTCGCAAAAGACCTGCCGAGACGGGGTGCGAATGTTTGCTTCGGACCACTCGAAAACACCCCCGCTGTTCCTTCAATCGGCAATTAAGCCCGCGATCCATCGCGGATCATGTAGCCGGCGCCACGGATCGTATGCAGGAGCGGTTGCGAGAAGCCCTTGTCGATCTTGGAGCGCAGGCGGGAAATGTGGACGTCAATGACGTTGGTCTGCGGATCGAAGTGATAATCCCAGACATTCTCCAGCAACATGGTGCGCGTCACGACCTGGCCGGCGTGCTTCATGAGATATTCCAGCAACCGGAATTCGCGCGGTTGCAGGATCACCTCCTCCTTGCCGCGCGTGACGCGATGCGAGAGGCGGTCGAGTTCGAGATCGCCGACCCGGTAGACGGTTTCCTCGTTGCGGCCGCCGCGACGGCGCGACAGCACCTCGACGCGGGCCAGCAGTTCCGAGAACGAATAGGGCTTGGGGAGATAGTCGTCACCGCCGGCCCGCAGACCCTTGACCCGGTCGTCGACCTGACCGAGCGCCGAGAGGATCAGGACCGGCGTCTCGATCTTCTTGGCGCGCAATTCGCCGATGACCGAAAGGCCGTCACGCTTGGGCAGCATGCGATCGACGATCAGGACGTCGTAATCGCCATCGAGCGCCATCGCGAGCCCTTCTTCGCCATCGGCGGCATGGTCGGCAACGTGGCCGGTCTCGCGGAAGGCGCGGACGAGATAATCCGCGGCATCGCGGTCGTCCTCGATAATCAGCAATCGCATGGTTTCAAATTGCCCCGTGGCATCCAGGACGGAATCGCCTGTTGCGGGGGAATTTGCAAGCGCGGGGGAATCTGGATGCAGAGACATGAGGGGGTGGCGACTTTTACGCTACTCCGCCACCCCCTCAGCTGACCCCGGTCCGGCAGGGGCGACGGTAGCCGGGTTACGGGGCTAAGCTGTGCGAGGCGGAGGAGCGGGCTCAACGCCCGCCCCTCCCTTTGATTGCGGGGGCGAGCCTTGCGGCCCGCCCCCAGGGTTTCGTGGCACCGGCGGGGGCGACGGTAGCCGGAGACACGTCCCTTGCTCGTTGCCCGCGGCCGCGAAGCCGCGGGCAATCTCGTTACGCGCGGCCGGCGGGCAGCGCCACGAAGCGGGTGCCTTCACCCGACTTCACGCGCATCAGCACCGTACGCTTGTTGTCCTTGCGCGCGTCCTCGAGCGCCTTGCGAACATCGGCCGGGTTCGACACCGCCTTGCCCGCGACTTCGAGGATCACGTCGCCGGTCTTGAACCCGCGCTCGGCCGCCGGGCCGTCAGGCAGAACGCGGGTCACGACCACACCTTCATTGCCCGAACCAGCTACGGACGCGGCCGGCGCGAGTTGCAGACCGAGCGTCAGCTCTTCGCGAGCCGGACCGCTGCGCTCATCACCACCGCGGCGGCCGAGTTCCGCCTGGGTCGGCAGCTCGCCGAGCGTGACGTTGACCGTCTTCTCCGAACCGCGCTGCAGGATGGTCAGCCGGGCAGTGTTGCCGGGCGCCATCTGGGCGATGCGGCGCGACAGTTCACGGGCGTTGGCGATACGCTCGCCATTGACCGCAACGATCAGGTCGCCGGACTTGATGCCAGCCTTGGCAGCCGGACTGTCCGCAGTCGCTTCGGCAACGAGAGCACCATCGGTGTTCTTCAGGCCGAGGCTGTCGGCGATGTCCTTGGTGACCGGCTGGATCTGCACGCCGATATAGCCACGGGTGACCGTGCCCTTGTCGCGCAGCTGCTTGACCACCGAGTCGACGGTCGACGCCGGGATCGCGAAGGCAATGCCGACATTGCCGCCAGACGGCGAGAAGATCGCCGTGTTGACACCCACGACATTGCCGTCGGTATCGAAGGTCGGGCCACCGGAGTTACCCTTGTTCACCGGCGCGTCGATCTGCAGGAAGTCGTCATACGGACCCGCGCCGATATCACGGCCGCGCGCTGACACGATGCCCGCAGTCACGGTCGAGGACAGGCCGAACGGATTGCCGACCGCCAGCACCCAGTCACCGATACGCGGCGCATGGGTGGCGAGCTTGGCATAGGGGAAGTTGTCGCCGTCGACCTTGATCAGCGCGAGATCGGTGCGCGGATCTGTGCCGATAACCTTGGCGGTGTAGGTCTTGCCATCGTCGGTCTGGACCTCGACCTCGTCGGCGCGATCAACAACGTGGTTGTTGGTCACGGCATAGCCGTCGGCCGAGATGAAGAATCCCGAGCCCTGACCCGTGGTGCGCTGGCGTGGGCCGCGCTGCTCAGGCATGCCGCGGTTCGGCAAATCCGGGAACATGTCTTCGCCACCGAAGCGGCGGAAGAAGCGCTCGAAGCCCTGCGGCAGCTGGCCCTCGAACGAGGAATTCTGCGGACCCGCGTTTACCTTGACGCGGACGGAAATCACCGCCGGCTTCACCTTCTCGACGACGTCGGCAAAACCGACCGGACGCTGCACGGTCTGCGCCTGCTGCGTGACATTCTGCGCAACGGCCGCATGACGGGCTGCATCGGGCGCAACGAACAAAGCGGCCGCGCCGAGGCTCAGGATAGTCGTACCGAGCAACAGGGCCCGGCGTCCTTTGAGGAAGCCGCCCGGGCTGGGAGGCGTAGTTGAGGTCATGTGGTTCACTCCATCTTCCTAATTTCACTACGAGCCGGGGAGGCTTCTCTTGGGACGATCCCGGCGCCGTTCGAATGTGAAGATGGGGGCTCTCGCCTTACAAAGACCTGTCGGGGGGATTAAACTTTGGTAATGACAACGCCGCCGGCAAGTTCAGATAATTCAATGACTTACGGGGGCTTTTCGGTCCTGGCGAGGCTATTTCCGGACACCAAGCTTGCGTAAAAATCATCGCGCACGTTGCAAAAGCGCCCGCGCAGCCCCCGACTCGCGTCATTTTCTGCTGGTTAACGTGGGCTAGCTTCTGGTCCGCGGATCGCTGTCGAGCAGCGCCGCGATCTTCCGCTCTTCTTCGGCGCTCAGTGGAGAGACCGGCGCTCCCGAATCCGCCGGGACGGCGCTGCGCCGCCGCATCGCAAGGACGAGAACGATGCCGCCGACGACCAGCAGACCCGCGGGCATCACCCACAGCAGTATCGTCTTCGCATTCATCGGCGGATTGAGCAGGACGAAATCGCCGTAGCGGCTGGTGAGGAAATCAAGCACCTGCCTGTCGCTGTCGCCGGCTGTCAGGCGTTCGCGCACCAGCAGCCGCAGATCGCGCGCGAGCGGAGCGTCCGAGTCATCGATCGACTGGTTCTGGCACACCATGCAGCGCAGTTCGCGCGACAGGTTGCGCGCGCGCTCCTCGAGCTTCGCATCGGGCAGGATTTCGTCCGGCTGCACGGCGTAACCGGGCGCCGCATGCAGCGCGACGATCATCGCAAGTGCAAGGCCGAGTGCGCGCATCGCCCTACTCCGCCGGCTGCAGCTTCGGTTTGCGCGCGGCCCGCGGCGCACCGACGCGCAGCCGCCGGTCGGACAGCGAGAACACTCCGCCGATCACCATCACAACCGTGCCGAGCCAGATCAGCAGCACCAGCGGCTTGTGATAGAGCCGGACCGCAATAGAACCGTCATCGCCGACGTCGCCGAGCGACAGGTAGATCTGGCTGAAGCCGCGCGTCATCAATGCCGCTTCGGTCGTTGCGGAATTGCGCGCAGTGAAGGTGCGCTTCGACGGCTCGAGGATGCCGAGCGTTTCCCCGCCGGACTTGACCGTGAATTTCGCGACCAGTTCACGATAATTCGGTCCCGGACGCGCAATCAGATTGTCGAAGGTCAGGTCATAGCCGCGGACTTCGACCGACTGCCCGGGCTTCATCGAAAGAATGCGTTCGGCGCCGTAATAGGCCTCCGATGCGATGCCCAGCAGGCACACGCCGAGACCGAAATGCGCGATCGCGGTACCGATGGCCGAACGCGGCAGGCCCACCAGCCGTCGCAACGACAGGCCGAATGGCTGCCGGAACAGCTGGATGCGCTCCACGATATCGATGAACGCGCCCGTCATCGCGAAGGCCGCAACGCCGATCAGGAACGGCGCCAGCACCGGGCCGCCATGCGTGATCGCGACCGTGACACCCATCGCGATCAGCGCCACCACGAACGCGGCTGTCAGACGCTGCGCGGCCCCGTAAAGATCGCCCCGCTTCCAGGCCAGCAGCGGGCCGAACGGCATCGCAATCATCAGCGGCAAAAACAGCGGACCGAAGGTCGCGTTGAAGAATGGTGCGCCGACCGAAATCTTGTCGCCGGTCAACGATTCCAGTGCGAGCGGATAGAGCGTGCCGACGAAGACGGTCGCGCAGGCCGTGGTCAGAAGGAGATTGTTCAGAACGAGCGAGCCCTCGCGCGAGATCGGCGCGAACAGACCGCCCTGCTTCAATGCGGACGCGCGCCACGCATAGAGCGCGAGTGAACCGCCAATGAAGAAGACGAGGATGCAGAGAATGAAGACACCGCGCGTCGGATCGCTCGCGAAGGTGTGCACGGAGGTGAGCACGCCCGAGCGGACGAGGAAGGTGCCGAGCAGCGAGAGCGAGAAGGCCAGGATCGCCAGCAAGATGGTCCAGACCTTGAGCGCGTTGCGCTTTTCCATCACCACGGCCGAATGCAACAGCGCGGTGCCTGCGAGCCACGGCATCAGCGACGCGTTCTCAACCGGATCCCAGAACCACCAGCCGCCCCAGCCGAGTTCGTAATAGGCCCAATAGGACCCCATCGAAATGCCGAGCGTGAGGAAACACCAGGCCGCGAGTGTCCAGGGCCGCACCCAGCGCGCCCAAGCCGCGTCGATGCGGCCTTCCATCAGCGCGGCGACCGCGAACGAGAACGAGATCGAGAAGCCGACATAGCCGAGATAGAGCAGCGGCGGGTGAACCGCGAGCCCGATATCCTGCAGCACCGGATTGAGATCGCGTCCCTCGAATGGCGGGCGGGCGATGCGCGCAAACGGGTTCGACGTCGCGAGAATGAAAAGGAAGAATGCCGACGCGATCCAGGCCTGCACACCGAGCACATTGGCGCGCAGGGTCTGCGGCAGGTTGCTGCCGAACAGCGCCACCAGCGCGCCGAACAGCGCGAGGATCAGCACCCACAACAGCATGGAGCCTTCGTGATTGCCCCAGACTCCGGTGATCTTGTAGATGAGCGGCTTGGCCGAATGCGAGTTCTCGTAAACATTGAGAACCGAGAAGTCGGACGTCACGTACAGCGTGGTCAGCGCCGCGAACGCCAGCGCAACGAACAGGAACTGCACCACCGCGACGGGTTCGGCGATCCCCATCAGCAGACGATCGTTCAGCCGCGCGCCGGCAATCGGCAGCGTTGCCTGGATCAGCGCAAGCGCGAGCGCCAGCACCAGCGCGTAGTGGCCGACTTCAGCGATCATTGCTTCGCCCCGCCCGGCTTCTTCCCGTAATCGTCCTTCCAGTGGCCCTGCTTCTTGAGCGCATCGGCCACTTCCTTCGGCATGTAGTTCTCGTCATGCTTGGCGAGCACGGTGTCGGCGCGGAACGATGCCGCATCGAGCAACGTGCCTTCGGCCACCACGCCCTGCCCTTCGCGGAACAGATCAGGCAGGATGCCGCGATAGGTCACGCGCACCACGTTCTTTCCGTCAGTGACGTCGAAGGTGGCGTCCACATCCTTGCGGACGACGGTGCCGGGCTGCACCAGACCGCCCAGACGAATGCGCGAGCCGGCCTGCACCTTCTTCTCCACCACGTCCGTCGGCGAATTGAAGAAGACGATGGAGTCGCGCAGCGCCGTGAGCACGAGCGCAGCCGCAACCGCGAGCACCAGGGCGCCCGCTCCGATCAGTACCAGACGGCGCTGTTTGCGCGTCATTGCTGTGTTACCTCAACCTTCAATGCCGAGTCCCTTCGTCAGGTCGTCGAGCCGTTTGCGCTTGTCGGCGTCGTCGCCGATGGTGTTGCGGGCACTTCGCGCAGCCTCTTGCGCCTTTTCCTTGTCCCCCATCACCGCATAGGCACGCACCAGCCGCAACCAGCCTTCGAAATCAGACGAATCCGCCTTCAGCCGCTCGGCCAGCCTGTCGACCATGCCGCGGATCATGTCCTGACGCTGTTCGGCCGTCAGTTGCTGGGCCGCCGCCATATCCTCCTGTGTTGGTCCCGGCTGCGGGGCTTTCGGTTCGACCGGCGCCGCATTCGGTTCGACACGCGCCAGCGACTTCTGCACCAGCGGCCGGTACGGCGCATTCGCCGGTGCCGTTGCCAGCATCGCGCGCCAGATCCGGGCCGCCTGCTCGGGCCGGCCATCCTGCTCGGCGGCAAGGCCCATGAAATACTGCGCCTTCACATTGGCCGCGTCGACCTTCAGCGCGCGCTCGAAGGTCGCCTTCGCATCGGCAGTGACGACGCCGTTTGCCGCCGCGACCTGCGCCTCGCCGAGATCGGCCTCCCGCTCGGCGTTGCTGCCGAGGATACGGACGGTGTTGGCCCGCGCGCGGACCGCGTCATTGAAGCGCCCCATCCGCATGTAGACCGGCGCCACGACATTCCAACCCTGCCCGTCGTCGGGATTTTTCTCCAGATGCGCCTCGACCTGCGCGACCATGCTTTCGATCGAGCGGTTCTGCAGCGGGGCATCCATGCGCGCGGACAGCGGCGCACCGGGAAGTTGCGGAGAACCCCACCGGACATAGAGACTGCCCGCCAGGATCGGCAGCAGGATCAGCGCGATCAACGCGGCCGCGCGACGCCGCCAGAGGGGTGAGGCGCCCGCTATCCGCGCGGGCTTTTCAGCGGAATCGGCCGCGGCCAGCAGCCGGCGCGAGATTTCGACCCGCGCGGCCTCCGCCTCGCTGTCCGGTATCAGGCCGGCCTTGCGGTCGCGTTCGACCTCATCGAGCTGGTCGCGATAAACCTCGACATCCTGACGGTCGGCGGCTCCATCCCTCGGATGACGCGACAAAGGCCACAGAACGGCGAAAATCGCCGCCGCGGTCATCAGGGCCAGGATCAGGTACAGGCTCATGCGCGCCGGTTTACATCACCCGCGGGCGGCGCACAAAATACCGATCCGTGATCATTGGCGCACAGCCGGGTGCCGGGCTAGGGCTGCAGCGCTTTGCGACCGGGAACCCGACCAGCGCGGATCGCAGCTACGCCTTTGCCGCCTTGCGCTCCGCGGCGGCTGCGACATCGCGGGCCTTCAGCATCAGGGCCGCATAATCCTCGCCGAAGACCTTGCGGCAGAAGCGCACGGCGGCGTCGAGCTGGGATTGCCGGAACGGCCGGTCGGACGTGCCGGCGATGCGGAGATTCTCCACGAGAGCGGCGGTGGCCGGATCGAGATAATGCTCGAGATCGCCCCAGGTCCGCGTGGTCAGTTCGCTCAGCGCGAGCTCGCCGGCATAGGCCCGGCAGGTATTGACGAACTCGATCTGGGCCTCGGTCTCGCGCACGTCGTTCTCGTCGAGCGTGGAATTCGGCGCGATCTCCTTGATCGGGCGGGCGCGCAAAAGCCTGCGGACGCGCCCGGGCAGCGTCTCGATCTCGCCTTTCAGGAGGTCGGAGACCTGCGTACGCAACGCCGCAAGGCCGCGCGCCCAGGGCGACTCGTAGGCGAAATTGATCTCGGCGCGCAGGCCGCGCGCGGAATCGTGGATGCTCTTGAGCAGCGCGCCGACCGCGAGCCCCTGCCCCGAACGCAACTCGCCCTTGAGTTCGCCGATCATGCGCTGGATTTCAGCCAGCACGATGTCGATGGTGACAGCGTATGGCGTTTCGGAGATCCGGCTCGCATTGTCGGTCCCGGCTGCGCGCGTCGCGAGACGGATCAACTGCCAGGGCGCCGCCAGACGGCTCATGGTCATCACGAGCACATAGACGAAAAGCGTCGGACCGCCGGCAGCCGGCGAGTCGATCATCGCCTTGATGGTGGCGACGTTGCTGTCGTCGAGAGTCTTGATGTGGTTCGGCAATTGCGCGCCGAATGCGGCAAGCTGCTGACGCGCCTTGATGATGGTCAGGATCGCGGTCGCATCCTGGATCGCGCGCGGCGTGCCGATCTGGCCGGCGAGCCGCCGCCGGACCTTGTCATCGGATTTGGCCGCGGCCAGCGCTTCTTCCATCCGGAGCGCGGCACGATCCTGGAAGGCGCGTGCGAGTTCTTCGGCGCGATCGGAGTCCCCCTCCTCGAACGCGCGCGCCACCTGATCGGTCACGGCCTTGGCTTCGCCGGGCATCAGGTCGCGGCAGATCCACTCCCACACCGGCTCGAGCACGACACGGGAGATGCGGCCGGGGTGATTGTGGGTCGCGGTATCGTCGACAAGCAGCGGTTCGAGCGGCTGGAAAAACAGCCGGGCGAGATTGCCGGGACGTTTTGGACGGACATTCTCGCGCGCGTCGCGACGCAACACCTGCAGCACGAGTTCCGCGCCGGGCATGTCCGCGCCGCGCAGCAGGCCGCGTTCCAGTTCCGTCATCAACAGCGTGCGCGCCTCAGGACTCAGATCCCTGAGATATTGCTGCAAACGCTCGACGAGGGCCCCGTCGGCCATACACACCACTCACCGCTTGTACCGAGAGCCAACGCATAGCGCGCCGGTCTTAAGAAGCGGTTAGGTGCGCAGGTTTCGCATTACACCAGCTGCCAGGTGCCGTCGGGATTGCGGCAAGCGTCGCCGCGCGCGACCTGCGGGCGGCCGTCGATATAAATCGTATGGGTGAAGCTGCGGCATTGCATGCCGCGCCTGTCATATTGCGGCCCTGGCACGATGGTGCCCCGCCGCCCGGAATCCGGATTTTCCCAGCCTACGGGTGCGCCGGACGCGCCGCGATCCAGTGCCTCCATCTGCGCGACATAGGCGCGCTGCTTGTCCTCGTCGTCCATCGCGGAGCCGATCCGGTTGCCGATCAGGCCACCGATCGCCGCACCGGCGACACCGGCAGCGATCCGCTCGCCGGTTCCGCCGCCGAATTGCGACCCGATCGCAGCGCCAGCCAGCGCGCCGACCAGCGTCCCGGTATTCTCGCGCGGTCCGGTTCCGGTATTCGGATCGCCCGCGCATCCGGCCACAAATGCCGCTGCCGCGATGACAATTCCGATCGAACGCATGCCCCCTCCGGTGTGACGCCCCGATGCCGCGACAGGACGCGGCAGGCATTTACTAAACAACAGGGAATGCGGCATTTCTGAGCCGCGGACCGGGCCGTCCAGCGGATGATATGACCACCAAACCGTAAAGAAACTACGGCCGCGGGTTACGCCGCCGGCAGGACAAGTTCCGCGCGCAGGCCGCCGAGCGGTGCGGTGCCGAGAACGAAGGTGCCGCCGTAAAGCCCGGCGAGTTCCACGACGATCGAGAGACCAAGCCCGGAACCGGGCTTGGTTTCATCCAGCCGCCGCCCGCGCCGGGCAACCTGCTCGCGCTCAGCGGGCGTGAGACCGGGCCCGTCGTCGTCGACGATGATCCGGATCACCTGCCGGTCGTCGTCGGCGCGCTCCTTGAGCACCTCGATCGAGACCCGCGACTGCGCCCACTTGCAGGCATTGTCGACGAGATTGCCGACCATCTCTTCGAGGTCCTGCCGCTCGCCGCGGAACTGCGCATCGTCGGGTGCATCGACTCGCAGACGCAAATCCTTGTGCCGGTTGGTCTTCTCCATGGTGCGCGCGATGGCCTGCACGACAGGCGCCACCTCCGTCACGCTTCCGACCACGGTCAGCCGCGCGGCCATGCGGGCGCGCTCGAGATGGCGCGTGATCTGGTCGCGCATCACATCGGCCTGCTCGCGTACCTTCTGCGCCAGCGGATCGTCGGCGCGCGCCGCGGCTTCGTTCATCACGACCGACAGCGGCGTCTTCAGCGCATGCGCGAGATTGCCGACATGCGTGCGGGCGCGCTCGACGATTTCGCGATTGGCGTCGAGCAACGCATTGGCTTCGCGCGCGAGCGGAGCAATTTCGACCGGGAATTTGCCTTCGAGTCGCTCGGCCTGGCCGGAGCGGATCGCTGCGAGTTGCTGGGAAATGCGCTTGAGCGGTGCAAGACCGAACTGCACCTGGAATGCCGTGGTGAGAAGAAGCACGAGCGCGAGTGCGCAGAAGGTCGCGAGCAAAGCACGGTTGAAACTGCGGATATCGTCCTCGATCTCGGCGGCATCGCCCGCCACCGCAACGAGATAACTGCCCTCATCGCCGAGATCGACGCTGCGTTCGACCAGCCTCAGCCTCTGGTCTTCGGGTCCGTTGACATAGCCGGTCCGCACGCCGAGGGCCGCGGTTGAGCTTGGAACCGGCAAGCGAGGCAATCCTCCGTCCCACAGCGAACGCGAGGCGCGGACTTCCGGCTTCAGGCTGTCGAGCTGGGTGACCTGCCAGTACCAGCCGGACAGCGGCAGATCGAACAATGGTTCGCTGACGCCCTGTGCCAGCTTGTCGTCGGGAACTTCAGGCGCGGCGAGATCGGCGACGAGCGTACGCAGATAGACCTGCAGCCGGCCGTCGAAAGCGCGCTCGACAGCGTCGCGATAAAGCGACGACAAGACGATCCCCGTGACGAGCACGATCGCGATCGTCCATCCCGCGGCCCACAGGAACAACCGTAGCGCCAGCGAGTTCGCGCGCATGAATCACTCACATCGTCATGGCCGGGCTCGTCCCGGCCATCCACGTCTTTCCGTCCAGAGAAAGGCAAGACGTGGATGCCCGCGACAAGCGCGGGCCTGACGGAAAAGCGTAGCCTCAGCGCGCATCGGGCGGTGTCAGCAGATAGCCAAGCCCGCGTACGGTCTGGATCACGTCGACGCCGAGCTTCTTGCGGATGCGGCCGACAAATACTTCGATCGTGTTGGAGTCGCGGTCGAAGTCCTGATCGTAGAGATGCTCGACAAGCTCGGTGCGCGACACCACGCGGCCGGTGTGATGCATGAGGTAGGACAACAGCCTATATTCGTGGCTGGTCAGTTTCACCGGATTGCCGTCGACGGCTACGCGGCCGGTG
Organism: Pseudorhodoplanes sp.; assembly: GCF_035565795.1. Classification (GTDB taxonomy): domain Bacteria; phylum Pseudomonadota; class Alphaproteobacteria; order Rhizobiales; family Xanthobacteraceae; genus Pseudorhodoplanes. The sequence continues at coordinate 49,941 of NZ_DATMRV010000173.1, forward strand.
CGGGTATCGAGCCGGACCGGACCGCAATTGAACTCGCTCTTGGCGTGGCCGACCGATCGGCGCAGCAGCGCGCGCACCCGCGCCAGCACTTCTTCCATATGGAAGGGCTTGGGCACGTAGTCGTCGGCGCCGGCATCGAAGCCCTGAACCTTGTCGCTCCAGCGGTCGCGCGCCGTTAGCATCAGTACGGGCATCGCGCGGCCGGCGCGCCGCCAGGCCTCCAGCACCGAGATGCCGTCCATCTTGGGAAGGCCGATATCCAGAATGACCGCGTCATAGGGCTCGGTCTCACCGAGGTAATGCCCCTCTTCGCCGTCGAACGCACGGTCGACAACGTAACCCGCTTCGGTCAAAGCGGTTGCGAGCTGACGGTTGAGGTCGGGATCGTCCTCGATCACGAGGAGACGCAAGACGGAAACCCTCCGAAATCAGCCGCCGTCCGTAAGCAACCCGCTCGCGGCATCAACGGTGGCGCGGGTGACTTTGCCATCCTGCGCGAGCAGTGTCAGCAGGTAGACGAAACCTTTTGGCCCCTTGCAGAGCTTGGCGTCAACAACATCGATCTTGCGGGCGCGGGCAGCCCGAATCGCCTTGGAAAGCGGCACGACCTTGCCGCTGGCTGCCACGGTGCGGCGCTGGGCCGGGGTCAGGCATTGGGCAGCCGACGCCTCGGCCATCCGGAGTTCCGCGGCAGGCGCCGGAGAAGCACCGAAAGCCGCGACCGCCAGGGACGCGCTGAGAATCAGGTTTCTGAGGAACATGTCGCCGCTCTAAATCCGCACCCGTGAATATCGCATGAATGTCCGGTGGCGGAACCGCGGCAGATTCAACCAGCCGGACACTATCCCGTGAAGCCGGAGAATGTCGCGTAGTCGCCGAGCGGAGCGCGCGGCGAACGCCAGCCGTTGATCGGGGCGGCCTCATCGGCATGGCCGAGCGCCATGCCCGAATACAGCATCATGTGCTGGGGGAGACCGAGAAAGGCCGGCAATGTCTTGTGCCAGGACGCCCAGGCCTGCTGCGCGCAGGTATGCAGCCCATAGCCGCGCGCGACCAGCATGACGGTCTGGATCAGGCCGCCGAGGTCGGAATGCTGGGCGACGCCGAGATCGCGATCGACGGAAAAGAATATGCCGACCGGCGCGCCGAAGAATTCGAAGTTGCGCGCGTATTGGCGGTAACGCGCCGGCTTGTCCTCGCGCGGAACGCCGATCGACTTGTAGAGAAGTTCGCCGACTTCGAAGCGCCGCTTACGGTAGGTGGCATTCATCTCGGGCGGGTAGATCGTGTACTCGGTGCCCTCGCCGCGCGGCAATTCGCCCATGCGCGGACGCAGGAGATCTTTCAGCGCCGTTACGCGCTCGCCTGCGATCACATCGATCCGCCACGGCTGCATGTTGCCGGCGGACGGCGCACGCGCCGACAGTTCGATAATGTCGCGAACGGTCTGTTCGGGGATCGGTGTCGGCAGGAAGGCGCGGCAGGAATAGCGGGAGGCGACGGCGTCGCGGACGTGCATTGCATCAGGCTCCGGAAGAACGGGCCGTCTTTACCGGAGCGACGCTGTGTTCGCCAAGCGCCCGCCTTGGCTCAAGCGCCCACCTTGGCTCAAGCGCCGCCTCGCTTTAATTCCCCCTCCCCGCCATGAACACCCGCGCCACCTTCTCGAACGGGCGTGCGATGAAGAACGACAGGATGATCGCCTGCTCGTAGCCGTCATAGGGCGGCGGCAGCTTGGCAATGCCCCAGCCGAAGCGGAACGTTGAATCGAGCACGATCGCGCCGAAATGCATCACGCAAGGGTAGACGATCAGCGGACGCACCCAGGCCGTCACCCACCAGCCGCGATCGGCCTCGATCAGCTGGGTCTGCAGTTTTCGCGCTTCGATCTGCGCATTGACCTGCGTAATCGCGATCTGGGTGTCGGCTTGCACGCCGGTCTGGTATCGCGCGAGATCGTCGTTCGCCTTCGCGCGCAGGTAATCGGCGAGCCGGCCCAGCAGCGCGTCGAGCGCACCGCCGCCGAACCAGCCGATCAGTTTCAGGACAATGCCGCTCATATCACCGCTCCTTGCGACCGATGCGGTCGGTCGTGACCAGGCGCAGGACCACGGTGACGACGCCGATCACGGCGATGATCTTCAGCGCATGGTCGGGCGGAAGCAGCGGCGTGATATCGACCAACTGCAACGCGTTGAGAATATCGAGCGCGGCCCCCGCCATCGTAACCGCGCCGCCGAACAGAAGCGTGCGCCAACCTTTCAGCCGGTCGCGCAGTCTCGCCAATGCGCGGGTCGTCAGCGCCGGCTCTGCGGAAGGTCCGATCGCCGGCGCCATCTGCTTGCGCTTGTGCCACAGCGTCCAGCCGATCCAGCCGGCGGCAGCGCACATGATACCGGCTGCGAGGATCGCCCACACGACCGGCCACGATACGCCTGAAGCGGCCGCTATCTGCGCCGCGCCACCGCCAGCAATCACCGCGCCCGCCGCCGTGGTCGTCTTCGCCACCTTCGGCGCCGGGACTTTGGCCTTGCCGTTCGCGGCGCCCAGTTCGATCGAAGCAACCGTCGCGCCGTTCGCCATTGCGAGCGCATCGCGCCGCACCTCGGCGACGCGCCGGCCCCAGCCCGCACCAAATACCGGCCATGTTCGCAGCGATTTCAGAAACGCGAGCCGCTCGTCGCACAGTCGCGCGATCAGAGATGAAGCGCCCGCATTGCGCGCGCTCGCGATTACCGCGTCTGTCATCGTCGTGCCCTGACCGATTCCGAGCAGCCGCTGCATGACCCTGGCCGCACGGCCGGTGCCGGAATTCACGCCGTAGTCGAAGACTGCGTAATCCAGTCCGGCCGGCAGTTCATCGCAACGCAACACATGCCAGTATCGCTCGCGATAAATCTTCGCAGCCTCGGCAAGCGTCATCGCACGGACA
>NZ_DATMRV010000174.1:0-23797 GCF_035565795.1 Pseudorhodoplanes sp.
AGCAGCTTGCCTTCCTTGATATGCGGCAGCGCGGTCGCAAGCGGACAGAAATAATAGTCGACGCGGCCCGCAATGACTTCGGCCAGGGCTTCGGCGCCGCCCTTGAACGGAATGTGCACGGCGTCATACCCCGCGCTCACCCGGAAGCGCTCGGCACTCATGTGGACCGCCGAGCCGACGCCGAGCGAAGCGAAGTTCAGCTTGCCTGGATTGGCCTTCCCGTAGGCGACGAAGTCCTGGATCGTCTTGATGCCCTTTGACGGCGAGATGATCAGGACGTTCGGCACGCTGCCGATCATCGACATCGGGACGAGATCGCTGTCCGCCTTGAACGGCAGATTGGGATAGAGCGCCGGCGCGACCGTGTGCGCCGAGGAATGGACCAGCCACGTATAGCCGTCGGGATCTGCCTTCACGACCTGCAAAGCGCCGATCGTGCCGCCGGCGCCGCCGCGATTTTCGACCACGATGGTCTGGCCGAGCTGTGCCTGCAATTGCTCGAATACGATGCGCGGGATGATGTCGGTCGCAGAGCCTGCGCCAAACGGCACCACCGCCTTGACCGGCTTCGACGGCCAGGTATCTGCGACGGCGGCTGGCGCGGTTGCCAGCAAAATAAGCAGAGCAGCGAGCGAATAACGGCGCATGACTTGTCTCCGAATGGCCCGGAGACAGCTGATGCCTGTCTCCGAAAGATCGGAGACAGGCCAGCAAGAACCATGCCGATGGGCTGCTCTATTCCGCCGCCACTGCGCGCGGACCCTCGACCTCCGGCACCTCCTCGAGCTGCGGCTCGAGACGGCCCTTCAGGATGCGGTCGACGCGGTCGAGATAGATGTAGATCACCGGCGTGATGTAGAGCGTCAGCAACTGCGACACACACAGGCCGCCAACGACCGCGATACCGAGCGGCTGCCGCAGCTCCGCGCCCGCACCGGCGCCGAGCGCAATCGGCAACGCACCGAAGATCGCGGCGAACGTCGTCATCATGATCGGACGGAAGCGCAGCACCGCGGCTTCGCGGATCGCGGCTTCCGCAGACAGCCCGACACGGCGACGATCGATCGCGAAATCGATCATCATGATCGCGTTCTTCTTCACGATGCCGACCAGCATGACGATGCCGATGATCGCAATCACCGACAGGTCCATGCCGAACAGCATCAGCGTGAGAATGGCGCCGATGCCGGCCGACGGCAGACCGGAAATGATCGTGATCGGATGGATGAAGCTCTCGTACAGGATGCCGAGGATCACATAGGCGGCGAACACCGCGGCGAGGATCAGGAGGCCCTGCCCGCGCTGCGCGTCCTGGAACACCTGCGCGGTGCCCTGGAAGCCCGTCGAAATCGTTGCCGGCAGGTTGGAGTCACGCGCGACGCGTTCGATCGCCTCGGTCGCCTGACCGACAGAGTAGCCGGGCGACACGTTGAACGAGATCGTCACCGACGGCTGCTGGGCCTGGTGGTTGACCTGCAGCGGCCCGACAGTCGGAACCAGCTTCGCGACCGCGTCGAGCGGCACCACCTGCCCGCTCGCCGTCTTCAGGCGCAGCTTGGACAGATAGGACGGATCTTCCTGGAATTGCGGCAGCGTCTCCAGAATGACCTGGTAATAGTTCGCCGGGCCATAGATCGTCGCAACCTGGCGCGAGCCATAGGCGTTGAACAATTCCTGCCGGATCTGGTCGACACTGATGCCGTAGACGGCGGCCTTCTCGCGATCGATGTCGACCAGCATCTGCGGATTGCGGATGTAGAGGTCGGTATTGACGTCGCGAAGCTCGGGCAATCGAGCGAGCTTGTCGCGCAATTCCGGCGCGACCCGGTAGAGCGCTTCGGTGTCGCTGCTCTGCAGGGTGTACTGGTACTCGGCCTTGGAAATGCGGCCGCCGATATTGATGTTCTGGACCGGAATAAAATAGGTCTGGATGCCGGCGACACGCGCAGTTTCGCGCCGCAACCGCGCGATCACGGCGCCCACGGGATCGCGCTCCTGCTTGGGCTTCAGGACGACAAACATGCGCCCGTAATTGGCAGTCGGATTGGGACCGCCGGCGCCGACCGTCGAATTGATGTAGTCGACGGCTTTGTCCGCACGAATGATATTGGCGATCGCGGCCTGACGCTGCGCCATCGCCTCAAACGAGGTATCTGTCGCAGCTTCTGTGGTTACGCTAACGAAGCCGGTATCTTCCGTCGGAAAGAAGCCCTTCGGGACGATCATGTAAAGCCACACGGTACCGGCCAGGGTGGCCAAGGTAATGACAAGCGTCACCGGCTTGTACTTGATGCATTTATCCAGCGACCACTCGTAAGCGCGCAGCCAGGTGTTGAACATTGCCTCGAACCAGCGCAGCACGAAGAAGGGCCTCTTCTCGTGGTCGTGCGGATCGTGCCCCTTGAGCATGCGGGCGCAGAGCATCGGCGTCAGCGTCAGCGACACGAATCCGGAAATCACGATGGCGATCGCAATCGTCACGGCGAATTCGCGGAACACGCGTCCGACGACCCCGCCCATCAGCAGAACCGGTATGAACACGGCGATCAGCGACAGCGTGATCGAAATGATGGTGAAGCCGATTTCGCGCGAGCCCTTCAGCGCGGCTTCGAAGGGTCTCATTCCGCCTTCGATGTGGCGCACGATGTTTTCGAGCATGACGATCGCGTCGTCGACCACGAAGCCGATACACAGCGTCAGCGCCAGCAACGTCATGTTGTTGATCGAGAAATCGAGCGCGTACATGACCGCGAAGGTGCCGACGATCGAGATCGGGACCGCGAGGCCCGGAATAATCGTGGCGCTCAGCTTGCGCAGGAACAGGAAGATCACGAGCAGAACGAGCACCAGCGCTATCATCATGTGATGGGTTACGTCGGCGACGGCCTGACGGACCGAGATCGAGCGGTCCATGAGCAATTCAAGTTGGACGGACGCGGGAATGCCCGCGCGCAGGGACGGCAGCTTTTCCTTGATCGCGTCCACCACTGCCACGGTATTGGCATCGGGCTGACGCTGGATGCCGAGCACGATCGACCGCTCGCCGTTGAACCAGCTCGCGATCTTGTTGTTCTCGACGCTGTCGTAGACGGTCGCGATTTCGTTCAGCTTGACCGGAACGCCGTTCCGCCAGGCCACCACGACATTGCTGTAATCTGCCGCCCTGTCGAGCTGCGCCGGAGCCTGCAGCGTGACGTTCTGCTGCGGACCGGCGAGCGTGCCGACCGGAACCGACGAGTTCACCTTGGCGACCGCCTGACGGACGTCGTCGAGCGAGAGACCGCGGGCGGCCGCGGCTTCCGGATCGACCTGGACACGCACCGCAAATTTTTGCGCACCATAAACCAGCACCTGGGCGACGCCCGGGATTTGGGAGATCGACTGCCCCAGCAGGGTCTCGGCATATTCGTTGACGGTCGATAGCGGCAGTGTGCCGGACCGCACCGAGATGAACAGGATCGGGAAGTCCGACGGATTGACCTTCCGGAAGCTCGGCGGCGTCGTCATTTCCACCGGCAAGCGCCGCTGCGCGATCGTCAGCGCGGTTTGCACATCGAGCGCAGCCGCGTCGATGTTGCGATTGAGGTCAAACTGGATGGTGATGCGCGTCGTTCCGAGCGAGGATGACGACGACATCGACGAAATTCCCGCAATCGTCGAAAGCTGCCGTTCGATCGGCGACGCGATCGAGGCCGCCATTGTCTCGGGGCTTGCACCGGGAAGCGTCGCGGTGATTTCGATGGTCGGGAAGTCGACCCGCGGCAGCGCGGAGACCGACAGAAGCTTGTAGGCGAAGGCTCCAAAAACGATAAACGACGCTGTAATCAGCGTCGTCATCACCGGGCGTCGGATACACAGCTCGGAGAGATTCATGACTTAGGCCCCTGCCTTCCCCTTGCTGCGCGGCGCGACGCGCGCGCCTTCAACGAGCTGAAGCTGACCGTCGAGCACAACGGTCTCGCCGCCTTCCAGCCCCTTGGAAATAACCGACTGCATATCGACGGTACGCTCGACCGTCACCGGCCGTATTTTCGCTACGCCGTTCTCAACGACGAACACATAGGGCCCGTTCTGGCTGACCTGAACTGCAGGCGACGGCACCAGCACGGCCTTCTCGTTGCGCAGGATCACTTGCGTGTTCACAAGCGTTCCCGGCCACAGCACCTCGTCCTTGTTGTCCATGGTCGCGCGCACGATCGCCATGCCGGTTGCGGCATCGACCGTGTTTTCGATCATCGTGACCTGGCCGTCGGCGACGCGTGTCTCACCGGGCGCCCGCGCCTCGACCGTTGCAGTCTCCGCCGCCAGCGCCTTGCGCAATTCGGGCAATTGGCGCTGCGGAAGGCCGAACGTCACATAAACCGGCATGATCTGGTTGATGGTCGCAAGCGGCGTCGTGTCGGCCGGGCGCACGAAATTGCCAACCTTCACATTGGCGGCGCTGATACGGCCGGAGATCGGCGCGCGGATCCGGGTCCACGACAGCTGCACCCGCAGATTGTCGAGCGTGGCGCGGTTCGAGGCAGCGAGCGCACTCGCGATATTCACCTGCGTCTGCGCGTTGTTGAGCGTCACCTGCGTGGTGGCGTTCTTCTGCACGAGTTCGAGATAGCGCTTCACATCGCGCTCGGCCTGCTCCTGCTGCGCCTCGGCGCTCGATATCACCGCCTCGACGCGCTTGATCTCGGCTTCAATCTGCCGGCTGTCGAGCGTGAACAGGAGATCGCCCGCATTGACCATCGCCCCATCGCGGAAATGCACTTCGGTGATGACCGTTTCGAGCCGCGCCTTGATCGCGACACTCGCGATCGGCGTCACCGTTCCGAGCGCTTCGAGTCGCACCGGCACGTCGCGCAGTTCAGCGGTGACCACTTCAACAGGAATGACACGCGGCGGCGGACCCTTTTGCTGGGCGGCCGCGTTCTGCGGACTCCACAGCCGTCCGAGCGGCGTCGTGACCGTCTCGATCCAGGAAGGTTTAACGGCATATACGCCCGCCCCGACGGCGATGATCGCAGCCAGCGTGACGGACCATTTACGAGCGCTCATGGACGACTATAGACCCGGCCCGCATTTCCGCTTCGCCGGATTTCCCTCAGGTTTCTCGCCAAAACAGAACGCCGGCGAGTTATCGGTTGCTCAAAACTTCGTACCATATCCATGCAAGAACCGCACCCGCCCCGCGAATATGGGGTAAACACCGTACCCCCGTAGTTTATACCGGCTGTCACCGCCGGGAATCGCCCCTTCCCTTAAAATTCGGCAATCCGAAACCCGATCAAACCCGATGCGCATCGCCACCTGGAACGTCAACTCCATCCGACAGCGCCTGGAGAACCTTTGCGCCTGGGCGAAAGAACGGCAGCCGGACGTCGTCTGCCTGCAGGAAACCAAGATCACCGATGATGCCTTTCCCCGCGGGGAACTGGAGAGCCTTGGCTACAACCTCGCCGTCCACGGCCAGAAAACCTTCAACGGCGTGGCCATCCTCTCCAAGTTTCCGCTTGAGGACGTGACCATCGGACTACCCGGCGACCCGTCCGATGACCATGCCCGATTCATCGAGGCGGTGGTGGTGCATCCGGGCGGCGCGGTGCGGGTCGCGTCAATCTATCTGCCGAACGGAAACCCGGTCGCCAGCGAAAAATATCCGTACAAAATGAACTGGATGGACCGGCTTTATGATTACGCTTCTGAGCGACTTAAGCTCGAAGAAGATCTGATCCTCGCCGGCGACTACAACGTCATCCCGGCCCCGGAGGACGTGCACAACCCCGCAGCATGGGCCGAGGATGCGCTATTCCGCCCGCCGACCCGGGAGAAGTTCCGGGCGCTCACGCATCTCGGACTGACCGACGCCATTCGCGCGACAAGCGATGCGGAGGGCCTCTACACCTTCTGGGACTATCAGGCCGGCGCCTGGCAGAAGAACTGGGGCATCCGGATTGATCATCTCCTGCTCTCGCCGCGGGCAGCCGACCGGCTCACCGCGGCCGGGATCGACAAGCATGTGCGCAACTGGGAGAAGCCGTCCGACCACGTGCCGGTGTGGATCGACCTCAAAGTCGACGCGGCGTAACGGCGAACCGAACTGACGATTTCGGACTGGGCCGCGCAGCGCGCGCGATCAGTCGCGGCGGCCCTTCATGTAGCGCTCGAGATAGGCGACAGCCATCTGGCGTTCGCCGTCCGTCGCCTGCCTGAACGCGGCTTCGTACATGTCGACGACCCACTTCTCGCCGGCAGCGCCTTCGCGGGCCAGCGTCAGCCACATCAGTCCGCGCGCCGCCTGACGCGGCACCACATCGCCCTTGAAGATCAGGTGACCGAGCAATGCCTGCGCTCGCGGCTGGCCCTTGTTCGCGGCCAGGTTCAGCCAGCGCAGCGCCTGCCGCGGATCCTTCACGCCGCCGGTACCGTCAAGATAGAGCCTGGCGAGCGCATATTGTGCGTCGGCGTCACCGAAATAGGACGCGGCATAGGCATACATCTCGCGCGCGCGATCCGGATCGGCCTTCACCTCGGTATTCGGGATGCCGTCGAGGTAATAGTGACCGAGCTGCACGAAGGCATTGGCGACGAAACGCGCCTGCGGCCGATGTACCGACTCTTCCGCATGGGTGTCGGCGATGCGGCTGAAATACTGGAATGCGCGCAGCGCGTTGCGCTCCACGCCGTCGCCTTCGGCATACATGCGGCCGAGTTTCCACTGTGCGAGCGCATAGCCCTGATCGGCAGCGTATTGCAGCGACAACAGCGCCTTGTCGTTTTGACCGGCCTTGAGCGAGGCGGCACCCGACCGGAACGCTTCGACCGGCGTAACTTCCGGCTTGGTATTCGCAGGCGAGCGCGTGCCGTCAAACGCGAAGGCCGGCGCGAGCCAAAGCGCGCAGGTGAGAACGCCCAGCTGTGCGATGCTATTCATCTGCATAGCTGATCTTCTCGAATTTGGCGCCCGGATGAGTGACCGCGCCCTTTACGGCCGGACCAACCTGCTGCGCATATTTCCAGAGATAGCCGGAGCCGGCGTGCTCGTTCTCGCGCGCGGTCCATCCCGTCTTGCGCCTGGCGAGCTCCTCGTCCGACAGCTTCACGTTCAACGTGCCGTTCACGGCATCGAGTTCGATGATATCGCCATCGCGCAGGAGCGCGATCGGACCGCCAACAGCGGCCTCCGGGCCGACATGACCGACACAGAAGCCCCGTGTCGCGCCGGAGAAACGACCGTCCGTGATCAGCGCGACCTTGTCGCCCATGCCCTGCCCGTAAAGCGCAGCGGTGGTCGACAGCATCTCGCGCATGCCCGGACCGCCGCGCGGACCTTCGTAGCGAATGACGAGAACCTCGCCTTCCTTGTACTTGCGGTTCTTCACCGCATCGAAACAGGCTTCCTCGCCATCGAAGCAGCGCGCAGGACCGGTAAACTTCAGGTTCTGCATGCCGGCGACTTTCACGATCGCGCCATCGGGAGCCAGGTTGCCCTTGAGGCCGACGACGCCGCCGGTCGGCGACAGCGGATTGGACGCAGCGCGCACGACATCCTGATCCGGATTCCAGCTCACGGACTTCAGGTTCTCAGCAATGGTGCGCCCGGTAACAGTCATACAATCGCCGTGCAGATAACCGCCGTCGAGCAAGGCTTTCATGACGAGCGGGATGCCACCTGCTTCAAACAAATCCTTGGCGACATAACGGCCACCCGGTTTCAAATCCGCGATATACGGTGTCCTTTTGAAGACTTCGGCGACATCGAACAGGGTAAATTCGATGCCGGCTTCGTGAGCGATTGCAGGCAGATGCAGCGCAGCGTTGGTGGAGCCACCGGACGCCGCGACAGTCGCGGCTGCGTTCTCCAATGACTTTCGCGTGACTATGTCGCGCGGACGGATACCGGCGAGCACGAGGTCCATGACCTTCTCGCCCGCCGTCATGCAAAAGGAGTCGCGGATTTCATAAGGCGCCGGCGCGCCGGCCGAATACGGCAGCGCAAGACCGATCGCTTCCGACACCATGGCCATGGTGTTCGCAGTGAATTGTGCGCCGCACGCACCAGCCGACGGACAGGCGACCTGCTCAAGCCCGAACAGGTCCTCGTCGGTCATCGCACCGACCGAGTGTTTGCCAACCGCCTCGAACACATCCTGGACCGTAACCGGCTTGCCCTTGAAGGTGCCGGGAAGGATCGAGCCACCATAGATGAAGATCGACGGAACGTTCAGCCGCACCATCGCCATCATCATGCCCGGCAGCGACTTGTCGCAGCCCGCAAGACCGACCAGCGCGTCGTAGGAATGACCCCGCATGGTCAGCTCGACCGAGTCCGCGATCACCTCGCGCGACGGCAGCGAGGCGCGCATTCCGCCATGCCCCATCGCGATACCGTCGGTGACCGTGATCGTGCAAAACTCGCGCGGGGTACCGCCCGCGGACGAGACGCCCTTCTTCACCGCCTGGGCCTGGCGCATCAGCGCGATGTTGCACGGAGCCGCTTCGTTCCAGCAGGACGCGACGCCGACCAACGGCTGATGGATCTGGGCCGTGGTAAGGCCCATGGCATACAGATAGGAGCGATGAGGCGCCCGCTCCGGCCCTTCCGTAACGTGGCGGCTGGGCAACTTTGCCTTCAGGTTGGTCTTGGCGTCCATGTGAACTCGATTGGGCTCCCCGCCCCAACTCACGCGCAACAAACACCCGTCACGTCGCTATTTCTGCCGTCTCCTGTCGTCGAGGCCTATGGCCAAATAGCGGCACCAAGGCACCGATTCCGAAATGTCTCCCATGTGTGGCAGAGAAGACACTAAGTGTGTCGTCGGGATAACGCCTTCGCGAGAACGAGGTCTCGCAAATCGACCGTCCGAAGCGCCTTGGGGTGCCGGGCCGGCGCAGACTTAAGACTTCGTTGATTGCGATGATCCGGTTGCTTGCGGCGCCCCGGTCCGCTGGTGGTGATCAAGGGCTGCGGACGAAATCTCTGCAATGGCGGCTGCGATCCGAACCCGGACCAGTTGATCCTCGAACGGGTTTTCACCTGGCGCCGACAGCATCCAGTTCTTGAGCGCCCGGATCGACGCCCGCTCACGCTCGCTGGCCGGAAAGGTTCTGCGCTCTTGCGTCGCCTGCTTCATCTCACCCTCCGTAACGCAGCGGCAACGGACGAATCAGGCGAGCCGTTCCAACACGTGCTTTTCACGATCCCGGCACGTGCGAGCACCCTCGCCTTTCGCATCGCACACGCGATAAAGAATGTTGGTGCCCCGCAAGCTGACCCGCGCTTTCTTCGACCGCTCCGTCCACGAGGTCGCGCCCGAACTGATCGGGGTGACGCTGCTGTTCAATGGCGTGGGCGGTGTCATCACCGAGGTCGAGGCCTATCACCACACCGACCCGGCGGCTCACTCCTTCAACGGCCAGACACCCCGCAACGCCGTGATGTTCGGACCGCCCGGCTTTGCCTATGTCTATCGCTCCTACGGCATCCACTGGTGCGTGAACGCGGTCTGCGAACGCGAAGGTTCGGCCAGCGCGGTCCTGATCCGGGCGCTGCAGCCGACCGTTGGCGTGGCCGCCATGAAGCGCCGTCGCGGTATGGATGACGAACGGTTGCTCTGTTCAGGTCCTGGACGGCTTTGCGAAGCACTCGGCATCACCCGGGCCCATGACGGGCTCCCGCTCGACCGCGCCCCGTTTGAATTGCGCGCGCGTGCAGAGGCCGTCGACATCGTGTCGGGCCCCCGCATCGGCATCACCAAGGCGGCGGACCTGCCGTGGCGCTACGGCCTGAAAGGATCGCGGTATCTCAGCAAGCCGTTCCGCGAACACCCGATCCCGCGGAAGCGCGCGCGATAGCGCGACATCAGTCCCCAGGCCCTCCGGGGATCACGGAATTCGTGCCGGCGAAGTGTTGCTGCCAGCGCGATGCATGCTGATAGAACGCGATCGCGTCGCTCCGCAGCCGGTCGTCGATCTCCGCACCGCGTACGGCATGACCGTCGCGAAAGCCGGTCACATCGTGCCGCGGACCGAGCAAGGCAAGGCCCTCCTGACGGATCAAGCCAACCTTCTGGTAATTGGAGATGAAGGCCCGTTCCGGCCCGTTTGGCCCGGATTGATCCTGCCCGACGAAACGGCTGCGATAGGTCATGTGCAGCAGGCCAAGGATGGTGGGCGCGATGTCGATCTGGCTCACAAGACGATCGACGCGCCGGGGCGCGATCATGGCCGGCGCATAAAACATCGCCGGGATGTGATAGCCGGACGGATCGACCTCGATCTTGCCCGCCGCGGACGCCGTGTGGTCCGCGACGAACACGAACAGCGTGTCCTTGAACCAGGGCCTGCTGCGTGCCTGTTCGAGGAACGTGCCGATCGCATAGTCGGTGTATTTCACCCCGCCTTCGCGAGTCTGCTCGATATAGCTTGCGAGCGTCCGCCCCTGCAGGCCCGTGTTCCCGTGTGGCGGACTGATACGTCCTGTCGGATAGGTGTACGGCCTGTGGTTCGACACCGTCATGACATGCTGGAAGAACGGCTTTCCCGTTGCGAAAGAGGCGTCCGCTTCACGCAGGGCACGCGAGAACAGATCCTCGTCGCACACCCCCCACGCATTCGAGAAACGAACTTCGGACGGCGCAAAATTCCTCCGGTCGACGATCCGATATCCGTTCGACGAGAAGAACACATTCATGTTGTCGAAATCGCCGTCGCCGCCATACAGATAGGTGGTGCTGTAGCCATGGTCGCGCATCACCGAGCCGAGCGAGAACAGCCGTTCATTTCCCGGACGGCGCAGGATGGATTGTCCGGGCGTCGGCGGCACCGAGAGAGTCACCGCTTCGAGGCCGCGCACGGTGCGCGTTCCGGTGGCAAGCATGTTCGCGAAGAACAGCGACTGGTCGGCAAGCGCATCAAGATTTGGCGTCAGGCCGAGCCGGTTGCCGAAATGGTCCATGAAGGAGGCGCTGAGGCTTTCGATCGTGACCAGCACGACATTCATGTGAACGGGGTTCGCGTCGACAATGTCGCGCGTGATGTCGCCCGGCACCGTGCTCACGAACCTCGCATTGGGCGAGGCAACCAGGTCACGGATACGCCTGTTGACCCTCGCCTCGTCATCCAGCGCATAGAAGCGGCGATAATCGATCTCGTTGCCAAAAAAGGCGCGGACCAGCGTGTAATAGCCGTTCGCCGAAATCTCGTTGGCGTAGTTGTTGCTTGACACCTCGGTCCACGACGACTTCGACGCGTCATTGACAAGAACCGCCGCCATAACGAGCGACACGAAAACAGCCGCACGACTGCGCAGGGCGACAGTGCGCGAGTCAGCCCGCAACACGCGCCGCAACAGGATCGTCAGCAAGACCGCCACGGCGACGAGCGCTGCAAGCATCCGTCCGACCGGGTAGGATTCGCGGATATTGCCGACGACCTCGCGCGTATAGACGAGATAATCGACAGCGATGAAATTGAACCGGGCGCCAAACTCGTTCCAGAACAGCACCTCGCCGATCATCGTGAAGCCGACGATAAAGACGAACAGCGCGAAGCCCGAGAACATCATGGCGCGATCGAAACGGCCGCCATGCCAGGATCGAGGCAGAAGCACCCAATAGAGGGTGCCCGGAATCAGTACGGCGAGGAGCACCGCAAGATCGAACCACAGACCGATCACAAACGGCCGGACAATGTCGATGGGATGATCGACAAATCCACTGCCCGAGAGAAGCGCGAGTGCAAGCCGTACAAGGGTCTGCGCCACCAGAAAGAGTGCGATGGCAGGCCAGAAGCGCTCAAGCCATGACGTCAGCGCCAGGCGCACTGGCTTCAAGGAGACTGACATGCAGATGATTCCCCCACCTTCGCATGACGCATCTCAACGGCCCGGATTGTGCCGATTCTGAGACCTGCCGGTCAAATTCAATGGCAGTCCGCCCTCGACCTTCGTCGGTATAAGCCGACGAAGAAGAGCATCACGCAGCGTGATGGGAATTCAACCAGGACGCACAATCAGGCCGCGTCCGCCCGTTTCACGTCCTTGATGTCGGTGAAGGCGATGCCGGGTGCGCGCTCGCGCGTATAATCCAGATTGAACTGGTTGCGCGCGAGGAAGACCGGGTCGCCGTCGAGATCGTCGGCGACGCTCGATGAATTGTTTCTGACGAACATATCGAAGGCCTTCGGATCGCCCTTGCCGTCCGGCGCGATCCAGCGCGCTAGCGTGAACTCGCTCTGGTCCCAGCTCACTTCGAGACCATATTCGTCCTTCAGACGTACGCGCAGCACGTCAAGCTGCAGCGGACCGACCACGCCGACGAGCGCGGGCGAGCCGTCATTCGGGCGGAACACCTGGACAACGCCCTCTTCAGCGAGTTGCTGCAGCGCTTCCTTCAGCTTCTTGGCCTTCATCGCGTCCGGCAGACGGACACGGCGCAGGATTTCCGGCGCAAAGCTCGGCACGCCGACGAAGTTGATGTCCTCGCCTTCGGTGAGCGTGTCGCCGATGCGGACCGATCCATGGTTCGGAATGCCCACGACATCGCCGGCATACGCTTCTTCGGCGAGTGCGCGATCCTTGGCGAAGAAGAATTGCGGCGCGTTGAGCGCGATCTGCTTGCCAGTGCGGATCTGCTTGACCTTCATGCCGCGCGTCAGCTTGCCGGAGCACAGCCGGGCGAAGGCAATGCGGTCGCGGTGGTTCGGGTCCATATTAGCCTGGATCTTGAACACGAAGGCCGACATGCGCGGTTCTTCGGCTTCGACCACGCGCTTGTCCGCCTTCTGGTCGCGCGGCGGCGGCGCGACACGCCCGAGCGCATCGAGCAGATCACCAACGCCGAAATTCTTCAGCGCCGAGCCGAAGAAGACCGGCGATAGATGGCCCTCGCGGAACGCCTGCAAGTCGAAACCGCGGCAGGCTTCGCGGACGAGTTCGAACTCGCCCTCGATCGCCGATGCATCGAGGTTGGGATTGAGCGCCGCGACGTCATGGATGCTCATTTGCCGCAACGTGCCCGCTTTGCCGGCATCGCCTTCGAGCAGTCGCACGCCCCCGCTCTCGACCTCGATCGTGCCGACGAAGTCGCGCCCGCGTCCGACCGGCCAGTTGATCGGCGTCGTATCGAGCGCCAGCGTCTTCTCGATCTCGTCGAGGATCTCGAACGGATCGCGGCTCTCGCGATCCATCTTGTTGATGAAAGTGAGGATCGGGATATCGCGCAGCCGGCACACCTCGAACAGCTTGCGCGTCCGCGCCTCGATGCCCTTTGCGGCGTCGATCACCATGACGGCGGAGTCGACCGCGGTCAGCGTGCGGTAGGTGTCTTCCGAGAAGTCCTCGTGGCCCGGTGTGTCGAGCAGATTGAAGACATGCGGGCCGTATTCGAACGTCATCACCGAGGTGACGACGGAGATGCCGCGCTCCTTTTCGATCGACATCCAGTCGGATTGCGTGGTCTTGCGATTACGCTTCGCCTTGACCTGCCCGGCGAGCTGGATGGCTCCGCCGAACAGCAGCAACTTCTCGGTCAGCGTGGTCTTGCCGGCGTCGGGATGGGAGATGATCGCGAATGTGCGCCGGCGCTCGATCTCGGCGGCCAGCGGAGACTGCGGAGCGTCGGACTCGGAGCGGACGGGCATGGTCATGGCCGCGCCTTGTACAGGCTGGGCGTGAGGATTCAACCCCGGCTTTGGCCGGGAACTGAACTAGACCCGGCTGGTCGCGGGCGCAATAATGACGCAAACAAATAACGATACGTCAGGGAGGAAGTAGGATGCAGGCCAGCTCTGTCCTTGCGTGCGCCGCCATGCTGGCGGCACTCGTTGTCCCTCACACCGCCGCCGCGCAAGGCTATCCCGACAAACCGGTGAAAATCATCGTCCCGATCGGACCGGGCGGCTCCTACGATATTGTCGGTCGAACCGTTGCCGACGCGCTTGGCAAGCGGCTCGGCCAGAACGTGGTGGTCGAGAACAAGCCCGGCGCCGGCACCGTGGTCGGCACCCAGTTCGTGGCAAGCCAACCAGCCGATGGCTACACACTTCTGGTCGGCGGCCTGAGCAACATCGTGTTCAACCCGGCGCTCTATTCCAAACTCGGTCACGATCCGATGAAAGAATTCACCCCGATCACATTGGTGCTCGGCATTCCTTATGTGCTGGTCGGACGCAAGGACCTGCCCTTCACGACACTCTCAGAGGTGCTCGACGCAGCACGAAAGGAGCCCGGCAAATTCAGCATGGCCAATGCCGGCGCGGGCACCGGCCAGCATCTGGTCGCCGCCGCGCTGATGAGCGCGACCGGCGCGAAATTCCTCGAAGTGCCGTACAAGGGCGCGCAGGCTGCTTATCCCGACATCCTGTCCGGACGCGTCGACTTCTTCATCGATTCCTATCCGGCCGCACTCGGGCACATCCAGTCCGGCAGCGTACGTGCGATCGCGATCGTCGGACCCAAGCGCAATCCGCGCACGCCTGACGTACCGACCATGGCGGAAGCCGGCGTGAAGGGGTTCGACATCGAATCCTGGATGGGAATTTTCGCACCTGCCAGGACTCCGCCCGATGTGGTGGCAAAGCTGCGTAGTGAGATCCGTGCGATCCTGCCGGCGCTGAAGGAGCCTTATGAGAAGGTCGGCGGCATCGTGCTTGAGATCAGCGATGCGGAGGTGTCTCCCTTCATTCAGCGCGAATACGACATGTGGACGAAGGTGATCCGCGATACCGGGATCAAGCTGGACTAATCGGCAACGCGGCGCGCGTCAGTAAGCGATGACGTACTCGCAGCCCGACGCGGTCGCAAAGTCGCGGTTCACCTTGCCGGACTGGAGATCGAATTCCAGCACCACCGCATCATCGTGGCAGCACAGCCAGGCGGTGCGGCCATCAGCGGCGAAGCCGAAACCCATCGGCGCCTTCCGCGTCGCAATCGACGCGATCTGCGTCAGGGAGGCCGCTTCGAAAATCGCCGCGTGATTGTCCAGCAGCGAGGACACGCAGACGAAGCGGCCGTCAGGCGAGACACGAACACGCTTGAGCTGGTTCGGCTTGCCCTCGCCTCCCGCAATCGTAATGGCCTTGCGCAGCGTCCCGCTGCCGGCGTCGAACACATAGAGCGTCGGCGTCCGGTGCGCGCAGACGAACAACGTGCCGCCATCGGGCGTCACGCAGAGGCCTTCGGCGAGATCCGGGATCGGCAGCCGGTCGGTCGCGACGCGCTTCGTCCGGTCGATCACCGTAACAAAGTCCGAGGTCTTGCAGGACGCGAACACCTTGTCGGTCGCATGACTGATGGCAAGCCAATGCGCCGCCTTGCCGGTATCGATGCTGGTTACATGCCCGGTTTCTGTATCGATCACCAGCGCGGCATTGCCGATTTCGGCCGTACACCAGAGCATCCCGTCGCGATCCAGCATCACGCCATGAGGCGCGATATCCGCGCCGACATCGATCATGCGCGCAACAGCCTGCGCCTCCAGATCGATCAGCGCGACATGGCGATCGGGATTGGCGTTTCTGCCGAAGATTCCGCCGCCATAGACCGAGGCGTAGACGGCGCTGCCATCGGCCGACAGCACCATCTCGTGGGTCGAGGCCGGCATGTCGATCTCGCCGGTCGTGGTAAGGGTCGCAGCATCGAAGAACTGAACCTTGTTCGCGGTCTTGCAGGTGACGACCAGCCGCGGACCGCCGTGACGGTTATTCGGGTCGATCATGGCTCAATCCTGAAGGACGCATCGAAGCCGAGATCGCGCTTTGCCTTCTCGCTCGACACCGCACCGTCGTCTTCCGCGATGTTGTAGATGCCGGGCTTGCCCTTGGTCAGGGCGAGCAATGCGGCCTGCGCCGCCGCATCGACATGCAGCGGACCCGTGCTATTTGGCACCTCCGTCCATGTACCCGGGCCGTAGAAGCGCCCGTAGCGCAGGACGATGCCGTCGATACCCGCGGTCTGCGTCACCGCTCGCTCCAGCGCAATCACGCCCGTCTGTGCCGGATCGATCGGATGATCCTCGATCAACGGCGGCTGGCCTTGCGCATGCCCCGGCGCATAAGCAAACGCGATGCTCTGCGCGATCACGCGGCGCACGTTGTTGGTCAGCGCGGCATCGATCAGGTTGCGCGTTCCGGTGATGCGCAGCCGCGCATTGGCCGCAAGCGCGCTCTGCAACGTGTTCGGATCGATCGTCTGCGGCAGATCGGTCAACTGGTGGATGATGACGTCCGGCTGAACGGCATAGACTGCGAGCTTCAGCTTGTCGGCGTCGTAGGCATCGACCAGCACGGGCACCGCGCCGATCGCGCGCAGCGCCGCAGCCTTGGCCTCCGAACGCGTGGTGCCGGCGACTTCGTGTCCGGCCCGCCGCAGGAGAATTGTCAGTCGGCGGCCGACAACACCGGCTGCGCCGGCGAGAAACACTTTCATTGTTGCAGTCCCGGCATGCGACTGAGGCCCGCACGCAATTTCAGATCGAGCATCAAGCCGGGCGGCACAGTGTCAAGAACGGGCGTCACCGGCAAGCCGGCTGCCGACAGCATGTCCGCGACCCAGTGATTGCACACATTGAACATGCTGAAATTGCCATTCGCGCGGATAAACAGGCTCGGGCCGTAGAGCCCGCGCCCGAGCACCTGCAGTCCTGCAGGCTGTCCATCCAGCGCAAAGCTTCGATTGAGCGCCGACATCATGCGCGCCAGCCCAGCTTCGCTCAGTTCAATGCGAACGATGTCCGCCGATGCAAAGACGCTGCGCGGCGACTCCGGCAGTCCGACGACATGCAGCACAGTGTTGTTGCCGGCCCCGAACAACGCCCGAACCGCAAGCCCGATCCTGAAATCGGAAACCGTCGGGACCGACGCGTAAAAATCCTGCTCGCCCCATCCGACCTCGATGAACGGGTAACCGCCGAACCGCTCCGAGATGAGTCCAAGCGCGAGATTGCCGCTGCGCTGCGCGGCCGCCGCAAGCTGCGCGGTCGAAACTGCAATGCCCGAATGATAGCCGTGGCTGACGACGAAAATATCCGTCGCCGCCTCGCCGGGCTTCGGCGGCCACAACGCAGGATCACCCGTGCGCGCGGTGGCGCCGGCCAGCACGAACAGCGCAAGTGCAATTGACGAAAGGCCGTATCCGATTGCGCGGAACAGCCGGCGCATCCGTTACGCCGCGCCATTCAACCGCTCGAGCGCCTCCAGGATCTTCGCCTTGCGGCCTTCGGCCTCTTCCCGCTTCTCCTTCTCGCCGTCCACCACCTCTTCGGCGGCATTGGCGATGAATTTCGGATTGTTCAGCTTCTGGTCGACCCGCTGGATATCGGACTCGGCTTTGGCCAGTTCCTTCTGCAGGCGCGCGCGCTCGGCATTGAGATCGACGACGCCCTTGAGAGGAAGCGCCGCCACCTCGCCGCGCACCAGCAACTGCACCGCGCCATCCGGCGCCGTGTCGGTGAAAACCAGCTCCGAAATGCGCGCGAGGCGCTTCACGAAATCGAGCCAGCGTCCGGCGCGCGCACGCGTCTCGTCGGACACGCCGACCAGAACGAGCGGCATCATGGTCGCCGGCGGAATATTCATTTCCGAACGCAGCGAACGCACGGTGGTGACGAGATCGACGACCCACCCGATCTCTGCTTCCGCCGCCGGATTGTCGAGCCCCTCATGCGAGGGCCACGCCGTCAGCGTGAGCATATCGGGGCGCTCGTCGCCCTTGCGTGCAAGCTCGACTTCGCTGCCGGTCATTTCTTCCGGCTCGACCGGTACGGGTCCCGTCACCCACCACAATTCCTCAGTGATGAACGGCATGAAGGGATGCAGCAACTTCACGATCTCGTCGCGCGCCCAGGCCACCATTGCGCGCGTCTCGGTCTTGGCTTCGCCATCCGGGCCGGTCAGCACCGGCTTCACGAGTTCAAGATACCAGTCGCAATAAATGTTCCAGACGAATCTGTAGGCTGCCCCGGCCGCCTCGTTGAAGCGATAGGCTTCAAGTGCAGCGGTGATATCGCGGGACGCCTTGGCAGTCTCGTGCGCGATCCAGCGATTGAGCACCTGCTTCGCGTTGCGCGGCTCGAAATCCGGCACCGTGACGCAGAGATTCATCTCGGCGAAGCGCGCGGCATTCCAGAGCTTGGTGGTGAAATTGCGATAGCCTTCGACACGCTGGGTCGACAGCTTGATGTCGCGGCCCTGCGCCGCCATCGCGGCGAGCGTGAACCGCAGCGCATCGGCACCGAATTTGTCGATCAGGTCGAGCGGGTCCATGACATTGCCCTTCGACTTCGACATCTTCGCGCCCTTCTCGTCGCGGACGAGCGCGTGGATATAGACGGTGTGGAACGGAATCTCCTCCATGAAATGGAGGCCCATCATCATCATCCGTGCGACCCAGAAGAAGATGATGTCGAACCCGGTGACCAGCACGTTGGTCGGGTAATAGCGCTTCAGCTCGGGAGTCTCGTCCGGCCAGCCGAGCGTCGAGAACGGCCAGAGCGCCGATGAGAACCAGGTATCGAGCACGTCCTCGTCGCGTGTGAGATACGCCGCGCGGCGGGCCGGATCACCGGCGATCGCATCGGCTTCCTCCTGCGTGATGTTGCCGTTCGCAACATCGAAGCCCAGCGCCTCGGCCACCGCCTCGTCCTCGGTCTCCGCGACATAGACCTTGCCATCGGCGCCGTACCAGGCCGGAATCTGATGGCCCCACCAGAGCTGACGCGACACGCACCAGGGCTGGATGTTCTCCATCCAGTCGTAATAGGTCTTTTCCCAGTTCTTCGGCACGAACACCGTGCGGCCGTCACGCACCGCGGCGATCGCCTCCTGCGCCATCGTCTTCGCGTCGACATACCACTGGTCGGTCAGGAACGGCTCGATCACGACGCCCGAGCGATCACCATGCGGGACCATGTGCGTGTTCGGCTCGATCTTGTCGAGAAGGCCCTTCTCCTCCATGCGCGCGACGATCGCCTTGCGCGCAGCGAAACGATCCATGCCGTGCATGGCCAGCGTCTCGTCGAGTTCTGCAGATGCCTCAACGCCCTCGAGGAAATCGTCATTGTCCCTCAGGTTGAGTCTGGCCTCGACGTCGAGAATGCTGACCATCGGCAGGCTGTGCCGGCGGCCAACCTCGAAATCGTTGAAGTCATGCGCGGGCGTGATCTTCACCGCGCCCGTACCCTTCTCCGGGTCCGCGTAGTCATCACCGACGATCGGAATGCGCCGTCCCACCAGTGGCAGGATCGCGTTGCGCCCGATCAGGTGCCTGAGCTTCTCGTTGTCGGGATGCACTGCGACGGCGGTATCGCCGAGCATCGTCTCCGGCCGTGTGGTCGCAACGATGATGAACTCACCCGGCAGGCCTTCGATGGGATATTTGAGGTGCCAGAGATTGCCCTTCACCTCGACCTGCTGCACTTCGAGGTCGGAGATCGCGGTGAGCAGCTTCGGGTCCCAGTTGACCAGCCGCTTGTCCTTGTAGATCAGGCCGGCGCGATACAGCTCGACGAACACCTTGAGAACGGCTTTGGACAGCCCCTCGTCCATGGTGAAGCGCTCGCGCGACCAATCGCATGATGCGCCGAGCCGCTTCAGCTGATTGATGATGGTGCCGCCGGATTCGGCCTTCCACTCCCACACCCGCTCGAGGAATTTCTCCCGGCCCATCGTGCGCCGATCCGGTTGCTGGCGTTCCATCAATTGCCGCTCGACCACCATCTGGGTCGCAATGCCGGCATGGTCGGTCCCGACCTGCCAAAGCACGTCACGCCCACGCATGCGCTCGAACCGGCACAGGATGTCCTGCAAGGTGTTGTTCAGCGCATGGCCCATATGCAGCGAGCCGGTCACGTTGGGCGGCGGGATCACGATACAATAGGGCTTCGCGTCGGCGCGGTCTGGCCGGCCGGCCCGGAAGGCGAGCGCATTCTCCCACGCTTCGGATATGCGCGGCTCCACGTCGGACGGCTGATAGGTCTTGTCGATCATCTTAAAAATTCGGGGTTTCTGCGCCCCTAGCGTCTTGAATCCGAAGTTCGCATGAATTCGCCGCACCAGATTTGCGAATTTCGGATTCAAAAAGACGCTAGCAGCATATTGATTCTCGTGTGGTTTGGATCGGAAGTCCGCTTGACGAGGGTACGGCAGCGATTAAGCGGACTTCCGATCCACCACACGTGTGCGCGCGGGCTACAAAGCCCGCCGCAACGCAAACTGTCAACAAATCGCGGAAACAATCCGTATCGCGCCGAAACGTTAAAATCGTGACCAATCCTGTCGCCGCACCGAACCCGACCCGGGCCATCTTCCTGTTGTCCATGGCTGCCTTCGCCAGCCAGGCGATGGTGCGGGTCACGGATTCGCTGCTGCCGCAGATCGCCACCGATCTCGCCGTCACCATCGGTGCAGCGTCGATCGTGATCACGGCCTATGGTCTTGCCCATGGCACCGTGCAGCTGTTCGGCGGCGAGATTGGCGATCGCTTCGGCAAGTATTATTCCGTCGCCGGACTGAGCGCGATCGCAGCCGCGGCCACCGTGCTGTGCGGCCTCGCATTCTCTCTGACGGGATTGGTCGCGTACCGGCTGCTTTGCGGGCTCGCGGCCGGCTGCATCATCCCGCTCGCGATGGCCTATATCGGCGATGTCGTCCCCTACGAACAGCGGCAACCGGTGCTCGGCCGCTATCTGACCGGCCAGATCTCCGGACTGCTGTTCGGTCAGGTCGCCGGCGGCGTGCTGGGCGACCTGTTCGGCTGGCGCAACGTGTTCTTTATCCTTGGCGGGCTTTTCGCGTTGGCCGCCGCCGCCCTGGTCGCCGAGCTTGTGGTCAATCCGGCGACCCGGGCGTCAAGCGCGCGTGCGCAGCGCAAGGGCGGCTTGATCTCCGAATACAGGATCGTGCTCAGCTCGCCCTGGGCGAGATTCATCACGCTCTGCGTGTTCGTGGAGGCCGCCCTCCTCTACGCAGTGCTGTCCTTCATTGGCGCCGATCTGCATCTGCGCTTCGGCCTGAGCTTTACGATGGTCGGGTTGGTAGTCGGCTGCTTCGCCATTGGCGGGCTGGCCTACACATTGGCGGTCCGCATGCTGGTCAACCGCCTGGGCCAGATCGGTCTCGTGATTGTGGGCGGAGCGCTGGTCTCGCTCGGATTCCTGACGCTCTCATTTCAGCCGGTGTGGTGGTTCGCGCCGGTTGCGACCATGCTGATCGGCCTCGGCTTCTACATGGTGCACAACACCTTCCAGACCAACGCCACGCAGATGTCACCGCAGGCGCGCGGCACGGCGCTCGCGATCTTTTCCTCGGCGCTCTACATGGGCATCACCGCCGGTGTCGCGGCGGCAGCGCCGGTCGTCGACCGCTTCGGCGCGGTCCCGGTATTCCTGACATCGGCTGTTGGATTTCCGCTGCTTTGTCTGCTCTTCGCGCGCAGCCTTGCGCGTCGCCGCAAGACCGCAGCTTCAGCGGCAACAAGCGCCGACTAGCGTCCGCGCGAAACCCGTTCGATCTCGGCGCGCACCAGCCGCTCGACCAGGCTCGGCAGATTGTCGTCGAGCCAGGACTTCAGCATCGGGCGCAGCATGTCCTTGACCAGATCGTCGAGCGTGCGCGCGTTCTGGCTCAGGACCGTATGTGTGAGCGATGCGAAAGCGCTATCGACCGCCGCGCTCGCCGAGCGCGACAGCAACGGCGTATCCATTTCCATCTGCGCGGACAGCGTCTGGCGCGCGACTTCCAGCGGGTCCGGTTCTGGCATTTCCGGTTCAGGCTCAGGCGCTGTGGCAAGGACCGGCTCAGGTTCGGGCTCCGGCTCGGATTCGGGCTCGGGCTCCGCAAAGATCACATCCGGCTGTGAATTGACCGTGGTGAAGTGCGACACCGGGACAAACGGCTCGGGCGCGCGCATGTCCTCGGTCAATTCGAGGATATCGGCTGGCTGCTCCACCGGAGCGGGCGGCGGCGGTGGCGACGCCGGCGGGATCTCGCGCAGAAACTCTTTCGGCGATGGAGCGATCACCGGCGGCGGCGCAGCCACCACCGGTGGCGGCGCGGGCGGCGGAGGTGGCGGCGGCTCGACCGCAGCGGCTGGAGACGCTCCCTTTGCGTCGTCATCCGCAATGATGCGGCGGATGGAGGCAAGGATCTCCTCCATTGACGGTTCGTGCGATTTTGCCGGCTGGTTCATTCCGCCTCGTCACGTCTCTGCGAAATTGCGCTTGCGGTGCAACAGCCGACGTCAGCGGACCGCATCGCTCAACGTCGAATCAACACGCAATTATTGCCACTTTTCACGCGCTTGGGGAGTATTCCACGCAAGGTCGGAAAACAATCCGAGCTTATGCAGCGTATCGAAGAATCGCATGCTCTGCCGCGGCCACACCGCTGCAGGAATGGTCGCTTGCGCTAGCGGCCATCCGGCGTCCGGATGCCCACCCATGCATCGCGGACTTGCTGGTAGTGGATCATCGGATCGT
The DNA here is from genome assembly GCF_035565795.1 of Pseudorhodoplanes sp. Classification (GTDB taxonomy): domain Bacteria; phylum Pseudomonadota; class Alphaproteobacteria; order Rhizobiales; family Xanthobacteraceae; genus Pseudorhodoplanes. Next base: position 22,464 of record NZ_DATMRV010000174.1, read on the forward strand.
AGAGCGGAACCTGCAGCCCCAGAACCGGAACCGAGAGCCGTCCGACAGCGGACAGCAGCGTGTAGGAAGCGACAACCCGGTCACGCTGCGCGGTCACGAGTGCGACGCGTGCGTTCAGCAATTCCTGCGTGGCGTTCAACACATCGAGCGTGGTGCGCTGGCCGACACGCGCTTCTTCGCGCACGCCGTTCAAGGCGATCTCGGCCGCCGTCACCTGGGCGCGGGTCGCGTCGATCTGCGCCTTGGCTGCATCGAGCTGCCCCCAGGACTGCACGACATTGGCGCGCGCCTGATCCCGGTTCTGCGCAAGTTCGAGTCTGCGCTGGCCGACGGTCTCCTTGGCCTGACGGATCAGCGAATATTCCTGACCGCCCTGATAGATCGGCACGGTGACCTGACCGACCACCGAAGCATTCATCGAATTCAGGAGCGAGTCGGACTGATTCCAGGCCTGCTGGACGCTGCCGGTCACCGTCACCACCGGATACAGCGATCCCTCGTTCACCCTCACCTGGAGTTGGGCGACGTCCACACCGAATTCAGCAGCCATGACTGCCGGGTTCTCGGCTTGGCCCTGAGCAACCGCAAGATCGAGCGAGCGCGGTGCAAAGCGATCGACCGGCGTTCCGTTCGCAAGCCGATTCGGCTCAACGCCGATCACGCGACGATATGCAGCGCGCGACGTCGTGAGATTGGCCTGTGCATTCAGGAATTGGGACTGGGCGGCCGCGACGCGCGATTCCGCCTGCGCGACGTCCGTGCGCGTCACCTCGCCAACATTGAAGCGGTCACGGGTCTGACGCAATTGCTCCTGGATGACTTCGACGTTCCGCCGCTGCAACTCAAGCACGGCGGTGTCGCGCAACACGTTCATGTAGACCGTTGCAGCATCCAGCAGCACGGTCTGTTCGATCACCCGCAAGGTCTCGCGGGATGCGAAGACCTGTGCCTCGGCCTGGCGGGTGCGGTTCGCAGTCTGGAACCCGTTGAACACGTTTTGCTGCAACTGCCCGCCGACCGACGACGGGTAGAACCGGGAGACCTGTCGGTTACGACTCCCGACAGTCCTGTTCCCCGACGGAATTTGAGTTTCAGTGGTCGTCTCCGTCCAGGTCACTCCGGTGTTATAGGTACCGCTGATCCTGGGCCGGTAGCCGGACAGCGCCTGAGGCACAGCCTCGTCGGTCGCACGCACGAGCGCGCGCTGGGCATTGATCTGCGGATTGTTCTGATAGGCCTGAACCAGAGCCTGTTCGAGAGTCGTCGAACCGCCGCCCACACCGTTTCCGGCGCCAGCACCAGCCACACCAACCTTTCGATCGGCGGCAAACCCC
>NZ_DATMRV010000175.1:0-24114 GCF_035565795.1 Pseudorhodoplanes sp.
TGGCACCCGCTCGGCGTCACCGGCATCATTTCGGCGTTCAATTTCCCGGTCGCGGTCTGGTCATGGAATGCGGCGCTCGCGCTCGTGTGCGGCAACAGCATTGTCTGGAAGCCGTCCGAGAAGACACCGCTGACGGCGCTCGCAACACAGGCGCTGTTCGAGCGCGCCATGACTCGCTTCCGTGCGGAGGGCGGTACGGTTCCGGACGGATTGTCATCGGTCCTGATCGGCGGGCGGGCGCTTGGGGAGTTGCTGGCCGATCATCCGAAGGTGCCGCTGGTGTCGGCGACCGGTTCGACCGCAATGGGCCGCGCGGTCGCGCCGCGTCTCGCACAACGCTTCGCCCGCGCAATCCTCGAGCTAGGCGGCAACAACGCCGCCATCGTCTGCCCGTCAGCCGATCTCGACCTGACGCTGCGCGGCGTCGCGTTTGCCGCGATGGGCACGGCGGGCCAGCGCTGCACGACGCTGCGCCGGCTGTTCGTGCATGACAGCATCTATGACCGCTTCCTGCCGCGGCTGAAAAGCGCCTATGCGTCGGTCGCGATCGGCAATCCGCTTGAGAGCGGAACGCTGGTCGGCCCGCTGATCGACCGTGGCGCATTCGACGCAATGCAGAAGATGCTGGCCGCGGCGAAGGCGGCCGGCGCGATCGTCACCGGCGGCGAACGCGTCGATGTCGGCGGATGGAGCGATGCATACTATGTTCGCCCGGCTCTCGCTGAAACCACCGGACAAACCGAGCTTGTGATGCGTGAGACCTTCGCGCCGTTGCTCTGGGTCATGCGCTACAGCGATTTCGAGACTGCGCTCGACCTGCACAACGCGGTGCCGCAGGGCCTCGCCTCCTCGATCTTCACCAACGATCTGCGCGAAGCGGAATTGTTCATCTCCGACCGCGGCTCCGATTGCGGCATCGCCAATGTGAATATCGGTCCGTCCGGCGCAGAGATCGGCGGCGCGTTCGGCGGCGAGAAGGAAACCGGCGGCGGACGCGAGTCCGGCTCGGATTCCTGGAAGGCCTATATGCGGCGCGCGACCAACACCATCAATTTCGGCAAGACATTGCCGCTGGCGCAAGGCGTGAAGTTCGATGTGAGCTAGCTCCGCCGCATCACCGAAACGAAGAACCCGTCCGTCCCTGTCCGCCGCGGCGTCATCAGAAGACCCGTGCCGGATAGCATGGCCGCCTTCCGGAACAGATAGCTGCGTTCGCCCAGTGCTTCCGCAACCTCGTTCGGATTCACCACGGTGAACCCGTTATGGCGGGTGAGAAAATCGCGTATCTGCGCGCCGTTCTCCTCGTCCAGCACCGAGCAGGTGATGTAAGCGATGCGGCCGCCCGGCTTGAGAAGCGGCACTGCGCGGTCAAGCGCAGCAGCCTGATCCTTGCGGCGCTGCTCCAGAGCACCCGGGCGCAGCCGCCATTTCGCATCCGGATTGCGCCGCCACGAGCCGGTCCCGGTACATGGCGCGTCGATCAGCACGAGATCGATCTTGCCTCTGAGGTCATCGAGGATTTCGGTCGCACCGCGCGGCGTCCGCACCTGCGCATTGCGCGCGCCCGCGCGCTCGAGCCGCGCATGGATCGGCGCAAGTCGCCGCTTGTCAGCGTCGGTTGCGTAAAGCTGCCCCCGGTTGTCCATCATAGCCGCTAGCGCCAGCGTCTTGCCGCCGGCGCCGGCGCACAGATCAACCACCTGCTCGCCGGGCTGCGCGCCGGACAGAAGCGCGGCAAGCTGAGAGCCTTCGTCCTGGATCTCGACATGGCCCTTGATGAAGGCCGGATCGGCCTGGATCGCCGGACTTTTCGCCTCCGGCGGCACGGAAATGCGCAGGCCCCACGGCGACCAGCTTGTTTCTTCCGGATGATACTCGGCGAGTTCTGCAGACGCTCTGTCACGGTCTGCCTTGTTCAGGTTGACCCGCAGGTCGAGCGGCGCACGTGCGGCGAGCGCTGCGCCCTCCTCCGCACGAGCCTCGCCGAATATAGCAGCAAAGCTGGCGTCAAGCCATTCCGGATAATCGCCAGCGACGTGCGGCGGCGCATCCGCAAGACTCGCTCCGGCGAGTCTGCCGCGCTCGTCATCGCTCAGCGGATCGGGTGCAAAGCGCGAACCATCGAACAACGCCGCGATCGCATCCGCATCGAGCCCGCGTTCGAGCCGCAACATGCCGAGCATGACCGCGCGCGCCGTAGCCTCACCCATCACATAGGCGGACGACGCGCGCCGGCGCAGCACGTCATAGACGAGGCCTGCGATCGCGGCACGGTCGCCGGAGCCCGCGAAACGATGCATCTGCCCCCATTCCTTCAGGGCATCGGCGGCAGGACGGCGCTTGGTTTCGATATCGGCCAGCACCTCAATGGCGCCGGCAATACGCGCGGATGGAATCATGTCGTTACGCTAACCCCTACACCCACGGCAGCGTGAGAATGCGCACGATGTAGATCACCCACATGATCACCAGCACGAGCACGCCAATGCCGAAGAACGCGCCGCGGATCGGCACGTGATTGGTGGTCACGAACACCGCAGCCTGGAAATAGCGCATCACGACGAAGATCCAGGCCATGATGACGAACAGGAGATCGGCCTGCTTGGTGATGAGCGCGAGAATCGTCAGCACATAGAACAGCACCGGAATCTCGAACTGATTGAGAAACGCGTTATGCGCGATGATCGCGTCCTTGGGCCAGTTCGGCTCGCGCAGGGCGATGTCCTGCCAGCGCGTCCCCTGCGCGAAGGCCATCCTGCGCCTGACCGCCATGTTCAGTCCCAGCGCAATGGTCAGCAGCACCTGCAGGAATAGCGGTAACAGGATCATCTGGACCGACATCTACTTGCTCCGTTCTGCGACACGCACCAGAAGCTTGCCGAAATTCTCGCCGCGCAACAGGCCGATCAGCGCACGCGGCGCGTTCTCGAAACCATCGACGATGTCCTCACGGTATTTCACGCGTCCGTCTTTCACCCATTGCGCCATGTCGCGCAGGAAGTCGCCATGCAATGCGCCGAAATCGGAAACCAGAAGACCCTGAACCGTCAGGCGCTTGGTCAGGATCATGCGCCAGACCGCGGGCAGTTTGTCCGGACCGGGCGGCGGCGCCGTGTCGTTATAATGCGCGATCGTGCCGCAGATCGGGACACGCGCGAACGTGTTCAGCAGCGGAAGAACCGCATCGAGCACATGTCCGCCGACATTCTCGAAATAGACGTCGATGCCGTTCGGACAGGCTGCGGCCAGACGCGCCGGCAGATCCGGCGCGCGATGGTCGATGCATTCGTCGAAACCGAGGACATCCTTCACGTAACGGCATTTGTCCGGCCCGCCCGCGATACCGACCGCACGAAGGCCCTTGAGCTTCGCGATCTGCCCAACCACCGAGCCGACGGCACCCGACGCGGCCGCAACAACGAGCGTTTCGCCCGCCTTCGGCTTGCCGACTTCAAGAAGTCCGGCATAGGCGGTCATGCCCGGCATGCCGAGCACGCCCAGGGCGGTCGAGATCGGTGCGAGTGACGGATCGACCTTGCGCAGCGCCGAGCCGTCGGAAACCGTATGGGTCTGCCAGCCGGTGCGGCCGAGCACGATATCGCCGACAGCAAAGGCGGGGTTGTTCGACGCCAGCACCTCGCTGACCGTGCCCCCCTCCATGACGCCCCCGACGGGCACGGGCGCCGCATAGGATTTGGCATCGCTCATGCGCCCGCGCATGTATGGATCGAGCGACAGGTACAGCGTGCGCAGAAGCACCTCGCCGGCGCCCGGCGCGGGCAAGGCCATCTCCTCCATGCGGAGATCGGATTCCTTCGGCTCACCTACGGGCCGGGACGCGAGCACGAATCGGCGCGCTTTTTCAGACATAAGGCTCGCTCCGATTTAACTCCCCTTCAGCAGGGGAAGCCGAACATCACATGACCAGTGTGCTGATACAGAAAAGCGAACGCCTCCGATAGACACCCTGTGCGACCGTCGGTAGCCTGTGATGCGCAGTATCGCGAGGGGGAAGCCATGCCTGCCCAGGAGCCGCTTCAGGGGCCGGTCCAGCAATCGGAAGAGCGCAACTGGGCCATGGCCGTCTGGTTGCTGTATCTAGGCGGGTATATCACCGTCGTCACGATCATCGCCGGCCTCGTCATCGCCTACATGAAACGCGACGCATTCGCGGGCACGCCCTATCAGTCGCACATGATCTCGGCGATCCGCACGTTCTGGATCAGCCTGGTCGTCGGCCTGATCGGCGCCATGCTCGCCATCGTCGGCATCGGAATCTTCATCCTGATCGCGCTGGCCATCTGGCAGATCTTCCGCTGCGTGCGCGGGCTCGTACGCGCCATCAATGGCCAGCCGATCGAAAATCCCCGAAGCTGGTTGTAGAGAGGCAACTGCCCGCAGAAACGCCAGATCGCCCGTCTGGCGGTTTGGCCATCTGCCGATACATGAGGCACCGCTTCCGATAGACACCGGCATTTACCGTCGATAGCGTTGGAGGCGCAGCGCGATCCCCCGCGGAGGCACCATGTCGGTCCAGGAACCGGTCAAACCCTGTGTGGAGCGAAACTTCGCCATCACGGTTTGGCTCCTCTACCTTGCGGGCGCCGTCACGCTCGTGACTTTCTTCGTCGGTCTCGGGATTGCCTACCTGAAACGCCTCCAGTGCGGCGGCTCGCCCTATGCGTCGCACATGACGTCGGCCATTCGCACGTTCTGGATCGGGGCCTCGGTCGGCCTGATCGGCTTCTATCTCAGCTTCTTCGGTGTCGGAATTCCAATCCTGGTCGCCGTCTGGGCCTGGCTGGTCTTCCGCTGCGTGCGCGGACTCGTCCGCTCCCTGGATGGAGAACCGATCGAAGATCCGACCGGCTGGCTGTAAATGTTACGTCCTGCTCCGGCCGAAGACGACCCACATCGCTAACGCTGCCCGTTCGTGTCGCAATTGCCAGGGATCGCCTCGATGAACATTGCAACGGCTCTGATTGCATTCGTCCTTTCGCTCGCGATGTCGCAAGTCGCGCACGCACGGATCGAAAGATTTCCCTCCGAAATGCGGGTTCACAAGATCCAGACGGACGGAGCAACGATTTACGTGCGCGTGGGCGGCCATGGACCGGCCGTGGTCATGCTGCACGGCTTTGCGGATACCGGCGACATGTGGGCGCCGCTCGCGAAGGCGCTGATCAAGGATCACACGGTAATCGTCCCGGACCTGCGCGGCATGGGCTACTCGTCCTATCCCGACACTGGCTATGACAAGAAGACGCAAGGCATCGATATCGCGACCGTGATGGACAAGCTCAATGTCCAGCGCGCAGCGCTCGTGACTCACGATATCGGCAACATGGTGGGCTATGCACTGGCCGCGCAAAACCCGGATCGCATCACCAAATGGGTGGTCATCGACGCGCCATTGCCGGGGATCGGCGCCTGGGACGAAATCCTGAAAAGCCCGCTGCTCTGGCATTTCAACTTTCGCGGTCCGGACATGGACAGGCTGGTGAAGGGACGCGAGCGCATCTATCTCGATCGCTTCTGGAACGAACTGTCAGCCGATCCGAAAACGATCGACGAGGCAACGCGCCGGCACTATGCGAAAATCTATGCGCGTCCCGGAGCAATGCATGCGGCGTTCGAGCAATTCGCCACGTTCAACACCAAGGACGTTGCCGACAACAAGGCCTTCCAGGCGAAGGGCAAGCTGACATTTCCGATCCTTGCGCTCGGCGCGGAAAAATCGTTCGGCGATCAGCAGGCCGCTGTGATGCGCGAAGTCGGAACGAATGTGGAAGGCGGAATTATCGCGAAGTCCGGCCACTGGATCATGGAGGAGCAGCCGGATCAGACCGTCAAGCTGATCCGCGCGTTTCTCGACAGGACGTGAGCGCTCACACCCGGCCCGGATAATTCGGGCTCTCGCGCGTGATGGTCACATCGTGGACATGGCTTTCGCGCAGGCCGGCGCTCGTGATCTTCACGAAGGTCGCCTTCCTGTGGAAGTCCTCGACATTCGCCGCGCCGACATAACCCATCGCCGCGCGCAATCCACCAGCGAGCTGATGCAGGACAGTTGAAGTCGGGCCCTTGTAGGGTACCTGCCCTTCAACGCCTTCCGGAACGAGTTTCAGCGTGTCCTTTATGTCCTGCTGGAAATAGCGATCGGCCGAGCCGCGCGCCATTGCGCCGACCGAGCCCATGCCGCGATAGCTCTTGTAGGAACGGCCCTGATAGAGAAACACCTCGCCCGGTGTCTCGTCGGTGCCGGCGAGAAGTGAACCGACCATCGCGCAATCGGCACCCGCGGCGAGCGCTTTCGCCAGATCGCCGGAATACTTGATGCCGCCATCGGCAATCACCGGCGTACCGGTCTTCTGCGCGGCCTCGACCGCATCCATGATCGCGGTGAGCTGCGGCACGCCGACGCCGGCGACGATGCGCGTCGTGCAGATCGAGCCCGGTCCGATGCCGACCTTGATCGAGTCGGCGCCGGCATCGATCAGCGCCTTGGCGCCGTCCGAGGTCGCGACATTGCCTGCGACCACCTGAACCTTGTTGGATTGACGCTTGATGCGGTTCACCGCCTCCAGCACATGGCGCGAATGACCGTGCGCAGTATCGACAACAACGAGGTCGACGCCGGCTGCAATCAGCCGTTCGGTCCGGTCGAAGCCCTTGTCGCCGACCGTGGTTGCGGCCGCAACGCGCAGACGCCCCTGCTCGTCCTTGCAGGCATTCGGATTGGCGACCGCCTTCTCGATGTCCTTCACCGTGATCAGGCCGACGCAGCGGTAATCGCCATCGACCACCAGCAATTTCTCGATACGATGCTGGTGCAGGAGCCGCTTCGCTTCGTCCTGTCCGACATTCTCGCGGACCGTGATCAGACGCTCCTTGGTCATCAGATCCGACACTCGCTGCGACGGATCGGTTGCGAAACGCACATCGCGATTGGTCAGAATGCCGACCAGCTTGCCGGCCTTGCCGTTGCCCGCGCCCTCTACCACCGGGATGCCGGAAATACCGTTCTCCTTCATCAGCGTGAAGGCGTCGGCGAGCGTCGCATCGGGGGCGATGGTCAGCGGATTGACCACCATGCCGGACTCGAACTTCTTGACCTGCCGGACCTGCGCGGCCTGCTCGTCCGGCTCCATGTTGCGGTGGAGCACGCCAATGCCGCCGGCCTGCGCCATGGCGATCGCCATCCGCGCCTCGGTGACGGTGTCCATGGCCGAGGCCACGATCGGGATGTTCAGAGTGATGTCACGGGTGATGCGCGAGCGGATATCGACTTCGGATGGAAGAAAGTCGGACTGGCCCGGCTGCAGCAGGACGTCGTCGAATGTCAGCGCCTCGCGCGGGGCGCCGTTCATGCCATTTGATGAGGGGTTTGCCATTGCCTTACCTAGCGACGGATTCGGGCTCCCGCAAGGCGAGCCGACGTTCTGAACTACAGGTTGGCACGGGCGGATAGCATGGCCGCGGGCGTCCGTCACGATGGACCGGGCGTCATCCCGCGCAATATTTCGCCGGTTTCGGCGGCGGCCGGAAAGAAGGTTTCCAAGGGCCGGTTCGGACAGGGTGATGTCCTGGGGCGTGCCGAACACCGTGGTGGTCGAGATGAATGACAGGGCAGTACCACCGGCCTCCAGCCGCAGCGGGACCACCACATCCGCATAGTCGGATTTCGGCAGCGGCCCGGCGGTGCGCCGCGTCACTGGACCGCTCGGCGGGCCGTTCTATTGGCCACGCGATCCGCATCCTCTATCCTTCCGTCCGACACATCGACGGAATTTTCCCTTGCGATCCTATCTGATTGCCCTCGCCACAATCCTGTTCTGCTGCGCGCCTCACAGCGCGGCGATGGCGGCCAAGCGCATCGCACTCGTGATCGGAAACAACGCCTATAGCGACGTCCCGAAACTCGAAAAGGCGGTCGGCGATGCGCAGGCGATTTCCGGCGCATTACGCGAACTCGGCTTCGACGTCATCACCGTCACCGATGCGCCCCGCTCGCGCATGGCGCGCGCGCTGGTCGATTTCGAGACGCGGGTGTCGCCGGGAGACACCGCGCTGTTCTTCTTCGCGGGACACGGGGTCGCGCTCGACGGCGGCAATTACCTGATGCCGACCGACGTCCCGAACGTGACGGAAGGCCAGCGCAATCTGCTGCGCACCGAAGGCTTCCTGGCCGACGATATTTCCGAGCGCCTGCGCGAACGCGGCGCAGCAACCACCGTGATGGTGCTCGATGCCTGCCGCAACAATCCGTTCAAGGCCGGGTCCGGCCGTTCGATCGGCCAATCGCGCGGATTGCAGCGGATGGATACGCGGCAGGGCATGTTCGTGATGTTCTCGGCCGGCGCGGGCCAGGAGGCGCTCGACCGGCTTGGCGATAGCGACACACATCCAAATTCGGTATTCACGCGGCTGTTCATCGACCTCGTGAAGCGTCCCGATCTCGACCTGATCGATGTCGCGAAGGAATTGCAGATCGAAGTGCCTAAGCTTGCGCGGAGCGTCGGGCACGAGCAATTGCCAGCCTATTACGACCAGATCCCCGGACGCATTTTCCTCGCGCGCGGCGATGCATCGCTTCCGCCGCCCGCTCGCCCGCAGCCGCAACGCACGACCCCGCCCTCACCGCCGCCCGCAGCCGTAACGCCGCCGCCTGCGATGGCCGCGCCGCAACCTGCGCCGCAAGCCCCACCCCAGCAAGCAGCGCTGCCGCGCGAGACCTATCGCGTGCTGAACAATGTCTCGCAGGGCGTCCACAACATGCGCACTGGTCCCGGCACCAACTTTCCGCTGGTGGTCTCGATCCCGGCTGGAGCAACCGGTCTCGTGATCGGTCAGTGCCGTCCGCCGCAGGACCGCCGCAGCGCAAATCTCTGGTGCGAGGCAACGTGGCGCGGCCATACCGGCTGGACCTCGGCCTGCTGCGTCGTCAGCGAGCGCAGCGGCGCACAGCCGCGCTGACGGAGCACGCGCTCACGCGCATGCCCCGAATGACCTTGCGGTAAAGTTTGACGGAAACTACGGCCGCCAGTTGGCCGGCGGACCGTGCCGCTCGATGGCCTCGACCAGTTCGCGGTGCTTGCGGTCCTCGCGCCGCATGTAGATCGCTATCATGGCGTGCGCGGGCGCGATCAGCCACAGGAACGGCGACAGCGTCAGGAGGCCGATCACAAGGAACGCCACGAACATGACGGCGTTGAAGATGGCCGCGAAAATCTGCCCGTTCAGCAGCAGCGCCAGTGGCGGCAGAAAGAACGCCAGAACGTAGATCATTCCAGTGTACCCTCCCGGCCGAAAGACAGCGCGGCCATTCGCAGGCATTCCATGTAGGAATGGCAGCCCCCAGCACAAGACGTCAGCGCGGCCGAGAGATCGAAATGCTACAACGCCCGCAGATCTCTCCCGCCGGGCCCTCCATGCAGCATCATCCGCGTCTCGTACCGCTCATCGTCGCGTGCGCGCTGTTCATGGAGAATCTCGACTCGACGGTCATCGCCACCTCGCTGCCTGCGATTGCCGCCGATATCGGCGCGAACCCGCTGGCGCTGAAGCTTGCCGTCACGTCGTACCTGCTCTCGCTCGCCGTATTCATTCCGGTGAGCGGCTGGACCGCCGACCGCTTCGGCGCGCGGCGCGTGTTCGCAACGGCCATCTTCGTCTTCATGGTCGGATCGGTCGGCTGCGCGCTGGCGAACTCGCTCGAAGGCTTCGTCGCCGCGCGCATCGTGCAGGGCATGGGCGGCGCGATGATGACACCGGTCGGGCGGCTGGTGCTGGTGCGATCCATCGACAAGCGCGAACTCGTCAACGCGATGGCGTGGGTGACGATCCCTGCGCTGATCGGACCCGTCATCGGACCGCCAGTCGGCGGCTTCATCACCACATACGCATCGTGGCACTGGATCTTCCTGATCAACATCCCGATCGGGATCGTCGGGATCATCCTGGTGCTGACCTATATCGATCCGGTGCCGTCCGAATATCAGGAGCCGTTCGACGCCACGGGCATGCTGCTTGCGGGCACAGGCGTTGCCGGTCTGGCCTTCGGCCTCTCGGTCGCCGGGCTCGACATGATCCCCTGGCCGATCGTGGTCGCGATGGTGGTCGGCGGAGCGGTCGCGATGACGGCCTATCTGATCCACGCAAAACGCGTGACCGCGCCGATCCTCGATTTTTCGCTGATGCGCTACCCGACCTTCAAGGCGAGTCTCGTCGGCGGCTTCCTGTTCCGGCTTGGCATCGGCGCGCTGCCATTCCTGCTGCCGCTGATGCTGCAGACCGGCTTCAACATGACGCCGTTCCAGTCCGGGCTTGTGACATTCGCCAGCGCGCTCGGCGCCATCGGCATGAAGACCGTCGCCGGCCGCACCATCAACCGCTTCGGCTTCAAGCGCGTATTGATCGCCAACGGCATCATCAGCGCAATCTTCATCGCGGCGGTCGCGATCTTCCGGCCCGGTATGCCGGTGTCGGTGCTGATCGCGATCCTTTTGATCGGCGGCTTCTTCCGTGCGCTGGAATTCACCGCCGCCAACACCATCGCCTTTGCCGAAATCGAGCAGCGCCGCATGAGCAGGGCCACCGCCCTCACCGCGGTCGGTCAGCAATTGTCGATCTCGGCCGGCGTCGCGGTCGGTGCGCTGATGGTCGACCTGTCGCTGCGATGGCGCGGCGCCGCCGGGACGCAGGATCTCGTGGCCGGCGACTTCGCCGCCGCATTCCTGATCGTGGCCGCGATTTCGGCGTCGTCAGCGCTGGTCTTCTGGAGATTGCCGGCCGATGCCGGTGCAGAAATGTCGGGACGAAGCCCCGCGAAACCCGAGCCTGCCGAATCGGCGGAGCCGATCGCAGCGGCCGAAACGTCCGACCGGAAGTTCGGCTAGGACACGCGCAACAAACACGCTTCCAAACAAAACGCTTCCATGAAACCGCCAGTCCCCGCCAATGGCGGGGACCGGGAGCAATGTCAGAGTCTGGAGGCTGAATGCTCCGGATTTCCGCTGACGCGGAGATCCGCGGCCGAAACGGTTAGACCGCTTCCTTCAGTTCCTTCGCAGGACGGAAGGCGACCTTCTTGCTCGCCTTGATCTTGATCGCTTCGCCGGTCGCGGGATTGCGGCCCATGCGAGCGGCGCGCTTGCGAACCTGAAGGATGCCGAGACCCGCGATCCGGATGCGCTCGCCCTTCTTCAGGTGCTTGGTGATCAGAGCAACGAGGTCGTTCAGCATCGCCTCGCCCTGCTTCTTGGTCATCTGATGCTCCTCGGCGAGTGTCGCCGCGAGGTGCTTCAGGGTGATTTTGTTCGGCGTAGCGGCCTTCGATGCCGCCGTCTTTTTGGCCGCCTTTGCTGCAGCCGGTTTTGCCTTTGGTTTTGCCGCCATTGGAAATGCCCTCTTGGATGCGCGGTGTGCGCCTAGATGCGCGGTGTGCGCAAGAGCCCCGCATAAGAGATTCGCACTGGCTTGCGAAGGGAAAGCGCACATTCGAGATGCAAAAAGTGTCGATAAATGGGGCTTATGAGGCGATGCAGCATCAGGAAAGCCAGCAAAAGGGGCTTTTTGGCAACTGCGCGCCCGAAAAAGGCAGGCCGGCAACGATTTTCGTTCAAAACACGATAGACTTGTGACCATTGCTAAACCTGCACGGGGGCCGGGGTCGCATGAGAAGGATAGCCATCGTTTTCCTGCTCGTTTCCGCAACCGCGGCCTTCGCGCAGACCGACTGTCCCGTTTGCGACCGGGCGTCGAAGCTCATCGACGGGCTGCGGAATGTCGAGATCGGCAATGCAGAACAAAAGGCGCAGGCCGAGGCGCTCAGCAAGGAAGGCCTAGCGCTGGTGGTGGCATTTCGCGACCGGCCGCAGCCGCCGAAACAAGGCCGGAAGGCATTCGAATCGCTGATCGCGCTCAGTGCCTATGCCGCGCCGTTTTCACCGGCCGGCGATTACGAGAAAGCGCTGGCCGTGATCGGGACGAACAATCCGGATTATCGCAAGCGCTATCAGGCCCTGATCCGCAAGGGCATCCGCGCACGAGACCGGCGCGCCGCCTGTCAGATGCGCTATCTGCAAACCAATGTGTCGGTTGCCGAGTGCAAGCTCGGAGAAGCTGCGGCAGGTGCGTCGGCCGATCTTGCGGCCAAGCGCTGCGACGCGAATTACGCGCTCGAACAATGTCTGGCGAGAAAGCGATAGCTGCGCGTCAGGACGCGTTGCCGCCCCTGAAGCCCGTCGCAAGGACATAAAGCTCGGCGGAATCCTGCCGGCTCGCGGCCGGCTTGACATGCTTCACCGTAGCGAAGTCGCGCTTCAGCATGGCGAGAAGATCGCCTTCGGTGCCGCCTTGCAGCACCTTGGCGAGGAATGCGCCGCCGGGTTTCAGCACTTCCGCCGCAAACACCGCTGCCGCCTCGACCAGCGCCACGATCTTCAGGTGATCGGTCTTGCGATGCCCCGTCGCATTCGCGGCCATGTCGGACAGGACAACGTCGGCGCCGCCACCGAGCCGCTCCTTCAGGATGTCGGGCGCCGCCGGATCGAGAAAGTCGAGCACCATGAAATCGACGCCCGGCACGGGATCCATATCCAGAATGTCGATCGCGACGACGCGTCCCTTGCCGTCGATCGCACGCACACGCTGCGCTGCGAGCTGACTCCAGCCGCCGGGCGCAGCCCCAAGATCGACGACGCGAGCGCCGGGTTTCAGAAACTTCGCCTTGTCGTCGATCTCGGCAAGCTTGTAGACCGCGCGCGAACGAAAACCTTCGCGCTTGGCGCGCGCAACATAAGGATCGTTCAGCTGACGTTCGAGCCAGAGCTTGGATGACAGCGAACGATTCTTGCCGGTCTTGACGCGCGTCTTCAGCTCGCGTCCACCGCTACCCTTCGAAGCCTTCACGAAATGCCCGCCTCGCGCCAGAGTCCGTCGGCGCGCATCATCTGTACCAGCATGCCTTCCCGCAGTCCCCGATCGGCGACACGCAACCGCTCGCTCGGGAATGCGCGGCGGATGGCTTCCAGGATCGCGCAGCCAGCGAGCACGAGGTCGGCACGTTCGGCGCCGATGCAGGCATTGCAGACACGTTCGTCATAGGACATCGCGAGCAGGCGTTCCATGACCTCGGTCACTTCATCGTCGGCCATCCAGCAGCCGTCGACCCTGCGCCGGTCATAGCGCTTCAGCCCGAGATGGACACCCGCGATGGTCGTGACCGTCCCGGACGTACCCAGAAGATGCGCGGTCGGCGCATTCCCCGCATGATCGCGCGCGAACGGGGCGATGTGGCTTGAGGCCTCCGCGACCATCGCCTCGAAGATCTCGCGCGTCACGGTGATGCCGCCATGCCGCTCCGCGAGTGTCACGACGCCAACCGGCAGCGACGTCCAGCCCCGCATCGCGGGCTCCGGCGGGCCGCGCCGGCAGGATTTCGGACGGCCGAGGCTCGCGATCTCCGACGAGCCGCCACCGATATCGAACAGGATCGCGCCTTCGGCGTCCGGATCGACGAGCGGCGTGCAGCCGATCGCGGCCAGCATCGCCTCGGTCTCCCGATCGACGATTTCGAGGGCGATGCCGACGTCGGCGCGCACACGCTCGAGAAAGTCACCGCCATTTTCGGCGAGCCGGCAGGCCTCGGTGGCGATCAGCCGCGCGCGTGTGACGCCGCGGTTTCGCATCTTGTCGCGACAGATCCGCAGCACCTCGATCGCACGTCCGATCGCCGCCTCCCCGAGCCGTCCGGATGACGTGATGCCTTCGCCCAGCCGGATGATTCGCGAAAATGCGTCGATGACGCGAAACCCGTCATGGGTGGCGCGGGCCACCAGCAGGCGGCAATTGTTGGTGCCGAGATCGAGTGCGGCATAGGTCGGCCCGCAAAGGTCGGTTCCCAATGCGGACGACTCCGCGCGCCCGTCGCGGCGCACGTGGTCATATGGTGCAGGTTCGTCCCGCACCCGGCCCTCGGCCGAGGGATTTTTGGACGAGCCCCGACCCCCCTGATAGCCGGACCGCGAACTCCCTCCCTTTTCGTCCCCCGGTTCCGGGAGAACGCTGGAATGGGCGCGATCACGCGCGGGATCGAGGCCGGTCGCCCGAACCTCGTCACTCATCTAACTCGTCCTGCCGCGCGCCCTCCCCGGGTTCGGCGGCGTCGTGTTCAATAATCGGGCAAAGTCTAGCCCGGTTTTCCGGTCCTGGGAAACGGGTCCTTGGGCGGCCGTCGACCTGCTAGACAGATGGCGACCTGCAACGACCGGGAGACTGGCATTCCTCTGCCCATCCTTGCCGCATGCGGGTCCCACCGTTATTTCGGTATCTCCTTCCAGACCGCGAGCCCGCATGAACATCCGCGAAGACATTTCGAAGAGCGACGACTGGGCAGTAGCGAAATTCGGGGTCGGCCAGCCGGTGCCTCGCACCGAGGATCCGACACTCGTACAGGGCAAGGGGCACTACACCGACGACATCGCACTCCCCGGCCAGGCCTATGCTGCGATCGTCCGCTCCCCTCACGCGCATGGCGTGCTCAACGGCATCGATACAAGCGAAGCCGCGACCATGCCGGGCGTGCTCGGCATCTACACCGCGCAGGACCTCGCGGCCTACGGCACATTCAAATGCATCGTACCGTTCAAGAACCGCGACGGTACGGAGATGCGCAAGCCGCAGCGCTTCGCGCTCGCATCCGGCAAGGTGCGCTATGTCGGCGATCCGGTGGCGTTCGTGGTGGCGGAAACAGCAGTGCAGGCGCGCGATGCGGCGGAGGCTGTCGTCCTTGACATCGATCCCTTGCCGGCCGTGACACTCGCGAGCGACGCTGCAAAGCCCGACGCACCGCAACTCTTTGACGACGCGCCGGGCAATCTCGCGCTCGACTATCATTACGGCGATGCCGAGAAAGTCGCCGCTGCCTTTGCGCAGGCGGCGCATGTGACGAAGCTGTCGCTGCGCAACACGCGCCTTGTCGTCGCCGCGATGGAGCCGCGCGCGGCGGTCGCCGAATACGACCCCACGACCGAGCATTTCACCCTGCATGCCCAGAGCCAGGGCGTGTTCGGCATGAAAGGCCAGCTTGTCGACATCATGGGCATCAAGCCGGACAAGATGCGCGTGCTGACCGGAAATGTCGGCGGCTCGTTCGGCATGAAGGCGCAGGCCTATTCCGAATATATCTGCATCCTCCATGCTGCGCGGCAGCTCGGCCGTCCGGTGAAGTGGACCGACGATCGTTCCGGCGCGTTCATGTCTGACTCGCACGGGCGCGATCACGAGATGATCGGTGAACTTGCGCTCGACAAGGACGGGCATTTCCTTGCGGTGCGCCTGAGCGGCTACGCAAATATGGGCGCATTCCTCGCGATGGTTGCGCCCCTGCCCGGCACGCTGAACGCGGTAAAGAACACGCCGAGCGTCTATCGCACGCCGCTTCTGGAAGTCTCGGCCAAGTGCATGTTCACCAATACGACGCAGGTGTCGGCCTATCGCGGCGCCGGACGCCCCGAGGGCAATTATTACATGGAGCGGCTGATCGACGCCGCCGCCGCCGAGATGGGGATCGACCGTCTCGAATTGCGCCGCCGCAATCACATCGCGCCGTCGCAAATCCCGTATGCGGCTCCATCCGGCATGAAATACGACAGCGGCGACTTCCCGGCCCTGTTCGAGGAAGCGCTCGCGGGCGCCGATCTTTCAGGCTTCGCGGCGCGCAAGAAGGAGAGCGAGGCGCGCGGCAAGTTGCGCGGGCTCGGTGTCGGATCGTTTCTCGAAGTCACCGCCCCTCCCGGCAAGGAGATGGGCGGCATCCGTTTCGAGGAGAACGGCGACGTCACCATCATCACCGGCACGCTGGATTACGGTCAGGGCCATGCCGCGCCCTATGCACAGGTGCTGTCGCGCGCGCTCGGCATTCCGTTCGAGCGCATCCGCCTCGTGCAGGGTGACAGCGATCAGCTGCTCGCAGGCGGAGGCACCGGCGGTTCGCGTTCCATCACCGCAAGCGGCGCGGCCATTCTCGAAGCATCGGCAAAGGTCATCGAGAACGGCAAGGCGATCGCCTCGCATGTGCTGGAAGCCGCGCCCGCGGACATCGAATTCACCAACGGCCGCTTCGTGATCGCCGGGACCGACCGCGCCATCGGCATCATGGAACTTGCAGAGAAACGGCGCGCAGGATTGAAACTGCCGGACGGTACCCCCTCGACTCTCGATGCGAGTCTTGTTTCGGATGGCGTGCCATCGAGCTTCCCCAATGGCTGCCACGTCGCCGAGGTCGAGATCGATCCGGAGACAGGCGTGGTGGAGGTCGTGCGGTATTCGTCGGTCAACGACTTCGGCACCATCGTCAACCCGCTGCTGGTGCAAGGACAGGTGCATGGCGGCGTGATCCAGGGCCTCGGTCAGGCGCTGATGGAAAACGTGTCCTATGACGAAGATGGACAGCTGCTGACCGGCTCGTTCCAGGATTACGCGATGCCGCGCGCACACAGCTTTCCGGATATCGGCTTCGCCAGCCATCCGGCGCCCGCAACCACGAACCCGCTGGGAACCAAGGGTTGCGGTGAAGCCGGCTGCGCCGGCGCACTCGTCTGCGTGATGAACGCCATCGTCGACGCGTTGTCGGTCTATGGCATTCGTCACATTGACATGCCCGCCTCGCCCGCCCGTGTGTGGGCGGCGATCCAGGCGGCAAAAAGCACAAAGGCTGCGTAGCACGGGCGGCGTCTTGACGCCCCCTTGCCTGCATCGTAAGACCACCTTCGATCCGTGGTCATTTGAGCCGGCCGGCTTGCAGCCACGTAAAACAACTCGCTAAAAGGCCGGGGACGCGTGTGCCCGGCCCGGATTTTCGGCCGGGATTTTTTGTGCCTGGAGCATGCCATGCCGTCAGAAAAAAAGCCGTCGCAACGCGACTTCCGCCCCGAAACGCGTCTTGTTCATCACGGCGTCCTGCGCTCGCAATTCGCAGAGACCTCCGAGGCGTTGTTCCTCACGCAAGGCTATGTCTACGACAGCGCCGCGCAAGCCGAGGCACGCTTCAAGGGCGAGAGTCCGGGCTTTCAGTATTCGCGCTTTGCCAATCCGACCGTGCGCATGTTCGAGACCCGAATGGCGGATTTCGAAGGCGCAGAGGATGGGCGTGCGACCGCAACCGGCATGGCCGCGGTGACGCTTGCTCTGATGGGCCAGGTGAAGGCCGGCGATCACATCGTCTCGTCGCGCGCGCTGTTTGGCTCGTGTCTTTACGTAGTCGAGGAATTGCTGCCGCGTTTCGGTGTGACCTCGACGCTGGTCGACGGCACCGATCTCGATCAGTGGAAGAAAGCGGTCCGGCCGAACACCAAGACCTTCTTCATGGAGACGCCGTCCAATCCGACGCTGGAAGTGATCGACATCGAAGCCGTCGCGAAAATCGCCCATGATGCCGGCGCGACCGTGACTGTCGACAACGTGTTCTCCACGCCGATGTGGCAAAGCCCGCTCTCGCTCGGCGCCGACTGCGTGGTCTATTCGACGACCAAGCACATCGACGGCCAGGGCCGCTGTCTCGGCGGCATCGTGCTGGGATCGGCGAAGTTCATCGCGGACAACATCCACAACCTGCACCGACAGACCGGGCCGTCGATGTCTCCCTTCAATGCATGGGTCATGCTCAAGGGACTTGAGACCCTGCCGCTGCGCGTGCGGCAGCAGACCGATTCCGCCGCCAAGGTCGCGGATTTCCTTGCGAACCATCCGAAGGTCTCGCGGCTGATCTATCCGGGCCGCGCCGATCATCCGCAGGCCGAAATCATCAAGCGGCAGATGAAGGGCGGCTCGAACCTCGTCGCCTTCGAGGTGAAGGGCGGCAAGACCGCAGCCTTCGCGGTGCAGGACGCGCTGCAGGTGGTGCGCATCTCCAACAATCTGGGCGATGCCAAGAGCCTGATCACGCATCCTGCCACCACGACCCATCAACGCATTACGCCGCAGGCCAGAGCCGATCTCGGTATCACCGACGGCTTCCTGCGATTGTCGGTCGGCCTGGAGCATCCGGACGACATCATCGAGGATCTGGCGCTGGCGCTCGACAAGGCGTGATGGAACGGGCGGTGCGTTCGGCGCGTTGATGCGCGCCCAGGAGAATCCCATGGCCTCCCATCCGCCCAAGCCGCCTCGCCCCTTGTCCGAGAACCTCGATCATCTGAAGACCGAGGACGAGATGCAGCGCGAGCGGCTCGGTCCGCGTGGCGTGCCGGGCGAACCCGATCCGGCACGCATGACGCCGCAGGAAAAGAAGAATACCCCGCTCGACCCGGATGACGGGCACGCTGCCTGATCGATCCGGAGGGCTGTTATCGCCGGCGCGAAGCCTGTTTCGGCGCCGGGCGCCTTGCGGCCTGCATGCTGGCCATCCGCACTGTCGCCGCCCCGCCGCCGAGCGTACTCGCGACCACCGGCACGAGACGCTGCGCGACCACCGTGTGCCCTTCGGCTGACATGTGCAGCCGGTCCGGACCGGTGTGGCTCGGAGAATAACAGGTGCTGCCCGGTACGAAGCGCGCACCGTATTGCGCCGCGAGTTTGCGGCCGACCGCGTCCCATTCCGGAAAGAAGAAACCGCACAGCACGGCAGGAACGCGCCGTGCACGCAACTGCGCAAGGATTCCCTGCATCCGCGCGATGATGACGTCGCGCGGGGTGCCGCGGATGAGATCGTTGTAGCCGCCCTGCACGATGACAAGGCGCGTGCCGGCGGGCACGCTGGCGTCCAGCCGGCCGAGCATGCCGCCGAACGTATCGCCCGAGACGCCGGCATTCGCGATCCGCACCTTGACGCCGCGGCGATGGAGCATGGCGTTGAGCTGAGCGGGGAAGGCATTGCCCTGCCCGACACCCCAGCCCGCGGTGTTGCTGTCGCCGAGCGCGACGACCAGCGGCTGCGACACGGCAGGGGCGGCCAGGAGACAAAGTGCGGCGAAAGCCACACAGAAATGCAACCCGATGACATCGGACAGGCGCGCGATCATGCGCAACGGCCCCTCATGATGGTCGCCAAGGGATGCGAATTTGACGCGCCGGCACCGCGAAATACGCAGTCGCGAATGCGTTGAAACTCTCGCGACAGGCCAATGGTAGTTGCATTGGCGCTCTCCGACAGCAAGCGCGGATTTTGGGCAGACCGTGAGGCGGCTACACTTGCGCCGAGTAACGCGGCCGCGTCAGCGAAGGGTGGGACGGGCAGGGAACTCCGGCAGCAACCCGCCGTTCTCCTCCATTCGGCGTTTCATTGCCACGTCGAACACGCCCCCCATCCGGAACAGATTCCTGATGCGATGCTGTCTGTTGTTGAGCGCCTTCGTCCTGGTACCGACGGCCGCAACCGCTCAAAGCGACCCCGCCGACGCCAAAATCGATTGCGCGTTGTTTTCAAGGAAAGCCGACGGCACCTGGTTCGCGACCGCCCAGACGAGCATCGAATTGGGCGGTTCGCAGATCACAATCCCTCCGGGAGAAATCGGGCCACGCATGTTTCAGTTCGGCATGGCGGATTTGCACAGCGTCCTTGAGACTGCCTGCACCGAGAAAAAGGCCGAGCCGTCTCGGGACGCGGAGCCCATGTTGCCCGGACGCTAGTCACCCGTGCGCTGAAGCGAGGCTTTCGACCCAAACATAGGTTTGATTTTGAATTTGGCTGGGGAACTAGGATTCGAACCTAGATTAACGGAGTCAGAGTCCGCTGTTCTACCATTGAACTATTCCCCAAGATCGCGGCAGCGCGCGGGCGCGCCCCGGACCTGAGTCGGCCTCTTGATATACGGACCCGCCGGGCATTTCAAATGCTCTGGAGCCCTATCGGACGGAGGGCTTCGAACGCGGCCGCGCCGACCGCTGCTCCAGGCACTGGTCGGCCTCGCAGCAGAAGATCCCGCAATAGAAGCGTTCGGCGCCGAGCTGCCAAGCCTGCAATTCCTCGAGGCACCGGCCGCAGCCCGCGCACAGGAACCCGAACATGGTCGGTCGTTTCGTTTTGGGAGGCGTAACATGGTGTGTCATCGCGCGCCCAACGCTTCGGCGGCAAAGGCGTTCCCGGCCGAGGCCGTCCATCCTGCGGTGCCCTGCCCGCCTTAAGCCCTCCTTAGTTGCGGCCGGCCTAGGTTTCGCGCTCACCCGAGCCCGTCGCGAGCGAACCGCATGCCGCCCCGGACAATCGCCGCGCCCTGTCCGCCTCCGACGCTCCCGAAACCGGTCGAATTGACCCTGTTCGCGCTCTGCGTCGCGAATGCGGTCTACCTTGCGGCGGCGCTCTTGCACGGGACCTGGCTGGTGGGGCCGGACGGCCTGCCGATCGCCACCGATTTCGTGAATGTCTGGACCGGCGGTCGGCACGCCCTGGGAGGCAATCCCGCCGCGGCCTACGACCCCGCCGTCCACAAGGCGGCGCAGGTCGCGGCGCTCGGACACGACTTCGACGGCTCGTACCCCTGGGTCTATCCGCCGACGTTCTTCTTCGCCGCGGCTCTGGCCGCATTGCTGCCGCTGGTCGCCGCCCATGTCGTCTGGATCGCCGCGACGTTCGCAGCCTATGCCGCCATCATGGCTGGCATCATGCGCAGTCCGCTCGGCCTGATGATGGCCTTCGCCTTTCCGGGCATCGTCGCCAATGCCACGGTCGGGCAGAACGGCTTCGTCACAGCGGCGCTGATCGGCGGCATGCTGGTCTTTCTGAACAACCGCCCGGTCGTTGCGGGGATCCTCCTTGGCCTCCTGTCGTTCAAGCCGCATTTCGGCGTGCTGATCCCGCTGGTGCTGATCGTCAGCGGGCACTGGCGCGTGCTGTTCGCCGCCGCGGCGACGACCCTGCTGCTCGCGCTGGCCGCGACACTCGCCTTCGGCTCCGATGCGTGGGAGGGCTTCGTCCATGCGCTGCGGCACGCATCGCAAGCCGCGCTCTCGCAAGGGCTCGCCGACTGGGCGAAGCTACAAAGCCTGTTCGGTTTCGTGCGCACGCTCGGCGCCAGCGAGACGCTGGCCTTCACACTGCAATGGATACTCGCCGGCGCGACGACTGTGTTGCTGTGCATGCTGTGGCGAAGCCGCGCGCCGTTTAATCTGAAAGCCGCGGGCCTCGCGGTCGGCATCCTGCTCGTGCCGCCCTACCTGTTCATGTACGATCTGGTGACGCTCGCCGTGGCGATAGCATTCCTGTTCCGCGAGATGCAGACCAGCGGCGCGCGGCCGGGCGAAACCATCGGCCTCGGCATCGCGCTTCTGCTGGTGCTGATCTTCCCGCTGGTGAAGCTGCCCGTCGGACTCGTTGCGGCGATGATCGTGGCGGCGCTGGTTATGAGACGGGCGCTCGCCTTGCGGGAAAGAGCAGCAAGCTCCGCAATCTAAGTGAGATTACCCATCTCCGCTCATGCCCGCGAAGGCGGGCATCCAGTCTTTCTTAAGTCTGGGTCCCCGCCTCCGCGGAGACGAGCGGAACTTGAGAGGAACCAGTCCTGCTACGACGCCGCACGCACCTTCTGCGGCACGAGGCGTTCGCTCTTCAGCGCGTGATGCGCGCCCGAGGCGCCGGCCTCGTGGTACTCGGCGTCTTCGTTGACATCCCACACATCGTAGAGGCGCTCGCCGGCGAGGATATTCCGCGCGGTCAGTATCGCCGTCATCATCGCGTGGTCCTGGTTGTTGTATTTGTGCATGCCGTTGCGGCCAATCAGATGCAGCCTCGGGTATGACGTCTCGAGATCGAGCCGGATCATCTCCATGTTGTGGCGGTACGCATCGTCGTAAACCGGATAGGCCTTCGGCTGGCGCACCACGCGGGCGTCCACCACGTCCGACTCGTTGACGAGGCCGATCTGCGCGAGTTCCTTCTTCGCCAGCGCGACCAGTTCGGCGCTGCTCGAATCCCACAGGTCGTCACCCTCGAAGCAGAAATATTCAAGCCCGAGGCAGCTCATGCCGGCCGGCACCATCTCGGGCGACCACGAGCTGAAATTCTGGACCCGCCCGACCTTCACTTTCGGATCATGCACATAAATCCAGTTGTCCGGGAACAGATTGTCCTTCTTCACCATCAGCGCGACGGTGAGGAAATCGCGATAGCGCAGCGCGCGCGCATGCAGGAGCGAGATCGGCCGCGGCGAAATCATGTCCACCAGTTCGCGCACCGGCGCCGAGCTGATCACATCGCGCGCGGTATAGCGCTCGGTCGAGCCGTCCGCGAGCGTCGCCTCCGCCGTCCAGAGCTTGCGATTGTCGTCATAGCTCAGGCTTTTCAGCTCGCGGCCCATCAACAGCGTGCCGCCCTGCTCCTCGATCTTACGCGCGGCGGCCTCCCACATCATGCCGGGGCCCTTGCGCGGATACTGGAAGCTCTCAATCAACGTCTTGACCACGGTGCCGTCTGCCGACACCGACCTGCGCTTCGGCATGATCGCGCGGGTAAGCGCGTTCCTGATCGCGACGCCGAGGTCGAGGCCCTTGATGCGCTGCGCCGCCCAGTCAGCGGAAATCTCGTCGCAGGACATGCCCCACACCTTCTCGGTGTAGGTCTTGAAGAAGATCGAGAACAGCTTCTCGCCGAACTGGTTGCGCACCCATTGATGGAACGTCTTCGGATCGGTGATCGGATTGACGCGCGCATAGGCATAGGAGAGCACACAGGCCGCGCTTCGGATCACCCCGAGATTGGACAACGCCTCGAATGCGCTGAGCGGATAGGAATAATACTTGCCGCCATAATAGATGCGCGACAGCCGCGGACGTTCGATGAAATCGTCGGGCAGGATCTCCTGCCACAGGTCGACCACTTCCTTCGCCTTCGAGAAGAAACGGTGACCGCCGATATCGAACAGATAATCCTTGTAGCGCACCGTGCGGCTGATGCCGCCGACATAGACCGGATCCTTCTCGATCACGAGGACCGAAGGCATCTCTTTGGTCAGGCAATAGGCCGCCGTCAGACCGGCCGGCCCCGCGCCGACCACCAGCACATCAACATGTCTTGTCATGAACGCACGCTACCGGAATGGGAAGTGTTGCCTGTCACCGGCGCGAACGCGAACAGGCGATGACCGTTGTAGGAAATGAGAGCGCCACACGCGGCGCCGACCACGATGGCGGCCTGCGGATGCGCGGGGAGGAGCGTCAGCGTGAGCACGGCGAAGATCGCATAACTCGTACTTTGAGCCGTGGCCGTGACGGCCGCGTAACGCATCGCTTCCTGATGCTGCTGCCGTCCGCTCCGGTCGAATGTCAGGGCGCGGTTCAGCCGCCAGGTCACGAACGTCGCAATCGCGAGCGAGAACAGCCGCGCCACGAGCGCGGGCAGCCCGAAATTCTGGATCAGCGTGAAAGTGCCGATGTCTGTGAGCAGCCCGAGCGCGCCCACGACGAGGAAGCGCGCCGGGCGGGGCAGCCGCTCGGCAAGGGCGCGAACGACATCGTGCTCCGCCTCGCCGGCCGAGGCGGGGCTTCGCGCATCGCGCAACGAAATGGACTTGCCGTGCATCCCAACCGCCGTCCCGATTGTGACCGCCGGTACATCGCCGACAGTGCTTCCCCGGGAGTATCGATCGCAGATCGGTGTTAAGACGGGCCTTACCCGGAGCCGGAAATGCAGACTTTTTGGCTACGGTTAAGCAATTCGGAAAAGGCCGGACAACCACCTTCGCGAATCTCAACGCCGATGCGAAACTCGGGCGCGCGGAGGCGATGCGCCGCGCGATGGTGAGCTATCTCAGCGACAGCGCCAGGCCGGAACAGGCTTATGCGGGCTATGGGGGTGCGTTCGTGATTGTTGGAGAGGGTGTCAGACAGTGACGGAAGCGACGAGGATGTGGCTGCGGTCGATCTGTTTCGCGATTGCGGCGGCGACTCTTGCCGTGACGCAGGCCGCGGCGCAGCCGAACCTCGCGACCGACATGAAACTGGAGGATGCCGGCTTCAAGATGCGCGAAGCCAACACGCCGGAGAAGATGGCGCGCCTCAACTCCATCCCGCCCCGCAAATTCGTGCCGCACCGGAAGAGCGGCCAGCGCTACTACGTCTATGCCGACCCGCAATGCCGATGCGCGTTCGTGGGCGACGAGAACGCGATGAAAACCTATCGCG
>NZ_DATMRV010000176.1:0-19926 GCF_035565795.1 Pseudorhodoplanes sp.
GCTGATCGCGCCCGCGCTCGCCGCGGCCATTCTGGTCGCGCTCGTCTTCGCGTTCGTCTCGGCCTATTGGCGCGGCGGCGGCGAGGATCAGGACCAGAGCGTGGAGTTCAAGAACCCGTTCGGGTTCTGGTCGGTGCTGGGGTTCGCGGTTCTGCTCGCCGTTATCGTGCTGGTCGGGCGCGCCCTCGGAGAAAATCTCGGAGCTACGGGTGCGATCGTCGCTGCACTGGCGCTGGGACTGGCCGATGTCGATGCCGTGACCGTCTCGGTATCGCGGCTGACGCCGCAACCGCTGACGCTCGGCGATGCTTCGGTCGCCATCCTCGCGGCGGTGGTCTCCAACAACCTCAGCAAGATCGCCATCGGCGCGGCGGTCGGGCGGGGCGCTTTCGCGATCGAAATCGCGGTGATGGCCGTCCTGTGCTTCGCGGCCGGCGGGCTGGCCTATTGGCTGGTGGCTCTTGTGGTCCCCGCCTGAATCCGAATTGACATTTTTGCTGCAGCGCCGAAATCTGTCAGGAGAAGGGGCTTTCGCCGAATGTTCAAGCGTATTCTGATTGCCAATCGCGGCGAGATCGCCTGCCGGATCATCAAGACCGCCCGGCGGATGGGGATTTCCACGGTCGCGGTCTATTCGGACGCCGATCGCGACGCCCTCCATGTTGAGATGGCGGATGAGGCCGTTCACATCGGGCCTCCGCCGGCGGCCGAAAGTTATCTGCTGATCGATAAGATCGTGGCCGCCTGCAAGGCTACCGGGGCCGAAGCGGTCCATCCCGGCTACGGTTTCCTGTCCGAGCGCGAGGCGTTCCCGAAAGCGCTGGAAGCGAATGGGATCGTCTTCATCGGCCCGAACCCCAGGGCGATCGCCGCCATGGGCGACAAGATCGAGTCCAAGAAGGCGGCTGCCGCGGCCAGGGTCTCGACCGTGCCGGGCTATCTCGGCGAGATCGCAGACCCGGAAGAGGCCGCAAAGATCGCCGACGAGATCGGCTATCCGGTGATGATCAAGGCCTCGGCCGGCGGCGGCGGCAAGGGCATGCGTATCGCCTATTCACGCGCCGAGGTTGCCGAAGGCTTTGCCCGGGCGCGTTCGGAAGCGAAATCGTCGTTCGGCGACGACCGCGTGTTCGTCGAAAAGTTCATCGTCGATCCGCGGCACATCGAAATCCAGGTACTCGGCGACAAGCACGGCAACGTCATCTATCTCGGCGAGCGCGAATGCTCGATCCAGCGCCGCAACCAAAAGGTGATCGAGGAGGCGCCATCGCCGCTGCTCGACGAGGCGACGCGCAAGAAGATGGGAGAGCAGGCGGTCGCGCTGGCGAAAGCCGTCGGATACGACAGCGCCGGGACCGTCGAGTTCGTCGCGGGGCAGGATCGCTCCTTCTACTTCCTCGAAATGAATACGCGGCTTCAGGTCGAGCATCCGGTCACCGAGCTCGTCACCGGCATCGATCTGGTCGAGCAGATGATCCGCGTTGCCGCCGGAGAGAAGCTCGCGATCAAGCAGAGCGACGTGAAGCTCGTCGGCTGGGCAGTCGAAAGCCGCGTCTATGCGGAGGACCCGTATCGCGGCTTCCTGCCGTCAACCGGCCGGCTCGTACGCTATCGCCCGCCCGAAGAGATGCAGAAGGACGGCATCACGGTGCGTAACGACACCGGTGTCTACGAAGGCGGCGAGATTTCGCTCTATTACGACCCGATGATCGCAAAGCTCGTGACGCACGGGCCGGATCGCGCAAGCGCGATCGATGCGCAGGCCGACGCGCTCGATGCCTTTTATGTCGGTGGCATTCGCCACAACATCCCGTTCCTGTCGGCATTGATGGCGCACCCGCGCTGGCGCGCCGGAACCCTTTCAACCGGCTTCATCGCCGAGGAGTTTCCTGACGGTTTCCATGGCGTGCCGCCGGAGGGCGAGACCGCGCATATCCTGGCCGCCGTCGCGACCGCGATCGACCACGTTCTTGGTGAGCGCAAACGCCAGATATCCGGTCAGATGCATCATCGCCTCGTCACCCGGGAGCGCCAGCGGGCGGTGTGGCTGAACGAGATCGAATACAGGCTCGAGGTCACGCGCGCGAACGGCACGATCGAGGTCACGTTCCGCGACGGCGGGCATGTCCACAAGCTGCAATCGGACTGGCAGCCGGGCGATCCGGTCTGGTCCGGGACGGTCGATGGCAAGCCGGTGACCGTGCAGGTCAGTCCGGTGCCGAACGGTTTTGACCTTGCGTTCCGTGGCGCGCAGGCGCGAGCCTTTGTCTATACCGAAAGCGAGGCCGCCTATGCGCGGCTGATGCCGGTGAAGAAAGCGGCCGATACCGGCAAGTCGCTGCTGTGTCCGATGCCGGGCCTCGTCGTGTCGATCGCGGTCGTGGAAGGGCAGGAGATCAAGGTCGGCGAAACGCTGGCGGTGGTCGAGGCGATGAAGATGGAGAACGTGCTGCGCGCCGAACGCGACGGGACGGTCAAGAAAATTCACGCCAAGAAGGGTGACAGCCTTGCGGTCGACGCCGTTATCATGGAGTTCGCCTGAGCGTACCGTCAGGAACTTCCGGGCCCCATATGCCGTTGTCCGCGTAAGACAAGCTGCGGAGCCTGTTATGGCCGACACCAAGAAATCGCGGATGCAGGAGGAGATGCCGGACGATGTGCGCCGGCGCGATCCAGGCCCGGATCGGCCTGACTCGCTGCCCGAAGTCGCCGAGGATGTGGCGCATGCCGGCATCAGCCCGTCTCCGGATGGAGATAATCCGGAACATCCGATCCACGACGAGGATATCGAGGATCTCGGGCCTGAGGATTTCGAGGAGATGATCGACCGCAACGAGACGCGTCCGGTCGACAAGGTCATCCCCAAATAACATCGTTGCACCGAGCGCATTGGCGCTCGCACCCTGTCATGCGACCATATCCGCATGGCCATCTTCGAATCGCTCAATCCGTCCGGTGACGTCGAGCAGGCGCCCTATACGCGCGCACTCGTGGGCCTGCTGATCGGCGCGGTGCTGTCCAACATGCTGAGTGCGCCCGCGGTGACGGCGTCGTTCGGCATCTGGCCCTTCGTTGTCACGCAACTCGCGCTGCTCTGGCTCTGGTTCGCGCTCACTGCCAAGCGGCTGCGCAATGCCGAGCGCAGCGTTCTCGGCGTGACTGCGGTGGCGCTGATTGCGCTGATCGCCATCCTGCTGCTTGCCGTGATGCTGGTTCTGCAGGTGAGCGATATGAGTGCGGGCACCGCCGCGCCCTGGGTGCCGGCGTCGATCGGTACGCTGGTCTATCCGTTCGTGTTTCTGTTCAACCTCGCGACCGGCCCGACGGCTGTGGCTCAGGACATGACCATTGCCGCACTGTCGACATTCACGGTCGCGCCGCTGCTGCTGATGTTCTGGTATTCGGCCTGGGCCGCGATGCAACCGTCCGAACTGCACGCGACCGAGGCGGACGGGTGATGCTGTATTTCGCCTATGGCTCCAACATGTGCCGCGGTCCGATGCGCGAGCGCTGTCCGACAGCCGCGGAAGTGGGGCGGGGGATTCTGAGCGGCTATCGCTTCGTAATCATGGCGAACGGTTACGCGTCGGTGGTTCCGGACGCCGCGCACGAGGTTTACGGCATCCTCTGGACGATCGGTCCCCGCGACCTGTTTGCGCTCGACGAGTACGAGGACGTAGCCGGCGGCCTCTATCGCAAGGCGATGCTCCCGGTCGGCCGGGATGGGGCCCAGACCGTGGAGGCTCTGGTCTATCTCGGTTCCGAAACGCGGGTGGGCCAGCCGCGACCGGACTATATCGAGGCTGTCGTTTCAGCAGCACGCGACGGCGGCCTGCCCGAGAACTATATTGCGGGGCTCGCGCGTTTTGCGCCGGGAGCGACGTGATGGGCGAACGGGTCATCCGCCGTGTGATCATTCGCGGCCGCGTGCAGGGCGTCGGTTACCGGGACTGGACACGTCACGTTGCGAAACGCCGTGGCATCGAGGGTTGGGTCCGCAATCGCAGCGACGGGAGCGTCGAGGCCCTGTTCGCCGGGTCACGTGACAACGTGCTGGACATGATCGCGGCATGCAGGGGCGGACCACCGAGCGCTGCCGTGGACACGATCGAGGAACACGACGCGCCGTCGTCAGACCTCGATTTGCGCCGTGCGAGCGAAGTCTTCAGCGTGATCGCTACGGTCTAGCGGCCCGAACAATCCGTCGAACTCCGCCCTCAGCGCCGCATCGAGATCGTCCATCGTGACCGGCAGACCGAGATCGACGAGGCTCGTCACGCCGTAACGTTGCTCGCGCACGCCGCAGGGAACGATCCCGCCGAAATGCGACAGGTCGGGCTCGACATTGATCGCAATGCCATGCAGCGACACCCAGCTTTTCAGGCGGATGCCGATGGCCGCGATCTTGTCTTCGTATCCATCGCCCTTGTCCGGCCGCTTGACCCACACGCCGACGCGATCGTCGCGGCGCTCGCCCACAACATTGAAGTGCCCCAGCGCGCGGATTATCCATTCCTCCAGCGTCGCCACATAGGCGCGGACGTCCTGCCGACGGCGCTTCAGGTCCAGCATCAGGTAGACAACCCGCTGGCCGGGGCCGTGATAGGTCATCTGACCGCCGCGGCCGGTCCGGTGGACAGGGAAACGCGCGTCCAGCAGTTCGCCTTCGGCTGCGCTGGTGCCGGCCGTGTAGAGCGGCGGGTGCTCCACAAGCCATGCGAGTTCGGCCGCGCGGCCGGCGGCGATATCGGCGACGCGCGCCTCCATGCGGGACAGGGCGGTTTCATAAGGTGTCAGACGCGGCTCGACCCGCCATGCAACGGGCGCACTGCCGGGGCGTGCCATCAGGCCGAGGGGGAGCGTGTCGCGCGCGTTAACCACTGATTCACCATAGCAGGGTGACCATGCCGATAGTCGGATTCCGGCAGTGAGTCCCGATGGATCGTGCTTCGGTCCGGGTCATGCCGACAAGAAGCGTTGGAAGGACATAACGACGTGGCCACACTCGACAAGGTCTCACTCGATATATCGGTGGTTCTCGGCACCTGTCTGATGCCCGTGCATCAGGTCCTGCGGCTGGGCCGCGGGGCCATTATCGAGCTGGACGCCGGGGAGGACGACGACGTGAAGATTCTCGCCAACAACATGCCGGTCGCCGAGGGAACCGTGGTGGTCAACGGCAACCGGATCGCGGTCGAAGTGAAGCGGCTCCTGCCGAAATCCCCCGATATGCGCTGAAAATCCGGAGCTGGATCAGTCCATTGGAAAGCGTTCGGCGGCTCTTGTGGCTGCGGATCGCATTTGTTACATGCTCCCCGACCTCACGCCGGTCCATCCGGCGCATTACCCAAAACGCGGCCGTGGCGGAATTGGTAGACGCACTGCCTTGAGGTGGCAGCGGGTAACACCGTGGAGGTTCGAGTCCTCTCGGCCGCACCATTCAAAAGCCATTAGTTTCAAAGACTTGAGTGGGCGGATTTCCATCCCGCCCCAGCCAGGCGCCGGACTTCATTTCGCGCCCGAGGTCGGTGGCCGCCATACGCAACTCGATCACAACCTGATCCGTCGCCATCGTGCCTTGCCGATGAAGCGCAACGCGGGCCTCACCCCCGGTAGCGCCTGTGTTCATCGTCCGAAGTCAGGAGCGAGGCCCGTGGCGCCCAATTCCGCGGAAGGCTGGCTGATTCCGGTTTGGTCGCTCGGTCCTCAGCACACGGTAAGCAATTTCGATGACTGCGCCTCCCGCTGAGGGCGGCCAGCGGTCCACGCCGTTTCGTGTATCGGTCAAAGGCTCTGGATCAGCGCCTTGACGCCGCTCCAGCAGATCTGGATGCCGATGCAGATAAGGATGAATGCCGACAGCCGGATCAGGATGCCGATGCCGGTTTGGCCGAGTGCCCGCGCGAGGTTTTCCGCAGAGCGGTAACAGACGTAGACGGTGAGTGCCATCGCGACGAGACCGGCCACTCCAGCGCCGACCTGCATCAGGAAATCCGGTCCATGCGGTCGATGGCTGCCAAGCGTGATTGCGACCGCGATCACGCCCGGTCCGACCGTCAGGGGAAGGGTGAGGGGATAGAAGCTCTGCCCTGGCGTCACGTCCGCGCTCGTGGACTTTGGATCATCGCCCGTATGGCCGTCGTTCAGCACCTTCCAGCCCATCGTTGCGAGCAGGAGACCGCCGGCGACACGCACCACGGGAACAGTGATGCCGAACACTTCCAGAATAAGCGAGCCGCCCAGCATCGAACCGAGAAGCAGCCAGAAGCTGTTGATGGAGACGGTGGCCGCCAGCCTGTTGCGCTCCTGATCCGAGCAGCTATCGGTCATCGCGAGGAAGATAGGCGCCGACCCCAGCGGGTTCACGACCGGGAATAATCCGGCATAGACCAGCAGAAACGCGGACAGGGTGTCGTGCATGGGTGGCGCGATCTCGATATTGCCGGACAACCTCAATTAGCATCATCGTTCCGCGTCGAAAATGCTTCCGCGTCGCGACGGTGTCCATTGTTTGCATGCGCAAACGCGAACGCGTACAAGCCGCGTTGACTCGCAAAACCCCAACCCGCACCGGCGCGCTGATGCTCGATCATGACCAGAGGAGCGAAAGTCCGCCGCTGGAAGAAGCGCTGCGCGACGAGACCGGGGCAATTCGCGCCGATTTTCTCGATCGCGTGTCGGATGCGGTGCGCCACCATGACACCGCGGTCCTGCGCAATCTCGTCGGCGAGCTGCACGAGGCCGATACCGGCGATCTGATCGAGGCGCTGGATCAGGAATTGCGGCCGCAGCTCATCGAGCTGATGGGCAGGGACTTCGACTTCTCGGCGCTGACGGAAGTCGACGACACCGTCCGCGAGGAGATTCTCGAAGAGCTGCCTCCGGAAACGGTGGCCGAAGGCGTCCGGGAACTCGACTCCGACGATGCGGTCTACATCCTGGAAGATCTCGATCGCCAGGAGCAGGTCGAGATCCTGCAGCAGCTTCCTCCGACCGAACGCGTCGCGCTCGAGCGCAGCCTGCTCTATCCGGAGGAGTCCGCCGGACGGCGGATGCAGACCGAGTTCATCGCGGTTCCTCCGGACTGGAATGTCGGGCAGGCGATCGACTACATGCGCGAAACGGCCGATCTTCCGGACCGTTTCTATGAGCTTTACGTCACAGATCCCGTGGGCAAATTCCTCGGTGCGGTCGCGCTCGATCGGCTGCTGCGCACCAAGCGTCCGGTCCCGGTGATTGAGCTGATGGATGAGGACAGGCGGCGGGTGCGCGCGACCGAAGACCAGGAAGAGGTCGCGCGTCAGTTCGAACGCTACAACCTCGTTGCGGCACCGGTGGTCGACGAGGACGATCGCCTCGTCGGTGTGCTGACCTTCGACGACATCGTCGACGTGATCGAGCAGGAAGCGGAAGAGGACATCAAGGCGCTGGGCGGCGTCAGCGCTCACGAAGAGCTGTCCGATTCCGTGTGGGACATCGTCAAGGCGCGCTTTCCATGGCTCGTTGCCAATCTCGGATGCGCCTTGCTGGCCGCCTGGGTGATCGGTCAGTTTTCCTCGTCGATCGAGAAGATGGTCGCGCTTGCGGTGCTGATGCCGATCGTGGCCTCGATGGGGGGCAATGCCGGCACCCAGACCATGACGGTGGCCGTGCGTGCGCTCGCGACACGCGAATTGTCGGATTCGAACGCGTGGCGGGTGGTGCGGCGCGAACTGATGGTCGGGGTCATGAACGGGCTTGGCTTCGCCATCATCATGGGTGCGGTGGCGGCGGCCTGGTTCGGGGTGACCGATCTGTTTCTCGTGATGGGGCTCGCGATGATGACGGTGCTCGCAGCCGCGGCGCTCGGCGGCATCGTGATCCCGCTGGTACTGACGAAGCTCGGTGTCGATCCCGCGGTGTCATCGGGGCCGTTCGTCACGACAATCACCGACGTGGTCGGCTTCTTTTCATTCCTCGGGATCGCGACGCTCTGGTTCGGTCTGCGTTAGCGCCTACCGCGGCGGCGCGAGCAGCGCGTCGAGCGCGAGTGTGGTGTCGGCGGACCTGACCGATTTCGGGTCGAGCAGGCTCTGCCCGAACAAATACGCGTAGACCATCACCGCGCGTGCGCCGGCTTCCCGCGGTTGCCAGCCAAGCTGTTCGAACAGCGTCGCTACGCGCTGTAACCGTTCCGCATCCACGGACTGCACGGCGCGCGCCGCGGCATCGTCGTTGCGGGCGAGCGCACGTATCGCAAGCTCGATCGCAAGGCCGCGCGTATTGCTGCGGCGCGTGTAGAGGTCGGCGAGCGCCCGCAAGGCGCGGGCAGGGTCGCCGTCGCGCGGAGCCTGATCGCGGATCGCGGCGATGCGTCCATTCGCCCATTGCTGCAACATGGCGTCGATCAGCGCGCGGCGGTCCGCGAAGTGCCAATAGAAGCTTCCCTTGGTGACATGAAGCGTCTTGGCCAGCGGTTCGACCCGTACCGCGTCGATGCCGTCCGTTGCGAGCACGTCCAGCGCCGCGCTGACCCACGCCGCGGCATCGAGCGGGCCGGTACGCGAAGACGCGGCCTCGGCCAGAGCATTCTTCCTGCGCGCCATCCGGGCTTGACTCCCGCACCCTCGAACCATACGGTGCCGTATTGAAACATACGCTGCCGTATGGGTCAAGCGACGATGCCCGCGAGCGAGGTGTGCCGGATGACCGCATTCAAGCCCCGCAATCCGCATTGGGAAGCGCGTGTGCGCGAAAGCTTCGCGCGGCAATCCTTCATGTCGCTTATCGGAGGGGAAATCACCTCGCTGTCGCCGGGCGCATGTGCTGTCGCCCTGAAGGCCCGGCCGGATCTTTGCCAGCAGCGCGGGTTTCTGCATGGCGGCGTCACCACGGCGCTCGCCGACACCGCCGCCGGCTTCTCCGCCTTCTCGCTGATGCCCGAAGGGTCAGCGCCGCTGACCGTGGAACTGAAGATCAACCTGATGTCGCCCGCCGTGGGGGACCGGTTCGTCGCGAAGGGCAGGGTACTCCGCTCGGGCCGGACGCTGACCATCGTGGAAGTCGATGTGGACGCGGAGACTGGTACGCAATCGAAGTTGATCGCGCGCATGCTCGCGACCATGATCTGCATGGAGAATACGCCCGACGCGCCGGCAGAAGCGCGCGGGTAGACAACGGATACAACGCGCCGGAGGAGCGCCCGATGATCCCGAATAGCTGGACCGGATTCGATTTCGGCCTGGGCGAGGATGTCGACATGCTGCGTGACAGCGTGCGCCGCTTCGCGCAGCAGAAGATCGCCCCGCGGGCGGATGAGATAGACCGCAAGAACGAGTTTCCCCGGGATCTCTGGCCGAAGCTCGGCGAGCTCGGCCTCCTCGGCATCACGGTCGAGGAGAAGTGGGGCGGGTCGGGACTTGGCTATCTCGAGCATTGCGTGGCGATGGAGGAGATTTCGCGTGCGTCCGGCTCGGTCGGTCTCTCCTACGGTGCGCATTCCAATCTGTGCGTGAACCAGATTCGCAGGAACGGATCGGCCGATCATAAGAAGCGCTATCTGCCGAAGCTCATCTCGGGCGCGCATGTCGGCGCGCTTGCGATGTCGGAACCCGGCTCGGGCTCCGACGTGGTCTCGATGCGAACGCGCGCCGACAAGAAAGGGACCAAATACATCCTCAACGGCTCGAAGATGTGGATCACCAACGGGCCGCTCGCCGATACGATCGTGGTCTATGCCAAGACCGATGCCACGGCGGGTGCGCGCGGTATCACGGCGTTCCTGGTCGAAAAGAAATTCAAGGGCTTCTCCACGGCACAGAAGCTCGACAAGCTCGGAATGCGTGGCTCCGACACCGGAGAGCTTGTCTTCCAGGATTGCGAAGTGCCTGAGGAGAATGTGCTCGGCGCGGTTGGCAACGGCGTCAACATCCTGATGTCGGGCCTCGATTACGAGCGCGTGGTGCTGGCCGCAGGTCCACTTGGTCTCATGCAGGCCGCGATCGACCTCGTCATTCCCTACATCCATGACCGCAAGCAATTCGGCCAATCGATCGGCCGCTTCCAGCTCATGCAGGCCAAGATCGCGGACATGTATGTCGGAATGAACGCTGCGAAGGCCTACGTTTATGCGGTCGCGAAAGCGTGCGACGAGGGACGCACCACGCGTGAGGATGCGGCTGGCGCGATCCTGTTCGCTTCGGAGCGCGCTACCCAGATGGCGCTGGAGGCGATCCAGGCCCTCGGCGGCAACGGCTACATCAACGAATTTCCTGCAGGCCGACTGTTGCGCGATGCCAAGCTCTACGAGATTGGCGCCGGCACCAGCGAGATCCGCCGGATGCTGATAGGGCGCGAGATATTCGAGAAGACGAGGTAGGCCAGTGACGACGCGCGCACGCGCGCAACAGCGTTAATGGTTCATTGAACGATTGCGCACATGATTGCGCCTATGACTGCAAAGCCCGATCTCAGACTCCGCCTCAAGGCCGATGGCCGCATCGTCGAAATCCTTCCCGATGGCAGCGAACGGACCGTGTCCGAGACCAGCCATTTCCCGCAATTTGCTGCGACAGCCGCCCCCGGTCCTGCGGGTGGTGATGCCGCTTACGCGCGGGCCATTCGCGCCGCAGCGCGCATGACCCAGTCCGAGTTCGCCGCTCGCATCGGCGTGCCGGTCGAGACGGTACGCAATTGGGAGCAGGGCAAGCGTTCGCCTCGCGGGCCTGCACGCGCATTGTTGCGCGTGATCGAAGGCGCGCCCGAGGTTGCGTTCCACGTTCTCGGCAAGAAGCATTAGCCCCGGGATCATCCCGATCCATCGGTTGCGTCCGGTCTCTTTGCGCTAGCGGCGGTAAGCGGCGGCCCGGCCTCCGGCCGGCAATTGGCGTCGGTTTGCCGCAATGCTTCGTCGGCACCGTCGCCGCGGACGATGACGTCCGCAAACGATTCGCTCGATAAGGCCGCGCGACAATCGAGCGTGCTGTCGGCCTCCGACTGACGACCGTACGGCCGGTTGCATGGGTTATCCCAGGCAGCGCGCGCCGCGCTTGGCATGGGCCGTTTGGCGCGGCATTCTCCGCGCCAACGAACATGGGGGCGCGTGGAATGGTACCAGTAGTCGACGTCAAGGGTGCGCGAATTCCGGCCATCGGGCTCGGAACAATGACGCTGAAGGGCGATGTGTGCGTCCAGGCGGTCAGCGCGGCCCTCAAGATGGGCTACCGGCATATCGACACGGCCGTCTTCTACGACAACGAGGCGGAAGTCGGGGAGGGAATCCGCAAGTCGGGCGTTCCGCGCGACGAGATCTTCCTCACGACCAAGGTCCGTCACGTCGATCTCGCGCCGGGTAACTTCGAAGCGTCGGTCGAAGGAAGTCTGAAGCGCCTCGGCCTGTCTTATGTGGACCTGCTTCTGGTCCATTGGCCCAATCCCGATATTCCTCCGCCGGTCTACATTCCCGCATTGTGCAAGGCGAAGCGCAACGGTCAGACGCGTCACATCGGCGTTGCGAATTTTACGATCGCGCTGCTTGAAGAAGCCGAGAAGCTTGCCGACGAGCCCATCGTCAACAATCAGATCGAGACACATCCGTTCATCGATCACCGCACCATCCTTGCCTTTTGTAAGGGACGCGGCATGTCCGTGACCGGATATTGTCCGCTCGGCCGCGGTCGCATTCCCGGCAACGCCGTGCTGGAACGCATTGCCAAGACTCACGGCAAGAGCGAGGCGCAGATCGCGCTGCGGTTTCTCGTGCAGGAGGGCGTGATCCCGATCCCGCGCACCGCAACTCCCGAGAAGCTGAAAGCCAATGTCGATATCTTCGACTTCATGCTGGCGGATTCAGAGATGACAGAGATCCGCAATCTCGCCGAACCCAACGGCCGCATCATCACGCCGCCGCAATCGCCGAAATGGGATAACTGAATGCTTTATCTCGATGCCAGGGATGCACATTTTCCTGCGCTCGGCCTCGGTACGTGGGAGCTTCGCGGGCGCGACTGCGCACGGATCGTCGAGCAGGCCGTGCGTCTCGGCTATCGGCATTTCGACACGGCGCAGATGTACGGCAACGAGCGCGAGGTAGGCGAGGGCATCCGTGCGTCCGGCATCAAGCGCGAGGAGGTCTTTGTCACCACCAAGGTGGCGCCGGACAATCTTGCGCCCCGTCTGCTCGAGCGCTCGGTCAAGGAGTCGGTAGGCGCTCTGCGATTGGGTGAGATCGACCTGCTTCTGCTGCATTGGCCGAACAAGGGCATACCGCTCGCGGAGACCATCGACGCGCTGGTCGGTATGAAGCGCGACGGCTTCGTGCGTCACATCGGCGTATCGAACTATACCGTCGCCCTGATCGAGGAAGCGAGCCGGCTGTCGGGCGAGCGCCTCGTCTGCAATCAGTTCGAATATCACCCCTATCTTGACCAGTCGAAAGTGCTAGCGGCGTGCCGCGCGCACGGCATGGCGGCGGTGGCCTATTCGCCGATCGCCAAGGGCAGCACCAGGAGCGATTCCGTTCTGACCCGCATCGGCAAGACCTACGGCAAGACCGGCGCACAGGTGTCGTTGCGCTGGCTGATGCAGCAGGGCGTTGGCGCCATCCCGCGCACCAGCAAAGTGGAGCGGCTCGCCGAGAATATCGCGATCTTCGATTTCAGCCTGTCCGATGCCGAGATGAAGGAGATCGCCGGCCTTGCGCGCGACGGCCGGCTTGTCGACTGGGCCTGGTCGCCAAAATGGGACTAGGGGACGACACCGCGCTCGTTCTGTTTTCCGGCGGCCAGGACTCCACGGTCTGTCTCGCCTGGGCGCTGCAACGTTTCGAAGCCGTTGAAACCGTCGGGTTCACCTATGGCCAGCGGCACGTGGTCGAAATGGATGTGCGGCCTTCGGTTCGCGACGCCTTGCGCGGGCTTGATCCGCGCTGGGCAGAGCGCCTCGGCGAGGACCATGTCATCGACCTCGCGTCGCTCGGGCAGATTTCCGAGACCGCGCTGACGCGCGATGCGGCGATCGAAATGGCCGAAAACGGCCTGCCCACCACCTTCGTACCGGGCCGCAATCTGGTCTTTCTCACCTTTGCAGCGGCGCTCGCCTATCGCCGCGGCGCCCGGCACATCGTCGCGGGCATGTGCGAAACCGATTATTCCGGCTATCCGGATTGCCGCGACGACACCATCAAGGCCATGCAGGTTGCGCTGACCTTGGGCATGGACCGCCGGTTCGTGCTGCATACGCCGCTCATGTGGATCGACAAGGCGGCCACCTTCGCTCTGGCGCATGACATCGGAGGAGATCATCTCGTACAAGCTGTGGTCGAACTGACCCATAGCTGCTATCTCGGCGACCGTTCGTGGCGCCACGACTGGGGCTATGGCTGCGGCGAATGTCCGGCCTGCCAACTCCGCGCGGCCGGCTTCGAGAAATGGCAACGGGACTACGAACGCAAATGATCCACGAAACACGCCGCTGGCTGGAGGGCGCGCTTTTCTTCGCGCTGTTCTGCCTCACCATCCCGGTGGCGAACTGGATGATCTACAATTTCGGGACCGTCTGCACCCGTGACGGACCTTGCCTCATTCCGGTGGCGCCTGGCCTCATGGCGCCCTCGGGCGTCCTGACGGTGGGCGTCGCGCTTGTCCTGCGGGACCTCGTGCAGCGGCGCCTAGGCTTTGCCGCCGCGGTCGCCGCGATTCTCATCGGCGCCGGACTGTCCGGCCTCATCGCTCCGCTGGCGCTCGTGACCGCCTCCGCTTCTGCCTACCTGATTTCGGAATTTGCCGACCTCGCGGTCTACACGCCGCTGCAGGAACGGCGTTTCGTGACCGCTGTGGTGCTGTCGAGCATTGTCGGCCTGATCGTGGATTCGATCGTATTCCTGTGGCTTGCCTTCGGTTCGCTCGATTTTCTCGCCGGACAGGTCGTGGGTAAGGCGTGGATGGTGCTGCTGTCGGTGCCATTCATCATGTATCTGCGACGTCGCGACGAACAGATCGGCCTCGGCCCGGCCTGATCGATTGGAGTACATAATGAGCGCGCTGGACGATCTTCGTAACGTCACGACCGGGACCATCACCACGATGCTGCTCAAGCGCGGCATCCGGCACAGCTGGATGACCGGCCCGATGCCGCTCGTGCCCGGCGGCAAGCGCGTTGTCGGACCGGCATTCACTCTGCGCTTTGTGCCGGTTCGTGAAGACCTTGCGACCCCCGAAAGCTGGGGCAAGCCGATCTCGACGCGGGCTGCGATCGAAGACATGCCGGAAGGCTGCATTGCGGTCGCCGATGCGATGGGCGTGCAGAATGCCGGCATCTTCGGCGACATCCTCGTCATGCGGATGGTCAAGCGCGGCGTTCAGGCGCTGATTACGGATGGCGTGATGCGCGACAAGGTCGGCATCCTCAAGACCGGCCTGCCGGTGTGGTGCTCCGGGATTGCGGCGCCTGCGTCGGTGAACGGTCTGACCTTCGTCGGCTGGAATGAGCCCATTGCGTGCGGCGGCTGCGCGATCTTCCCCAATGACGTCATCGTCGCCGACGACGACGGTGCGGTTGTCATCCCGCAGGCCTTGGTCGAGACCATCGCGAAGGAAGGCCTCGAGCATGAAGCCTACGAGGAATGGGTGGTGCGCGAGGTGGAGAAGGGCGTGAAACTGCCCGGCCTCTATCCGATGAACGAAGAGACGCGCAAACGCTACGAGGCCGAGCGTCAGAAGAAGTAGCGTTCGCTACTCGGCGCGCAAGCAGGGGGGCTTCGCCATGTTCGGCCTGTCCAAGGTCCTCGGATTCTTTGCGCTACCTTCCAACCTGCTCATCGCGGTCGCGCTTGCGGGCATCCTCCTCATGCGCACCCGGTTTCGCGGGTTTGGGCAGGGGCTCCTGATCGGCGCCGTCCTGTTGCTCGCCGTGATCGGAATTGCCCCGATCGGCAACGCACTGATGCTGCCGCTGGAAGAGCGCTTCCCGAAATGGGACGCGAAGGGCGTGGCGCCGCATGGAATAGTGGTGCTGGGCGGAGCCGTTTCTCCGGAGGTCTCGGCCGCGCGCAAGGACGTCGCGCTGAACGAGGCGGCCGAGCGCATGACCGCGGTGGCGAAACTCGCGCGTGACTATCCGTCCGCCCGGATCGTGTTCACCGGCGGCAGCGGGCGGCTGTTCGGCGGGGCGAGCGAGGCCGATTTCGTGACCGCGCTGTTCGAGAGCTTCGGCATTCCGCGTGATCGGATCGTCCTCGAACGTAACGCGCGCAACACGCTCGAGAATGCGACATTCACCAGGGATCTCCTGAAGCCGAAGCCGTCCGAGCGGTGGCTGCTCGTGACATCCGCGCATCATATGCCGCGGTCGATTGGCCTGTTCCGCAAGGCCGGCTTTCCGGTCGAGGCCCATCCGGTGGATTTCCGCACGCGCGGAAGCGACGACCTGGCGGGACCGTTCAAGTCGCTTGCGGGCGGCCTCGCGCGTACGGACGCGGCCGTGCATGAATGGGCCGGGCTGCTTGTCTACTGGCTGACCGGCCACACAAGCGAGTTGTTCCCAGGACCTCGCATAGCGGCCGGCTGCGACACGGCCAGGGAGAATTGCCGTCCTTAACCTCGCGTTACGGTTACCAATTCGAAAACATTTTGATCGACACTCGTCGCATCGGAGCGGGAGGGCTCATGATGCATATCGAGGCGAGAGTCATTCCGGTTGACGGCATTTCGAGAGTGCCGGGCTTCGACGAGGTTCTCGATCACGAAAATGCAGACGGGCAGCAGAAGGGCGAACTCCTTCTTCTGAAGTCGGCGACCGCACTGGCGCTTCTGCTCGTGTCATGCGCCTGGATTGCGATCGCGCTCGACTGATCACTCCGCGGTCATCGCGGCACTCGCATCCGACGTGAACTGCCGGCCCCACATCACCACCACGATGCCCGCCGTCGTCGCGAACAATAGCCACGGCGATACGAACCATCCGAGATAACCCAGCGCGAAGAAGAACGCCCGCTGACCGCGGTTGAAATGGCGTCCGGCGGACTCGCACAGCTTGCCGGTCCTGATCGCGTGGCGTTTGGCGTCGGGATTGTCTTTCTCGGACGACGGCGGCATCGCACCGATCATGATCGCCACGTAATTGTACAGCCGGTACGACCACGCGAACTTGAAGAATGCGTACACAAAGATCACGGCGAGTCCGATCACCTTGATCTCCCACAGCATGCGCGTGGTCTGAACGCCGAAAGGCAGCGTCGATATGATGGTGATGAGATCGTCGGTCGAGCGCAGGATTGTCAGCGTACCACCGACCGCGATCAGAGAAGTGGAAGCAAAAAACGCCGTCCCGTTCTGCAGCGATGCCATGATCTGCGCGTCGACCATGCGGATGTCGCGGCGCAGCATCTGCTGCATCCAGCTGTCGCGATAGTCGTGCATCCGGGAATTGAGCCCGGTGGCGCCATGCGCGGTCCATTCCAGAACGAAGCCATACCCCAGCCAGCTGACGAGGAAAAAGCCCAGGGCGAGGAGGTC
Organism: Pseudorhodoplanes sp.; assembly: GCF_035565795.1. Lineage (GTDB taxonomy): Bacteria > Pseudomonadota > Alphaproteobacteria > Rhizobiales > Xanthobacteraceae > Pseudorhodoplanes. The sequence goes on from NZ_DATMRV010000176.1 coordinate 16,491, forward strand.
GGGGAGCGTGAATAGCGACATGGCGGACTCAAGGAGGCGTGACCTCATCCATACCAGCCCGCCGAATTGTCGCATAACCACGAATGCAATCTGTGATTGTGTTGTGTTGTTCGCAAATGTATTAGACTAAAGTCGTAATCTCGATCGGCTAACCAACTGCGGCGGCGCCTCGGCGCTATGCAGTGGCCCTCCGCAGGGAGCGAGGAGACGGCCAATGGCACAGGATCAGATCCACCATCCTGAGCAGGAGTCGACGCTGTCCGTAACGTTGTGGACCGGTGGCGCACTCCTGATTGTGGTGCTGCTCGCGATCTACGCCGCGATGTAGACACCGGCATGAAGGCTCAATGAAGCGGCGTGGGCTCTCCGCGCCGCTTTTGTTTTTGGCTTGCCTGCTTTGGGCTTGCCGACTGCCGGGTGTTCTGGAAGTTAGGCGGATCAGCCGGAGAGCATGACATCATGTCCCAGACCATCACCACGAGCGTGAAGTCGCTTGTCGACGCGGCCGAACGCGAGATTGAAAATCTTTCAACGGAGCAGGCGATCGCCTTGCACGGCAAGGATGACGTGCTCCTCGTCGACATCCGCGACATTCGCGAATTGCAGCGCGACGGCAAGGTGCCCGGCGCCTTCCATTGCCCGCGTGGCATGCTCGAATTCTGGATCGATCCGGAGAGCCCGTATCACAAGCCGTTTTTCGCGCAGGACAAGAAATACGTGTTCTTCTGTGCGGGCGGCATGCGCTCCGCCCTCGCGGCTCACACGGCGAAGAAGATGGGGTTGAAGCCGGTCGCGCATATTCGCGGCGGTTTCGGCGCCTGGAAAAAGGCGGGTGGACCGGTCGAGGAGCCGGCGTCGAAAGCCTGACGCGACGCGCGGGATTTGTGCGCGTGATCGTCGCTATCATTTCTTTTCGCTTGCGTGCGGGCGGAACGGCCCGCATTGGACATTATCGGTTCGCATCGAGGTTTCTCCGATGTCGCTCAAGCTCATTCTCGGCAACAAGAATTATTCGTCCTGGTCGTTGCGGCCCTGGATCGCGATGCGACAGGCCGGCATCTCGTTCGAGGAAGAGATCATCCCGCTTTACGAGCCGGGCAGCGCCGAGCGCGTTCTGAAATATTCTCCCGCCGGCAAGGTGCCGATCCTCATCGATGGCGACATGACGATCTGGGAATCGCTCGCCATCCTCGATCATCTCGCCGAGCGTTTCCCGAAGGCGCAGATCTGGCCGTCCGACCTGAAGGCGCGCGCGCATGCACGGGCAATTTCCGCCGAAATGCATGCCGGCTTCGCGCCGTTGCGCCGGCACTGCCCGATGAACATGCGCCGCGTAAACAAGCGGCTCGAACTCACGCCAGAGGTCGACGCCAATGTGCGGCGGATCGAGGCCATCTGGACGGATTGCAGGGCGCGCTTCGGGCAGGGCGGTCCGTTCCTGTTCGGGCAGTTCAGCGCCGCCGATGCGATGTATGCCCCGATCGTGTCGCGATTTTCGAGTTACTCCATTGGGGTTGGCGCGGCCTGCGAAGCCTATATGGCTGCAATGATGGCCCTCCCGGCCTGGCAGGAATGGCGGGCCGACGGCGTGGCCGAGCCCTGGATCATGCCGGGTAACGAGATCGGCTAGGTTCCGCACGGAACCTCTGCTGTCGTGCGGCGTTTTGCGGAGCACCAACGTTAACCGCTGTGATGCCGACCGGTTTTCGATGGCACGGACACGGAATGCGATCCTGTGATCGAAGCGGGAAATGACCGGGATCGTGCAGCCATGGTGCGGCTGCGGAACCGCCTTCTTGGCGAGCATTGCGGCGCGAGCGCTGACGATGTCGCAGAACTGCTCGAGGACATGCACTCGCTGACGCATGCGCTTCGTCCGATCGACGATGGGTATCCGGATATCCGGAGAACGCCTGTATCGAGACGATGGCCGACCCGACGCGTGCGGTGCCCTGAAAAACAGAAAACCCGGCATCGAGCCGGGCTTCCCATCCGACGCGCGACACCGGGAGTACATCCGTCCCGCTGCGCATCGAAACTTTAGGGACTATGGCAATCAAGTGTTAACGAATTGTGACTGTCCTCAGTTGACGCGGGAGACTCGGCGGTAGTCCGCCGGGCCGGAAACCGGCCCGGCGAAACGATGCTACGTTCGATCGTTACGCGTCGATGACAGCAACGATCCGGTGGCTGCCCGGTTCGACGATGATGATCTCATCGCCAACCAGAACGAACTGGTAGCCGCGCCACTGCGGATAGACTTCGACGACGGTCGGCGGCAACGCGTGCAGCGCGATCGTGCGGGGCACCACCGTCCCGACCGAGACGTTGAAGTTCACGTTGGTTTCGCGCTTCACGTTCGACTGACGGATTGTGCTCGAAATCTTCGTGCGCTGTTCGGATGTCAGATTGGCGCTGCCGGACGACCCTGCGGCACCCTGACCTGTGGTCGCTGCGCCGCCCTTCTTGTCAGCCTTGTTATCCTGCGCCTGGTTGTTGCGCTGATTGCGCTGGTCCTGCGCACGATCCTGACGCGGCTGTTGCTGTTGCTCCTGGGCGCGCTGCTGCTTCTGGTCGCCCTGTTGCGCACGGGCCGGCGGTGCTTCCTGTCGCTGCTGCACGTCCGAGCCGCCCCTGGAGGCGGGTGGGGCGGACTGCTGGGCTGGCGAACTGCCCTGCGGCGCGGCGGACGGGCTACCACCCATCGAACCGCCCGGACCGCCCTTGTCCTGAGCGGTTGCGAGACCGGCACCGGCGATCAGCGCGGCGGCGGAAACGGTAATCAGCAATCGAGACCTCATGGGTCGACTCCTCTCTGTTCTATTTCTGAAGCCCCGTGCTCTGGCTGTCCGCCAGTCGGATTGTGAACGCCCTACAAGGGACGACGTTCCGGTTCCGCGGAAATTGCCTGCACATGCTTGATTCAATTGCGGCACCCCTATGTTTCATCGGCTCAGCGCGGCATAGTTCCCTCGCTTGAAGAATCGGGAGGTGGCATGGCGCGCATCGACTCCGTCATCGACGCTCGCTCGCGTGAGTTCCGCACCAATGCCGCGCAATGGCAGATGCTGGCCGACGAATTGAAGGCGGCGCGCGAAGCTGCTGCGCGCGGCGGCAATGAGAAGGCGCGCGAGCGTCACGTCGCCCGTGGGAAGCTGCTGCCCCGTGATCGTGTCACGCGGCTGCTCGATCCTGGTTCTCCATTTCTCGAGCTATCGCCGCTTGCCGCCTACGGCATGTACGAGGATCAGATTCACGCTGCAGGGCTGATCACAGGCATCGGACGCGTCTCGGGACGCGAGTGCATGATCGTGTGCAACGACGCGACCATCAAGGGCGGCACCTACTACCCGATGACGGTGAAGAAACACATTCGCGCACAGGAGATCGCGCGCGAAAACAGGCTGCCCTGCATCTATCTCGTCGATTCCGGCGG
>NZ_DATMRV010000177.1:0-9003 GCF_035565795.1 Pseudorhodoplanes sp.
TTCCGCAACTCGGTTATAGCGGCGGGCTCGTGATCCTGCTGATCGCCTTTGTGGATGAACTGATCCATGTCCTGCGCGGTTATCCGCCGCGCTACGAGAAGCCGAAGCCGAAGACCGCCGAAGAGGTGGTCGAACAGGCGATCCAGAGCGGCGTGTGACATGGAGCTGCTCAGCGCCGCCGCGATCCTGTTCGGCTTTCTCATCATCCTGCTCGCAGGCGGGGTGTGGATCGGTGTCGCGCTGCTCGCGACCGGCTGGGCTGGAATGCAATTCGCCGGCGGTGCGATCCCGGCCGGCTCGGTGCTTGCCACCACGGTCTGGGGCAACAGCGCGTCATGGTCGCTGGCCGCGCTACCGCTGTTCATCTGGATGGGCGAGATCCTGTTTCGTACGCGATTGTCGGAGGAAATGTTTCGCGGCTTTTCGCCCTGGCTGAACTGGCTGCCGGGGCGGCTGATGCATGTGAATGTTCTGGCATGCGGCGTGTTCGGCTCGGTGTCCGGATCGTCAGCCGCAACATGCGCGACGGTCGCCAAGATCGCGCTGCCGGAGCTCAAGAAGCGCGGTTACGACGAAAAGCTCGCGCTTGGTTCACTGGCGGGCGCCGGTACGCTCGGCATTCTGATCCCGCCGTCGATCACGATGGTGGTCTACGCCGTGCAGGCCAATGTCTCGATCATCCAGATTTTTCTCGCGGGTTTTCTGCCCGGCTTACTCGTAATGGTTCTGTATTCCGGCTACATCGCCGGCTGGTCGATCTTCAACCGCGATCGCATGCCGCCGGCGGATCCGCCGATGTCGTTGCGGCAGAAACTGGCCGAGTCCGCCAATCTCGTTCCGGTGGCGCTGCTGATCGCCTTCGTCTTTCTGTCGCTGTTGCTCGGCTGGGCGACGGCAACGGAATGCGCCGCCTGGGGAGTGCTCGGTTCGCTTGCGATCGCGTGGTGGCAGGGCTCGCTGTCCTGGGAGTCGTTCTGGGCGAGTGTGATGGGCGCGACGCGGGTCAATTGCATGATCCTGCTCATCCTCGCCGGCGCATCCTATATGGGCACGTCGATGGCCTATACCGGCATTCCGCAAGCGCTCGCGGCCTGGGTTGAAAGTCTGCAGCTCAATGCCTATTCGCTGATTGCTGCGCTGACCGTCATGTACATCCTGCTCGGAACCGCGCTCGATGGCATCTCGATGATCGTGCTCACGACCGCGATCGTGATCCCGATGATCAAGCAGGCCGGGCTCGATCCCGTCTGGTTCGGCATATTCCTTGTGCTGGTCGTGGAGATGGCGGAGGTCTCGCCGCCGGTCGGCTTCAATCTTTTCGTGCTGCAGACCATGAGCGGGCAGGACTCGAATTTTGTCGCGCTCGCTTCGCTGCCGTTTTTCTTCCTGCTTGTTGCTGCGGTTGCGCTGATCACGGTGTTTCCGGATATCGTGATGGTGCTGCCGCGGATGGCTTTTCCCGGTTAACCTGCAAAAGAGGATCCCATGTCGTTTTCCATGTCGATGTCTCGTGCAATTCGATTGATCGGCGGCACCGCACTTGCGCTCACGCTCACCGCACCGGCCTCTGCCCAGACTAAATGGAATTTGCCTGCCGCCTATCCGACCGACAATCCGCACACCGTCAACCTCATGGCGTTTGCCAAGGATGTGGCGGAGGCGACTGGCGGCAAGCTCCAGATCACGGTGCATCCGGGTGCGTCGCTGTTCAAGGCGCCCGAGATCAAGCGCGCGGTCGCGACCGGCCAGGCGCAGGTCGGCGAGGTGCTGATCTCGCTGCACGAGAACGAGGATCCGATTTTCGGCATCGATGTCATCCCGTTTGTCGCCACCAGCTATCAGCAGTCCTACAAGCTGTGGCAGGCATCCAAACCCGCGATCGAGAAGAAGCTCGCCGCGCAGGGGCTCAAGCTGCTGTTCGCAGTGCCGTGGGGACCGCAGGGCATTTACGCCAAGAAGGACCTCAACACCGTCGAGGACATGAAGGGCCTCAAGTGGCGCGCCTATAACGTCGGCACGTCGCGCATTGCCGATCTTGTCGGGGCGCAGCCGGTGACGATCCAGGCCGCTGAATTGCCGCAGGCGCTCGCGACCGGCGTGGTCAACGCGTTCATGACATCGGGTTCGACCGGTTACGACAGCAAGGCGTGGGAGACGATGTCGCATTTCTACGACACGCAGGCCTGGATTCCGAAGAACATCACATTTGTGAACAAGGCGGCGTTCGATGCGCTGGACAAGACGACGCAGGACGCGCTGCTGAAAGCCGCGGCTGCCGCTGAGCCGCGTGGCTGGAAGCTCGCGGAGGAAAAGGCCGGGTGGTATCTCGACCAGCTCAAGGCCAACAAGATGAAGGTGCTGCCGCCGAGCGATGCGCTGAAGGCGGGCATGCTGAAGATCGGCGAGCAACTGACGTCGGACTGGATCAAGAAAGCCGGGCCCGATGGCGCCGCGGTGATCGAAGCTTACAAGAAGATGTGAGCGCCAACGCACATTCGCAAAGCCCTCGCGCAAGCGGGGGCTTTTTCTTTTGCGTTCGGGATCGTTTCGACTTGCGCGTGTGGCGGAGACGCTCGTTCGTACTTTGCACTACGGCGATTTCGGTGTAGCGATTTTCGAACGCTTCAAGTCTGGTGTCGAGGAGAGCCGCTTGCATTTCCGTGTGGAACTTGTCTGGCAGGACGACAAGCAGGAGGACGTTCCTTCGATCTACCTGACCTCGGACGGCCGCGTGCTGCTGCAGGGCCGCTCTGTCTCTGATGACGAGCGCGAGCACTTCAAGGTCCCGCCGGGTAGCGACCTGATCAGTATCGATCGCCGGGTGATCAAGGCGATCAAGGGAATGTTGTAGGCGCGCGCCAAGACGCGCCGATGCAAGGGAGAACGTAAATGTTCCTGAAGAACTTCTGGTACGTCGCGGCCTGGGATCGCGAGCTGGCAGACAAGCCGCTCGGCCGCACCATCCTGAACGAACCGGTGGTGCTGTTCCGTGATGCGGAAGGCAAGGCGATCGCGCTGGAGGACAAGTGTCCGCATCGGCGCGTGCCACTGTCCATGGGTAAGGTGGTCGAGGGCTCGCTGCTGCAATGCCACTATCACGGGCTGCGCTTCGACCGCTTCGGCAAATGCGTGCGCATCCCTGGCCAGGAGTCGATCCCCGACGCAGCGAAAGTGAAGGCCTATCCCGTGGTCGAGCGCTATCACTGGGTCTGGATCTGGATGGGCGATCCGGCGCTGGCCGATCCTGCAACCATCCCTGATTATCATTATCTCGATTCCCCCGATTGGGGCGCCAAGGGCACCTACATCCACGTTAAGGCGAACTGGCAGCTGATCGTCGATAACCTGCTCGACCTGACACATCTCGCCTTCGTGCATGAATCGACCATCGGCAATGCTGCCGTCGCCGAGAACGCGGAAGTGCGCGTGAAGCGTACGCCCGGCGGCGTTCTGGTCACGCGCTGGATGATCGACAAGCCGGCACCGCCGACCTACGTGAAGGCGGGCGGTTTCATCGGCAATGTCGACCGCTGGCAGTTCATCGATTTCCTGCCGCCGGCCTTCCTGCGGCTATCGGTCGGCGCGACGCCGACCGGCACTGGAGCGCCGGAAGGCAAGTTCGTCGGCGGCATCAACATGCGCAACCTCAATGCGATCACGCCGGAAACCGAGAGCACCTCGCATTATTTCTGGGCGCAGGCGCACGACTTCGACGTGAAGAACGAGAAGCTCACCGACATGATCTTCGAGCAGGTGAAGACCGCCTTCCTCGAGGACAAGGAGGTGTTCGAAGCCCAGCAGCGTGTCATCGACGCCGATACATCGGAATCGCAGGTCGACATTCATGCGGATGCCGGCGGCATTCAGGCGCGGCGCATCCTGTCGCGTCTGTACAGCGAGGAGCAGGCCGCGCGGCAGGCGGCCGAGTAACTTTCAAGCTTTTGTGGACGGGCGGCCGACGCGCATGCGCGTTCCGACCGCCACCGTCACGACTACAGCGGTCGCAAACACGATGGTGAGCGGGTCGATCGGCTCGCGCGCGAACATGGCTGCGATCAGCACAACGAAGAATGGCTGCAGCAAACCGATCTGACCAGCGCGCGAAATCCCGGCCATGCCCATCGCCGCATTCCAGAGGAAGAAGCCGACGAACTGCGCCATCAGTCCGGCATAGAGGATCGCGCTCCACACGCGCAGCGAGACAGCAGCTGTGTCGGCGGGCCAGGTCAGGACCACCGCAGCGATCGATACGGGGAGCGACAGCATGACCGCCCAGGAGATCACCTCCCAGCCGGGCATCATCCGCGTGAGCCTGCCCGAATAGGTATAGCCGACGCCGCCACACACCACCGCCCCGAGCAGGTACAGGTCGCCCGGTGAGAGCGTGTAGCCGCCGCTGCGATACAGCGCGAAGCCCATCACCAGTGCCGAACCGATCACCGCCGCGATCCAGAACCCCGCGCTCGGACGCTCGCCCTCGATCACGGCTGCGGCCGCCGTGGTCATCAGCGGCATGATCCCGAGGATCACGCCGCCTTGCGCGGAGGGGACCGTCACCATGGCCAGCGCGGACAAAAGCGGAAAACCGAGCACGACAGTGAACGCGACAATCGAGAGCGGCCACCAGGCGCCGCGCGGCGGCAGCCTGCGCCGCGTGAGTGCAAGCATCGCGACCCCGGCGAGCCCGGCGACGGTCGCCCGCATTGCCGTCAGGAAATAAGGATCGACCTCGGTCACGGCGATGCGCGATGCCGGCAGGCTGCCGGCGAACACAGCCACACCGAGCACGCCGAGCAGGAGTCCAAGATTTTGGCGATTGGCGACCATGGAAGGAGAACGGGAAAGGGCAGGGGATTCGCGGCGCACGTTATTGGCGCGGCCGCTCCGCGACCAGTGCGTTGCGCGCACGGACGCAATGCAGTTCGCGTCACGTGCCACTTCACATGATTGCCATTTCACATGATCATCGATGCACCCATCGCGATCACGGTCGCCGCCATCAGTGCGGTCGCGCCCCACCCGGCGATCGCGAGACGGCGGCCGGCGCGGAATCGGCCCATGATCTTGTGCGTCACGATCAGCATCATCATTGCCATGATCGGAACCGCAACCACGCCGTTGATGATCGCGCTCCAGATCAGCATCCGGATCGGGTCGAGCGGCGTGAAGGTGATGCCGAAGCCGATCAGCGTGGACGCTGCGATGATGGCGTAGAAGCCCACCGCGTGCGGCACCTTGGCTTCGAGCGACGACGGCCAGTCGTAGAGTTCGGCGACTGCATAGGCCGCCGATCCGGCGAGTACGGGAATGGCGAGCAGACCGGTGCCGATGATTCCGATCGCGAACATCAGGAAGGCAAACTCGCCGGCGATCGGGCGCAGCGCATTCGCGGCGTCTGCGGCGGTCTCGATATTGGTGATGCCCTGCGCGTGCAGGGTCGCGGCGGTGGTCACCATGATGAAGAACGCGATGGCGTTCGAGAACACCATGCCGATGCTGGTGTCGGCGATGATCCGTTGCGTCTCGCCCCTTCCGCCGCGCGGCAAATCCTTCAGGGGCCGGCGGTGCTTGCTGCGCTGCATCTCTTCGACTTCTTGCGAGGCCTGCCAGAAAAACAGGTACGGGCTGATAGTGGTGCCGAGCACCGCGACCAGGAGCGCCAGATAGTCGGAGGAGAAATCGATTTTCGGCAGCAGCATGCCGATCGCGACCTCCTTCCAGGGAACCTTCACCGTGAAGATGACGCCGACATAGAGGAACAGGACCAGCGTCAGCCATTTCAGGATCGGGCCGTATCGACGGTACGGGACAAACACCTGCAGCAGCACCGACACCGCGGCGAAGATCAGCGCGTGTTCGTGTTTCAGGCCGCCGATAACGATATACAGTGCCTCGCTCATGGCGGCGATGTCGGCGGCAATGTTGATCACATTGGCCACCACCAGCAGCGAGACGAGCGCATAGAGGGCGGGGCTGCCATAGAGCGCCTTTGCATTCGCGGCGATCCCCTTGCCGGTCACGCGCCCGATAAAGGCGCTGACGAGCTGGATCGCGATCATGAACGGCGTCGTGAGGAAGACGGTCCAGAGCAGGCTGTAGCCGAACTGCGCGCCGGCCTGTGAATAGGTCGCGATCCCGGACGGATCGTCGTCGGCGGCGCCCGTCACGAGTCCGGGGCCAAGGACGTTCAGCTTCATGCTCTTCACGCGCGACAGCTTGGGCGGGGTCAGCTGATCCATGACGGCATCTCGGTCGCTGCGCTCGCCCATCCGCGGTGCGTGCGCTCGCGTATATGGGGCCGGGGTCATGATCTGGCGAGGGCCCGGAGCGTTTCTGCACCGGGCCCTCATTCAGCGGATCAGCCAGCCTGTAAGCCGGGTTTTGTATGGCCCGCTGCTCACGCAGCGAACGTGACGGCCATTCATCTGGGACGCCGGTTGCCCGGCGCCTCAAGCAACCTACCCGAGTGGCTGGTCCGGACGGACCCGAGGACTTGGCCTCGCACCACTCCTATTCGGTTTTGCTCCCGGTGGGGTTTACCGTGCCGTTTCCGTTGCCGGAAACGCGGTGCGCTCTTGCCGCACCGTTTCACCCTTGCCGCGGGCTGAACGCTACGCGCCCGAGGCGGTCTGCTTTTCTGTGGCACTATCCCTGGGGTTGCCCCCGCCGGACGTTATCCGGCACCGTTCGTCCGTGGAGCCCGGACTTTCCTCCCCGCCGCCCTTTCGGGATCACCTTTTCAGGATTTTGGCGGAGCGGCCGTCCAGCCGACTGACCCACATGGCATGGGGATGAAAGGTCGCGCCGTCAAGCCTGCTATGCCACCGGCTCGTCGGCCGAATGCGCAGCACCACCATATCGGTTCGCTTCGATCAGGGAACGCAGCGTCAGTAACGTCGACGTATCGAGCTTGCCGTCGCACAGGGCCGGACGGAAGTGCCGCTGGAACGCAGTCACCACATCGCGCGTCGCCTGATCGAAATAGCCATCGGGCTCGATGCCGTAACCGTAATCGCGGAGCGCCGTCTGGAAATTCTGAATGGCATCACCGGAGTCGCCGAATTCGAAGGTCGGCCCGGACACGATCGGAGCGGGCTTCACCCATTGGCCGATGCCGGAGCGATGCAGGGTCATCCAGGGAAACTTTTCGCCGGGATCCTGCTTGCGCGAGGGCGCGATGTCGGAATGTCCAAGGACACGTTCAGGACGGATGTGGTGTCGCCGCACGATGGCGCGGCACAAGGCTGTGACGGCCGCAATCTGGCGCTTCGGAAAATCCGGATAGCCGTTATCGTGGCCCGGATTGACGATTTCGATACCGATCGAGCATGAGTTGATGTCCGTATCGCCGGCCCAGCTTCCTTCGCCGGCGTGCCAGGCACGCCGCGACTCCGGGACACATTGTATGATGCGTCCGTCCTCGGCGACGAAGTAGTGGCAGGAGACTTCGCTGCCCGCTGTGCAAAGCCGTTCCAGCGCCTTCGCCCCGTCCGGCATGCCGGTGTAGTGCAGCAGGATCATATCCGGCAGCCGGTCGCCTGCGCGCTCTCCGTAATTGGGAGAGGGTACCACCTCATGTACGAGCATGGTGTCGGGTTCAAAGGGCGTCATTGACACAGTCTGGTGTTGCCTGCCGCGGCGATAACAATGCCCTCAGTGGTATATTGGCAACGCCATAAAAACAACGGCCGGTCGAATGATCGACCGGCCGTCGCAGCGAATGATTGGTGCTCCGCCTTACTTCGGCGCGGGTCGGCTCGGAGCCGGCTGTGATGCGGCGCGGGACTTTGCCTCCTGATCGCGCTTCGACTCGAACGCAGCGGCCTGTTTCAGCTGATCCTTGGTCATATTCACCTTCAGCTTCACCTCATCGGAACGGATGGTCGTGGCCGCGCCCGACCCGGTAGTCGTGCGATCCGCGTTCGCCGGTACGACTTCGAATGACGACGGCGCCAGCGCCACGTTCTTTGCGCCGATGCCGAGGAAGCCGCCGACGCCGACGACATAGCCCACGACGGTGCCGTTCTTCTCGAACAGAATGTCGGAGATGTCGCCGATCTTCTCGTTATCGGGGCCGATAACGTCAACACCGATGAAGCTCGAGGACAGCCACTGATCGCCGGTCTGCGCGTTGATGAACTTCGCATCTCCCATCGACGGGCTCGAATTTACGGCGCGTTCCGAGTCCTTGGTGCCCTGTTGTGCTTGCGGGCTCATTGGCTGTGTCGGCTGCGTGGTGTCCTGCGCAAGCGCGCCACCAACAAGCAGACCGCTCAGCGCTGTGGTGATCATCATGGTTTTGAGCATGCATCGCCTCCATTTTCTGTCGAAACCTGTGTGCTTTTTCTCTCGCGAACCCACGCGAGTACGCACTGCGAAGCCAACGCGCTTCATGCAGCGACGTTCCGGAAACGATGGGTTGCATCTGCATGTCGCCGTTGCGGGAACTGCGATCGCGACGCAATGGAACCTGATGGACGCGGGACAAGCTTGTGGAAGCAAGGCGAAGTTTGCGTGATGCAAATGCGAGAGGCTTTAACCTTCCTTAAGGTTAAGCGGGCTCTATTGGAGCAGGCAGCCAACAGCTCGTGGCTGCCCAGGTTGGTTCCATTGACGCCCATTGTGTCCCATGATAGCCCAAATCGTCCCATACAGGCGTTGCGGGCCGCAGCGTTGGTCCGACAGCGTGGACCTTGGAACTTCCGTGGACCGGTTTTTTTCCCATTTCATTCTGCGGCTGGACGCCAAGGGGCGCGTTTCGGTTCCGGCGAGCTTTCGCGCCGTGCTGACGCGGGATGGAACGGAGACGTTGTTCTGCTACCCGGCGCTCGACCGTCCGGCGATCGAGGCGGGCGGTACTCAGCTGATGGCGGAAATCGAGGATCTGATCGGACGCTTTCCGCCTTTTTCGGACGAGCGCGAGCAGTTTGCGACGGCGCTCTACGGAACCGGCGAGACCCTGAAGATGGACGGCGAGGGGCGGGTCACGCTTTCCGACCAGCT
>NZ_DATMRV010000178.1:0-4336 GCF_035565795.1 Pseudorhodoplanes sp.
CTTGCCGACGCGCGCGATCTGCGACCACACATCGGAATCCCACCAGACGTGATACGTGTCGATCGCAACCCCGATCGCACCGCTGCGGGCAGGATCGATCGCATCGCAGATGTCGAGCGCCTGCCGCAGCGTGTTCACACATGCGCGGTCAGCGGCATACATCGGATGCAGCGGCTCGAGGGCAAGAGGCATTCCCGCTGCCCTGGCATACGGCAGGAGTTCGGCCAGCGTCTCCGTGACCTGCGCATGCGCAGCGCGGATATCCTTCGACGGAGCGGAACCTGGCCGCGAATATTGCGGCAGTCCGCCGACAACCAGGACCAGGCAGGGTGAGCCGAGCGCTGTCGCCTCGTCGATGGCGCGCCGGTTGTCGTCCAGCGCCGCCTGCCTGTTCGCGGCATCGCTCGTGAACATGCCGCCGCGGCAATAGCCGGACAATGTCAGTCCCGCATCGCGCACGGCCTTCACCGCGCGCTCAAGCCCGACATGCGCGACCTGATCGCGCCACGGCGAGACGGCGCGGATGCCGCGCTGTGCACAGGCTTCGACGATGCCAATGAAATCGGCCTGCTGGCGAACGGTGGCGGTGTTGATCGAAAGCCAGTGATGGTCTTTGGAGAGATCGCGCATTACGCACCGACACCCCTTACCGCCAGCACCGCGCGCATGCGATCAACCGCAAGCTCCGGATCGCGCAGAAGTCCCGCCGCATCCGCCAGCCGGAAGATCTCGGCAAGATGCAGCGTCGAACGTGCACTTTCCTGCCCGCCGACCATGGTGAAGTGATCCTGATGGCCGTTTAGATAGGCCATGAACACCACACCGGTCTTGTAGAAGCGCGTCGGCGCACGGAAAATGTGCCGTGACAGCGGCACCGTTGGACCCAGAATGCCGTGGAAGGTCTCGTTGTCGTTCTTTGCGAGCGCGACCAGCGCCGCAGCGGCCGCCGGCGCAATCGCATCGAAGATGCCGAGCAGCGCGTCCGAATAGCCCTGCGCATCGCCCGCGATGAGCTCGGCGTAATTGAAGTCGTCGCCGGTATACATGCGCACACCCTTGGCGAGGCGGCGGCGCATCGTGATTTCCTTGTCCTTGTCGAGCAGCGAGATCTTCACGCCGTCGACCTTCGACGCATTTGCGTTGATGATTTCGACCGCGACATCCGTCGCCTTGTCGAGATCCCTGGTTCCCCAATAGCCGCTGAGCGCCGGATCGAACATGTCGCCAAGCCAGTGAATGATCACCGGCTCCTTCACCTGCGAGAGCACGCGGCCATAAACCTTGCGGTAATCGTCGCCCGAGGTCGCGACACGGGCCAGTGCGCGCGACGCCATGAGAATGATGCGCCCGCCGAAGGCCTCGATGGCCGCGATCTGCTCCTCATAGGCGCGGATCACGTCGTCGATGCTTTTCGCATCGTCCGGCGCAAGCTGATCGGTGCCTGCGCCAGAGAATACGAGCCCCTTGCGCGGCTTCGCGGCAGCAACAGAACGACGGATCAGCTCCAGCGATTGCGGCCAGCTCATCCCCATGCCGCGCTGCGCGGTGTCCATCGCTTCCGCAACGCCGAAGCCCAGATCCCAGAGGTGCTCCCGGAATGCGATGGTGCGATCCCAGTCCACCGCGGCGTCGAGCCAGGGATCGGAATCGGCCAGCGGGTCGGCGACCACGTGAGCGGCCGCAAATGCGATGCGGTTGAGTGGCGCACTGACCTTTGCCGGGAAGTCTGCGGGCGCTGAGACCGCGAAAGTCTCAAGGCTGAGATCGGCGCGCGGCAGTGCGATGGTGAGACCGGCCCGCGGGCGTTCATAGCGGTTCATGGCGCTGCCTCTTCCCTTTGTTATCCCTCCCTCCCCTGAAAGGGGGGGTGGCGAGCCGCGTCAGCGGCGAGACGGGTGGGGTCAACGCAGCAAAAGCTCCCACCCGTCCGCTTCGCGGACACCCTCCCCCGCAAGCGGGGAGGGATAAGAGTTACAACTTCAGCTCCGGCACATCGACAAAGCGTCGTTCTTTCCAGCTTTGCAGCGCGCATTCGACAAGCTGCACGCCCTTGGCGCCTTCCATCAGCGTGTAGCGATAAGGCGCGTTCTCCATGACGTGACGAATGAACATCTCCCACTGCACCTTGAAGCCGTTGTCGTAGACCTGATTGTCCGGCACCGGCTGCCAGGTGTCGTAGAAATTGATCGGCTGCTTCACATCCGGATTCCAGACCGGGCGCGGCGTACCCTGCCGCGGCTGGATCACGCACTCGGTCAGGCCGGCGACGGCCGAGCCGTTCACGCCGTCGACCTGGAAGGTCGCGAGGTCGTCGCGATAAACCCGCGTGACCCAGCTCATGTTGATATGCGCAATCACACCGCCCTCGAGTTCGAAGGTGGCATAGGCAGCATCGTCCGCGGTCGCCTTGTATTCCTTGCCGTTCTCGTCCCAGCGCGTCGGGATGTGCTTCGCGCCGAGGCAGGAGACGCTCTTCACCTCACCGAACAGGTTGTCGAGCACATAGCGCCAGTGGCAGACCATATCGAGGATGATGCCGCCGCCATCCTCTTCGCGATAATTCCATGACGGCCGCTGCGCGGGCTGCCAGTCACCTTCGAATACCCAATAACCAAACTCGCCACGCACCGCGATCATGCGGCCGAAGAATCCGGAATCGCGCAGCATCTTGAGCTTGAGCAGCCCCGGCAGGAACAGCTTGTCCTGCACCACGCCATTCTTGACGCCGGCCTTCTGAGCAAGCCGGCAAACCTTGAGCGCGGACGCAAGATCGGTCGCGATCGGCTTCTCGCAATAGACATGCTTGCCGTGCGCGATCGCCTTTTCCAGAAGCTCGGGCCGCATCTGCGTCGTGCCGGAATCGAAGAAGATTTCGTCCTCGGGATTCAGCAAGGCCTTGTCGACATCGGTGGCCCAGCGCGTCACACCATATTGCTGCGCCAGCGCGGCGATCTTGTCCGGGTTGCGCCCGACAAGGATCGGGTCCGGCATCACCCGGCTGCCATCGGACAATACGACGCCGCCCGCCTGACGAATGGCGAGCACCGACCGGATCAAATGCTGATTCATGCCCATGCGCCCGGTCACGCCATGCATGATGATTCCGAGCCGTCTTGCAGCCGCCATCCTTAATCCCCTCCGCGCTTTTGCGGCTCTTTTAACCGTCTGGTTAAAAGATGAAAAGAGCCATTTTGCTAGCGGATTATAGGGCCTTGGCGGCTTCCGGGCCCACGCCCCCATCGCGAATGGCCTGCGGATCGACGCCGGAGGCATAGCCCGGCTGGGCCAGCGAACCGATCGCGAGGGCGCCGCCCCGGATCGCCAGCCGCACCTCGCCGTCCCGCTCCTCATAGAGGTCGGGATGCGCGTCGAGAAAGGCCTGAACCTCGTCGCCGGGCGTCGATGGGAACCCGCCGACGAAATGATGTCCGTTGCGCTCCGAATGCCCGACGCCGTGGAAGGCAAGCAGCGCCGTATCCTGCTGGACCGCGAGGCCGGCCTGACAGGTGAGGTCTTCGCCGGCCAGGAAGGCATGGGCCGCGCCATTGCCGGACCACAGCGCCGCGCGGGCGCCGTTGATGAGTGACTTGTAGATGCCCTTGCAGGCCTTCGACGAGATGCCGCGATAGCCGAGAGCAACGGCCTTCGGAAAGGCGTCGTAGTCGCTTTCGCCCTCGTCGACGATGACAGCGAAACTCTTGCCGAATTCGCCGAGCGGCGTTCCGAAGGTCAGATCGCGCGGCAGCGGTTGCTCGACATAGAGCAGCCGCTGCAGAAAATTGCCGAATTGCGCGCGGCTCCGCAGGCCCTCGCCAAGCGCGGTCAGCGCATCATGGCTGCCATATTGCTCGTTGGCATCGAGCGTGACCCGATAATCCATGCCGATGGCATCCAGCGTGCCGGCGATCTCGGCCAGCCGCTCGGTATCGGTCGAGGCGTCGCCTGACAGCTTCAGCTTGAAATAGCGGCAGCCGGTCTGCGCGTGAATTGACGCAAGCTGATCGACCGGATCGGCCATGCCGACGGTATGACGGACCAGCATCTGCGCCAGCGGCTTGCGGCTCTGCAGGTATCTGGCGATCACGCCGTCGTCGAGATCGGGCGTCAGCCGCGCGTCGAGGCCGGCGATATTGTCCTTCAGCCCGCTGAACACATCGCGGCGACAGGCGCGCAGCAATGCGTCGAGGATCGCCTTGTCGATCTCGGCCGGACCGAAAGCTGCGGCAAGTCCCGGAATGCCCTCCCGTGCGCACGTTTGCAGCACCGCCGCATGTTCTTCTGCGTGATGACCGAACGCGGTGTCGAATTGCCGATGACTGAGATAAGCATCACGCGC
>NZ_DATMRV010000179.1:0-9295 GCF_035565795.1 Pseudorhodoplanes sp.
TCGCCTGTTCGACCACCTCTTCGGCGGTCTTCGGCTTCGGCTTCTCGTAGCGCGGCGGATAACCGCGCAGGACATGGATCAGTTCATCCACAAAGGCGATCAGCAGGATCACGAGCCCGCCGCTATAACCGAGTTGCGGAATCCAGAGTGGAATGGCGATGACGCCCTGCGACATGTCGTTGAACTGGTGGGACTGCCACGTCATCACCGACGCATGCCATGCGAAAAACCCGATGAAGCCACTGCCGACGATCAGCACCGCGATCTCAACCAGCTGTTTGATCTGCCCCTCCAGCCGATCGATCAGCAAACCGACGCGGATCATCTCGCCGTGGCGAAAAGTATGCGCAAGGCCGAGAAAGGCTGTCGCCGCCATACACCAGGACACGAAGTCGTCGCCCGCGGGGATATTCAGCCCGAGCGGCCGCCCAGCCGACAAAAGCATCATCAGGATGAAGATGGCGATGAGGAAAAGTCCGGCGAGATAGCCGGAAAACAGATAAAGACGGTCGAGCGCCAATCGGACCATACTCACCCCCGCGTCCGCCGATGATGGCGGGCAACCCACCGACAATGCAAGACTCATGACAAAGCGCCCGCCGACCAGGAAGAAGACACCCGTGAAGAGGTCTTCCGCCAGACGTCCCTCCGTGAAGACACCCTCCGCCAAGATGTGGGACTTCTGGATCGATCGCGGCGGAACCTTCACCGACATTGTCGGGCGCAAACCGGACGGCCACCTGGTCGCGCACAAGCTGCTGTCGGAAAATCCCGAAGCCTACCGCGACGCCGCCGTCCAGGGCATCCGTGAACTCCTTGGCGTCGCCCCGGGCGAGCCGATCCCGCCCGGCCGGATCGGCGCTGTCAAAATGGGCACGACGGTCGCAACCAACGCTCTCCTCGAACGAAAGGGCGAGCGCACCCTGCTGATCACCACGCGGGGTTTCCGCGATGCGCTGCGCATCGGCTATCAGGCGCGACCGAAGATCTTCGCAAAGGAGATCATCAAGCCGGACATGCTGTTCGAGCGCGTGATCGAGGTCGACGAACGCGTGCGCGCGGACGGCACGGTCGAAAAATCGCCAGATCTCGCGGCGATCGAGCCTGAATTGCGCCGCGCTTATGACGACGGCATCCGCGCGGCGGCGATCGTGTTCATGCATTCCTACCGTTATCCCGATCACGAGCGGCAGGTCGCAACGCTTGCACGCAGCATTTTTCCGCAGGTTTCCGTCAGCCACGAGGTCTCGCCGCTGATCAAGCTGGTCGGTCGCGGCGATACCACGGTCGTAGACGCCTATCTGTCGCCGATCCTGCGCAGATATGTGGAGCAGGTGGCGACCGCTCTCAACACGCAGGCATCTTCTCCCCTTCCCCCGCATGGGGGGAGGGAGCGCAGCGGAGTAAATGGCGGTGAAGGAAGACTCATGTTCATGATGTCGTCGGGCGGGCTCACCGCGGCCGACCTGTTCCAGGGCAAGGATGCGATCCTGTCAGGACCCGCGGGCGGCGTCGTGTCGATGGCGCAGACCGCGCGCGAAGCCGGCTTCAACCGCGTCATCGGCTTCGACATGGGCGGCACCTCGACCGACGTGTCGCACTACGATGGCGAATACGAGCGCGCCTTTGAGACCGAAGTCGCGGGCGTGCGCATGCGCGCGCCGATGATGCGCATCCATACCGTTGCCGCCGGCGGCGGCTCGATCCTGCATTTCGATGGCGCGCGCTTTCGCGTCGGCCCGGATTCGGCGGGCGCCAATCCGGGACCGAAATGCTATCGCCGCGGCGGGCCGCTCGCCGTCACCGACGCCAATGTGATGGCCGGCAAGCTCATCCCCGATTTCTTCCCGAAGATCTTCGGCCCTGAGCAGGACCAACCGCTCGACGACGCCGCGGTGCGCGAAGCCTTTAGCGCATTGGCGGCGGAGGTCGGCGGCGGCCGAAAGCCGGAAGAGATCGCGGACGGCTTCATCAGGATCGCGGTCGAGAACATGGCGAACGCGATCAAGAAGATTTCCGTCCAGCGCGGTTATGACGTCACGCGCTATGCACTGAACTGCTTCGGCGGCGCCGGCGGCCAGCATGCCTGTCTCGTCGCCGACGCGCTCGGCATGACCAGCGTGCTGATCCATCCGTTCTCATCGCTGCTCTCCGCCTACGGCATGGGACTCGCCGATATCCGCGCCACACGCCAGCAGGCCATCGAGGAGCCGCTCGGCACGAAAGCGCTGGCCACGCTCGGCAAGATCGGAAAGTCGCTCGGCAAGACAGTCAGGGACGAAGTCGCCGGACAAGGCGTGCCGCTGCGCGCGATCAAGACCATCGTCCGCGCTCATATTCGCTACGCTGGCACCGACACCGCGCTGCTGGTGGAGGCCGGCAGCATCACTGCGATGACGCGCGCCTTCGAGAAGGCGCACAAGGCGCAGTTCGGATTTATCGACCGGTCGAAGCAGCTGGTACTGGAAGCGGTCTCGGTCGAGGCCATCGGCGGCGGTGCGACCTTCCGCGAGCGCGCGCTGAAGACGACGCACGGCAAGCTCCCCTCGCCCGCCCGCCGCACACAATTCTTCTCCGCGGGGAAATGGCACAAGGCCGCGGTATACACCCGCGAGCAGCTGAAGCCCGGTCACAAGGTCAAGGGTCCGGCGATCGTCATCGAACCGCACCAGACCATTGTGGTCGAACCGGGCTGGCAGGCGGCGCTCACCGCCAAGAACCATCTGGTGCTGACGCGGATCGCAAAGCTCAAGCGCACCGCCGCCGTCGGCACCAAGGCCGATCCGGTGATGCTGGAGGTGTTCAATAATCTGTTCATGTCGATCGCAGAGCAGATGGGCGTTGCGCTGCAGAACACCGCCTATTCTGTGAACATCAAGGAACGTCTGGACTTCTCCTGTGCGGTGTTTTCCGGCGACGGCGCGCTGGTTGCCAACGCACCACACATGCCGGTGCATCTCGGCTCGATGGATCGCGCTGTCGAGACCATCATCCGCGAGAACAAGGGCAGGATCAGACCGGGCGACGTTTACGCGATCAACGCGCCTTATAACGGCGGCACGCATCTGCCGGACATCACGGTCTGCACGCCGGTGTTCGACGAAGCCAAGCGCAAGATCCTGTTCTGGGTCGCCTCGCGCGGTCACCATGCCGATGTCGGTGGGATTTCGCCGGGCTCAATGTCTCCCAATGCGACCAATATCGAGGAGGAGGGCGTCTATCTCGACAATTTCAAGCTGGTCGATCGCGGCCGCTTTTGTGAGAAGGAGATCACCGCTGCGCTAACCGGCGCGAAATACCCGGCGCGCAATCCGGTCCAGAACGTCAACGATCTGAAGGCTCAGATCGCCGCCAACGAGAAAGGCGTGCAGGAACTGCGCAAGATGGTGCAGCAATTCTCGCTGCCGGTCGTGCAGGCCTATATGAAGCACGTGCAGGACAACGCGGCCGAAAGCGTGCGGCGCGTGATCGACCGCCTGCACGATTCCAAATTTTCCTACGAGATGGATCAGGGCACCGTGATCCGCGTGAAGATCACGGTCGACAAAAAGAAACGCGAGGCGACGGTCGATTTCACCGGCACCTCGCCGCAACAGCCGACCAACTTCAATGCGCCCGAACCGGTGACGCGCGCAGCGGTGCTTTACGTCTTCCGTGTGATGGTCGACGACGACATTCCGATGAATGCCGGGTGTCTTCGGCCGATCAATATCGTGATCCCGGAAGGCACGATGCTGACGCCGGAATATCCGGCGGCGGTCGTTGCGGGCAATGTCGAGGTCTCGCAGGCCGTGACTAATTGCCTGTTCGGCGCGCTCGGCGCGCTCGCAGCCGCGCAGGGCACGATGAACAATCTCAATTTCGGCAACGCGCGCTATCAGTATTACGAGACGATCTGCTCCGGCTCGCCCGCGGGTCCCGGATTCAACGGCACCGATGCGGTCCATACGCACATGACCAATACGCGCCTCACCGATCCGGAGATCCTCGAATTCCGTTACCCGGTCGTGCTGGAGGACTTCCACATCCGCAAGGGCTCGGGCGGCCGCGGCAAATGGCATGCGGGAGACGGCATCCGCCGCACCATCCGTTTCCTCGAGCGGATGGAATGCACCATCCTGTCAGGCCATCGACGCGTGCGGCCGTTCGGTCTTGCCGGCGGCGAGGCCGGTCGGGTCGGCGAGAATGCAGTGCGCCGGAAGGACGGCAGGATCGAAAAGCTCGGCGGCTGCGACGCCACGATGATCGACGCAGGCGAAGCCATCATCATTCAGGTGCCGACGGCGGGCGGCTACGGGAAGGCGTAGCGCTCAAACGAACGGGGCCGCAGGCTCACGCCCACGGCCCCGCATGGAAACGACTTCGCGTCTCAGAAGCCGCGATACGGCTTGCAGAGACCGGACTGTAGCGTGAAGCCACGCGGGCATTGGCCACGCGGGCCAGGATAATATTGCGGCTTGCCCCAGCGATCAGGCCCGGCAAATACGAAGGCCTGCGGCGGAGGCGCAGGCGGGCCCGCGCGCATCGGCACGCAACGGTAGCCATTGTAGAAGAAGCCGCGGCCACAGCCGTCACGAGCTTCAGCCACACCGCCGAAGACGGCCAGTGCAGCCAGTGCAAACAATATCTTGCGCATGTCTGTCAGAGTCCTAGTTCTCGTCGCCTCGCGCATTAGCGCGAATGCCGGTGAATGCCGGATAAACGCCGCCGCGGCGGAGTGACGCAGCGATTCCAACGAGTAAGTCCTGAGGACCCAAGGGTCAATCCGCGTCTTCAACCAGTCCGTCGCCGAGTTCGATCTGCAGGGTCGGATGCACGATTCCGAACCGGTCTTGAAGCTCGTGCGCGGCCGTCTTGAAGAACGCGTTGCCGGGGTGACCGCCGGGCATCACGAGATGCGCGGTCAACGCCACCTCATTGGTGCTCATGGCCCAGACATGCACGTGATGGACACGCGTCACGCCCGGAAGGCCCTCGAGAAAGCCCCTCACCTTCGCAAGCTCGATATGCGCCGGCACCGCCGCGAGCGCGAGACCGATCGAGTCCCGCAGCAATCCCCATGTCCCCCACAGGATAACGGCAACGATGACGAGACTGGTCAGCGGATCGAGCCACAGCCACCCTGTGAGCATGATGACGGCGCCAGCGATCACAACGCCAAGCGAAACGCCCGCGTCCGCCACCATATGCAGGTAGGCGCCGCGGATATTGAGGTCGCTCTTGCTTCCGCTCATGAACAGCCAAGCCGTGAAGCCGTTCACCAGAATGCCGGCGCCGGCGACGATCATCACCGTCACGCTGGCGACCGGCTCGGGATTGGCAAACCGCCAGACGGCTTCCCAAGCAATGCCGCCGCAGGCGAAGATCAGAAGAAGCGCATTCCCGAGCGCTGCGAGGATCGAACTTGCGCGCAGACCATAGGTAAAGCGCTCGTTAGGGGGACGCTTCGCGAGAATAGCGGCGCCCCAGGCAACCAGCAGCCCGATCACATCGCTCAGATTGTGCCCTGCATCGGCGAGCAGCGCGGTCGAATTGGCGAGAATGCCAAAGGCCGCCTCGATCGCCACGAACCCGAGATTGAGCGCAACACCGATTGCAAAGGCGCGGCCAAAATCCTTCGGCGCATGCGAATGCGCATGACCGGCGTGATCATGGCCGGCATGAGAATGACCCGCATGGGAGTGGCTGGCATGATCGTGGGAGGGATCGTGCATCTTTCGGCTTTACCGCGAAGGCGGGAAGCAATGACCGCCGCTCTGAGTATAGTTACGCGATGTCGCGACGGCGACCCTCCGGTCACTCCGCCGGGCGCGGGCCGTCGTCCTCGATCCAGTCGTCGTCATCGAGAATGTTGCGCTTGGTCTTCGCGGCCGTCTTCGGCCTGCCGTTGAGAGACGCGTTGCGCGACTTGTTCGCGGACTTGCCGACCGAGCCGGTGAAGCCCGGGTCCGGCCGCCAGGCATAACCGCGATCGCGCGCAACGCGCGCGGCCACGACCTCGCCAGAAATCTGATCGGGGTTGCAGATGCGGTTGGCGCTTCGCCGGCGCATCAGATCGAGATGAAAATGATCGTAGTGGAAGCGGTTCGAGCCCGGAGCGAGGACCGTATTGAATTGATCGCAGGCCGCACCCTGCACATCGCGCAGGAATCCCTGCTCTTCCGGCGAGCCGCGCCAGCCGTTCTTCACGGTGATCTTCCGTCCGTCCGCGAGCGTGAAGGACGCGATATCCAGCGCATTGCCGAAGGCATGTTCTGAGATGCGCGCGCCGGGCTGGCCGTTCATGCCGCGGCAAGAATAAGCGGAAATCTGCCGGATCTCGACCACCGGCTGACGAAACCAGCGCCGTGCGGCCGGCTGCACCGAATCGATGATCCAGCGATCGAGCGCGGACACCATCGGACAGGCCAGCGTCGCCGCCGGCTTTATTTCAACCGGCCCGAACGCTGCGACCGCGCCGCGACTCATTGGAACAGGGCTCTGGACCGGCGCTGCGCGCTGCGGCGCCTGATAGGTCTCCGTCCGTGGCGGCATCGGATAAGGCGAGCGTGACGTACCGCGTGGCGCTGTGACCTCATCGTCGTCGAATGCGGGTTCGGCCGGCGCATCGTAAACCGATGGCCGGCGCGTGCCTGAGGGGGCGGAGCGGACATAATCGACAGCCGGTGCACGCGCGACGCCGCGATCGTATCCACCGCCATAATGCTGTTGCGGCACGATCTGCAGCGGCGCGCCGACATTGCGCGCGCCCGATTGCGACGGTGCAAGCGGCTGACGCTGCACACTCGATGGCCGCGCCGGATTGGCGAATTGCGGCTCATCATCCTGCAATGTCTGCGGCTGCGCTGGCGCACGCGGAGCGGGTGCGGTCGTGACCGGCCAGCGCTGCGGTCCCGCATTCGGCACCGATCCCGGCGGCCGGATATCTGTGTAGCCCATGAGCGGCTGATCGCCGAGAGCGGCGACCTTCAGCGGAAAGTCGGCGCCGCACATACCCGGTCCGTTGATCGGCTCGATGCGCACGATCGTGCCGCTTTCCTTCACGGCTCCGGACTGCAGGCAGGTGAGTTCGGCTTCTTTCCGCCAGGGTTCGCGCTGCGCGAGGTAATGCCCCGCGCAGCCGGCGACCAGCAGCAAGCCGACCCCGGTGACGCATTTGCGCCATTGATGAAACAGCACCCGCACCATGGCGCCGACAATGCGAACGACACTCTTAACGGGTTATTCACCGCGGCGACGCGCATTTTGTTATCGTTACCGGATGGTGACCGGAACCGCGCCGCCGAGTAACGTGCCCGGAAAAATTACACGAATGGGAATGCCCGATGGACTGGCGAGTGCGCGCGCTGACCGCTGCATTGATGACGATCGTGATGGTGACGCTCGTCACCTTCGTCGCGACCTGGCTCGCACTCGGCTTCGATCAGGAGTTCCTGCGGCAATGGGCGAAGGCATTCCTCGTCGCCTGGCCGATCGCAGCGGTGACAGGTTTCCTCGTCATGCCCGGCGCGCGCAAGATCGCGGAACGTCTCGTGGGCTGACGGGTTTCATGAACGTTCCGGCAGGCACCGCAAGAACGTCTCTACCCTGACTTGCATCGAGCGACATAAGGAAAATCAAGCACTTAGCGACCGCCGCACTGCAGCGTAAAAAAATAGTTTATCCTGATTTGCCATGGACTTAGCGGCGATCTGCACACCTTTTCCCACGATGGGGCGGCACTTTGTGGTCCCTGCGGCGTTGAGGCCTTCGAGCGGATTTCACGATCTGCTAAGATGAACCGAAGGACAGCGAAGGGAGGCCTTATGGACCTTACCTTGAAACTCAACGTCCTGGCGGTGTTTGCCGTGTTCGCTTTCGTGAGCGCGGTGTTGCTGGGAGCGTTCTGAGATTCTTGGCGTAAAGCTATAAGACCAACAATCGCCGCGGTGTATGGGGCGGCCTTGTATTTAAAGCACCGGAGCGTCACTGCTCCGGTGCTTTGCATTTTGGAACCTGGAACTTTGCGACGGCCCCTTGGCCGCGCGCAGCCGCCGCACGTCAATCGCTCGCTAGGCCGCACGCGCCTTTTCGCGCGCCACCGGATCGTAATTGAGGATCGGTGCTAGCCAGCGCTCGCATTCGGCGATGCTCCAGTTCTTGCGCCGCGCGTAATCCTCGACCTGATCGCGCTCGATCTTGCCCACACCGAAATAGTGGCTTTGCGGGTGGCTGAAGTAGAGGCCGGAAACCGACGCACCGGGCCACATCGCAAAGCTCTCGGTCAGGCTCACACCGATCCGGCTTCCGCCGATGAGGCGGAACAGTGTTTCCTTCTCGGTGTGATCGGGCTGGGCCGGATAGCCCGGAGCCGGACGAATGCCCTGATAGCTTTCCGCGATTAGTTCCGCCGGGGTGAGGGACTCGCCGGGAGCGTAGCCCCAGAACTCCTTGCGGACGCGCTCGTGCAGATGTTCGGCGAAAGCTTCCGCAAGCCGATCAGCGAGCGCCGACATCATAATCGCGGAGTAGTCGTCGTTCGCGCGCTTGAAGCGGGTCGCGATGACGTCCTCGCCGATACCGGCCGTGACCACGAAAGCGCCGACATGATCGACAGGACCGCTGCTCGAGGGCGCGACGAAGTCGGCGATCGAAACATTCGGCCGCCCGTCTCGTCGCGCGATCTGCTGCCGCAGGCCGTGCAACGTTGCGATCTGCGAGGCGCCCGTCTCGTCGAACACACGGATGTCGTCGCCGTCGCGAGCGGCGGGCCAGAAACCGACGACGGCCGATGCCTGCACCCATTGCTCGGACACAATCTGCTTGAGCATCTGCTGCGCGTCATCCAACAGCGAACGCGCCGCCGGGCCAAACTTCTCGTCGTGCAGGATCTGCGGATAGCGTCCGGTCAGTTCCCAGGTCGCGAAGAATGGCGTCCAGTCGATATAATCGGCGAGCTTCGCCAGCGGATAATTCTCAAGAACGCGTGTGCCGAGGAATTGCGGCTTTGGCGCCACCGCAACGTCGGGATTGAGCGTCAGCGACTTGGCGCGCGCGTCCGCAAGCGTCAGCCGCTTCTTGTCGTCCTGCCCGCGGGCGTGGGCCGCGGCGATCTGCGCGTAATCCTCGCGCACGCTCTCGACATAGGCCGGGCGCGCGTCCTTCGACATCAGCAATTGCGCGACACCAACCGCACGGCTCGCGTCGGTCACATAGACGGCCTGGCCCTTGCGGTAGTTCGGATGGATCTTCACCGCGGTATGCACGCGGCTGGTCGTGGCACCGCCGATCAGGAGCGGCAGATCGAATTCCTGGC
>NZ_DATMRV010000180.1:0-17936 GCF_035565795.1 Pseudorhodoplanes sp.
CGCAAGCGCGGAGCGCTCGTCATCACGGATACCAAGCGCCTGCAATGCATGCTGAAGCACGACGCCGGTTGCGAGAACGCAGACCTCAGCGGGGACGTTCTCTGAACGAAGAAGGCCGGCAACGGGCCGGCCTTCTGTCGCTCAAGCGTTGCAGTCCATCAGTTATGGAAGTCGCGGCGAAGCATGAGGCGGACATTCGGATCGGGGTCCTGCCCCTGATACTTGCCCCATTCATAGACCTCGTTCGATTGTGGCGTCGCCTGCGTGACGGGCGCGTGCGGCGGCACCTGTGCGTGGGCGGCAGCCGCGGACGGTGCGACACGATGGCGGCTGGTTTGCGCTTCTGCGGCCGAGACAGCGAGCGTGGCTGCCGACAGGGCAATCGCAAGAGCCGAGACGATTTGGCGTTTCATTCTGGAACTCCGATTTTCATTGGCCCGAGGCCAGTAAAACGGAGATAGGGATCCCCGCCGCGCAGGGATGTGCGAAATCGCACAGGTCGTCGTGCGGGGTCCGGAAGCGCGGGTCAGCGCATCTCGCGCAGCGCATTGCGCGAAATCTTGCCCGTGATGGTCTTCGGCAGCGCCGGCACGAATTCGATGGCGCGCGGATATTTGTAAGGCGCAATCTGCGCCTTCACGAGATCCTGCAATTCCCGCTTCATCGCATCGCCGTTTTCGGCGCCCTCTCGCAGCACGACATACGCGGCTACAATCTGACCACGCTCTTCGTTCGGGAGCCCGACAACGGCGCATTCCGCGACGAAGGCGTGCTGCAGCAGAACGCCTTCGACCTCCGCGCCGGAAATGTTGTAGCCCGCGCTTACGATCATGTCGTCGGTGCGGGCGTGATACCAGAAATTGCCCTCTGCGTCGGTCTCGAACGCGTCGCCGGTCAAATTCCAGCCCGCCTGCACGTATTTTTTCTGCCGCTCCGGATCGGAGAGATAGCGGCATCCGGTCGGGCCGCGCACCGCGAGCTTGCCGACCTGCCCGGGCGGGAGCGGGTTCATGTCATCGTCGACGACGATCGCGCGATAGCCGGGCGCAGGCTTTCCGACAGATCCGGGAACATGCTGCGTGTCCTGGTTGATCACGAAGCCATGCAGCATCTCGGTCGAACCGATCGAATTCATCATCCGCACGCCGGTCGCGCGATACCACCCTTCAAGCACGGTCAGCGGCATATGCTCGCCTGACGAGATGCAGCTCTTCAGCGAAGACACATCATAGCCGGCGGCAAGCGGCGTCATGGAGCGATACAGTGTCGGCACCGTGAACAGTCGTGACACCCCTTCGCGTTCGACAGCCGACAGCATGGCGTCCGGCGTCGGTTGCTCCAGCATTACGGCGGAGGCGCCAAAGCGCAGCGGAAACACCAGCATAGCGCCGAGTCCGAACGTGAACGCGAACGGCGCAGAGCCCAGAAACACATCGTCCGGAACGGGCTTGAGGATATGCCGCGGCAGACAGTCCGCAATCGCAAGCACATCGCGGTGGAAATGCACCGTCGCCTTGGACTGACCGGTGGTGCCCGACGTGAACGCGATCAGCGCCACGTCGTCATGCGAGGGGATCACATTGTCGAAGGCGCCGCTTTTGCGCGCCATGCGCGCCTCAAGTCCATCGGCGGCATCGGTATGGAAATAGAGCGTCTTGAGGGCGGGCGCGGACTCCGCCGCCTTGTCGAGTTCACCGGCGAGCCGCACGTCGCACAGCGCAAACTGCACGCCCGCCTTTCCCAGCATGTAGGACAGCTCTGCTGTGCGCAGCAGAGGCATGGTCGCGACCGCGATGCCTCCCGCCTTCAGCACGCCGAGCCAGGCTGCGGCCTTCATCGCGTTGTTGGCGGACCGCAGCAGCACACGGTTGCCCGGCACAAGCCCGAGATCGTCTCGCAGCACAGCGGCGATGCGATTCGCCTTGTCGAGAAGCTGTTCGTAGGTCCAGGTCGCAGCCGGTGTGCGGATCGCGAGCCGGGGCCCAAAGCCCGCCTCGACCTGCCGGTCGATCAGTTCAACCGCAGCGTTAAACCGCTTCGGATAGCCGAGGGCATCGAGCCCCTCGAATTGCGGCCACAGATCGAAGGGCGGCAGGTGGTCGCGCGCAAAAGTGTCGGAAAAAGCGCTGGGATCAAGCATGGGACAAGTGCGAGGGGCGTGACGGCTCTCGAAACCTATCCGCGTGGAACAGCCTCTGACAACCGGCATGGCCCGTACGATTGACGGGCCTGCCGCATACGCATACATCCATATGGATATAATTCAAAATACGAGCGCGAGAAATGTGGCGTCCTCCGCAGCGCATCCAGTTTGAGCCGAAGCACGGCCGGATACCGTCGAAAGCCGAGGCTGAGAAATCGCGGCTTTTCTCGCCCGTATCGATCGGCCCGGTCACGCTCGAGCAGCGGACCTGGGTGCCGGCCATGGTGCCCTGGCGCGCGACGGATGACGGCTTTGTCACCGACGCTGTGGTTGAGTGGTACGCGCGTTTCGCGAAGGGCCGTCCCGGTGCGATCGTCGTGGAGGCCACGGGCATCCGTGACGTACCGAGCGGGCCGCTCATGCGCATTGGCGACGACCG
The DNA here is from genome assembly GCF_035565795.1 of Pseudorhodoplanes sp. Lineage (GTDB taxonomy): Bacteria > Pseudomonadota > Alphaproteobacteria > Rhizobiales > Xanthobacteraceae > Pseudorhodoplanes. Next base: position 2,583 of record NZ_DATMRV010000180.1, read on the forward strand.
GTTCATCCCCGGGTTGAAGCGGCTGGTCGACGCCATTCGCGACGCAAGCGACGGCCACTCGCGCGCGTTCATCCAGGTGATCGACTTCCTGTCGATCCGCCGCCGCCCCGACGCGAAGAAGTATTTCGAACGATTCCTTGCTATCACCGATGAACATCGCAAAGCCCTGCCCGGCCTGAGCGATGCCGACATCCGCGCGGCGCTCGCCGGCATGAAACGCGACGAACTCGCGAAGATCCTCACCGAGCGTGAGCTGGAATCGCTTGAGTTCGGCTATCGCGAGCGGGTCACCGATATGGACCTGCCGCATGTCCGCGAATTGCCAAAGGTGCTGCCGGACCTGTTCGCCAGCGCCTCGGTGCGGGCGCAAGCCGCGGGCTTCGACGGCGTCGAACTGCATTACGCGCATGCCTATACGATGGCGTCGTTCCTCTCCCGCAAGAACACGCGGGACGACGGCTATGGCGGATCGCTGGAAAACCGCGCGCGCCTGCCGCTCGAGGTCTTCAAGGAAGTCCGTGCCCGGACACGGCCGGACTTTGCGGTCGGCTGCCGCTTCCTCGCGGATGAATGCATTGACGGCGGCAGCGACGCGGATGACGCGACCTATTTCGGCCTAGCCTTCGCAAAAGCCGGCATGGACTTCATTTCGACCTCGCGCGGCGGCAAATTCGACGACGCGAAGCAGCCCGGTGTTGGCGGCGCCGCCTATCCCTATACTGGCCCGAGCGGTTACGAGTGCATGCCGCAATACATTTCCGATGAACGCGGCCCGTTCGGACGCAACGTCGACGCGACCACTGCGATTCGCAGGGCGGTTCGCGCCGAAGGCCTCGAAACGCCGGTGGTCTGCACTGGCGGCGTGCACAATTTCGAGTTTGCCGAACAGATGCTCGCTGACGGGGTGTGTGACGTCGTCGGCTCCGCGCGCCAGACGCTCGCCGATCCCGACTGGTTCCTCAAGACGAAGCTCGGGCTTGGTGACCAGGTGCGCATTTGCGAATTCACCAATTACTGCGAAGGCCTCGACCAGAAGCACAAGACGGTGACCTGCCAGCTTTGGGACAAGGAAGCGCTCAAAGACCCGAACGTGAGCAAGACACCGGACGGCAAGCGCCGCCTGACGGCACCTGAATGGTCTCCCCCACAATGACCCAGACGATCGAAATCAGTGAAGTCGGCATGCGCGACGGTCTGCAGATCGAGCGCAGCTTCGTCCCGACCGAAAAGAAGATCGCGCTGATCGACGCGCTCTCAAAGACCGGCGTGAAAAAAATCGAGATCACGGGCTTTGTGCATCCGAAAGTGATCCCGCAGCTTGCCGATGCCGATGCCGTCGCCACCGGCATCAAGCGTGAGCCCGGTGTGCGCTACGGCGCCTTCATTCCGAATGCGCGCGGCGCCGACCGCGCCATTGCCGTCGGCATCGACGATCTCAAGGCCGGAGTCGCGGTCAGCGACAGTTTCAACCGGCTCAATGTGCGCATGACCACCGAAGAGGGCATGAAAGCCATCGACGACATCGCCGCAGCCGCGAAGGGCACGCAGAGCCGGGTGGTGGGTGCAATCGCCACGGCCTTCGGCTGCCCCTATGAAGGCCCGGTGTCGCGCGAGCGCATGCACCGGATGATGGCGCAATTGCTGGGTCATGGCGCGCCGATCATCTATCTCGCCGACACCACGGGCGTCGCCAATCCCGACCGGATCCGCCGCACGGTGGAGGATCTGCAGAAGGCTTTTCCCGAAGCCACAATTGGACTGCATCTGCACAACACGCGCGGGATCGGCATAGCCAATGCGCTTGCCGGACTTGATTGCGGCATCCGCCATTTCGAGGGATCGATCGGCGGGCTCGGCGGCTGTCCGTTCGCCCCGCGCGCCGTCGGCAACATCTGCACCGAAGATTTCGTGCATATGGCGCACGAGATGGGGATCGAAACCGGCATCGATCTTGACGCCCTGATCGCAGTTGCGGGAATGGCTCAAGAGGTGCTCGGACGCCCCCTGCCCGGCATGGTGATGAAGTCAGGCAAGGCTTCGGAGCTTCACGCGATGGACGCCGTGCGCGTGAAGGTGGACTGAGCCGCGCGGCTATCCTGCAAGCGGGGCTTGCAGAATCCGCCGTCGTTGCTTGATCAGATATTCCAGCCGGCTGAGCGCGATCTGCAACGCGCTTGCATCGGACTCGTCCCGCTTGTCACGGGACAACTCGGTCCGCAGGATTTCGTCGATCTCGTCCTCGATCCGATCGAGATCTTCCTGGGTGGCCGCATCGCGTATGCGCCCTGTGATGTTGTAAAGCCGCTCGGGGGGACGGCCGCCTTCGGGCGCCGGCATCATGAATTTCCAGAATGCCGCCGCGAGCGAACTCAGCATGCCGAGCAGCATCGACGCGTAGAAAAACTGGTCGCCGTATTTATCGAAGATCGTTTTCACGTCCCCGCTGAAATAGGCCGCCGCGCCCGGATGAATGGGAATCGGTGCGTCCTTTTCCGTCGACGGCGCGCTGATCTGCGCAAGGATGGGGTGCTCACCCAGCATGTTGCTGCGCGTTTCCATGATCGCCTGGGTCAGTTGTGTCGCGGTATCGTCGTCCAGCTTTTCCTTGGCGATCAGATAGACCGGGACGCGCAGCGTCGTCAGATCGTCTTCCGGAATTGCCGGCGATCCGCGGATCGTTCCCTTCGGAATGTCGAAGCTCTCGTAAGCACCGACGGCGGCAGCGATGGCGCCGGCAGATTCGATCGGAATCAGCGTCGGACTCTTCTTGGCGTCGCGCGGGAAGAAATTGCGCAACATCGCAAGATATCGGCCCGAGATCGGCGTCACGAACAGGAGGGCCTGAACCTTCTTGCCCTGAATCGCCGCGGCGACATCCGGCAGAGACAGATCGACAAATTTCACCTTGTTCCGCGACAGATCGTATTCGCTATCCAGAACGGACGCGATCCGCTGATTGACCGGCCCGCCAACCACGCCGATCGTCTTGCCCTTGAGATGATCGAGGTCGGTAATCGACGAGCCCGGCAGACCGAGCAGCATCAGTACGCCGTGCGTGATGACCACGACGGTTCTTGCACCTTTCAGATCGGTCGCGTCGCCACGAACGATCGCAAGATCGGCCTCTCCCCTGGCGAACGCCTCGGCCGCGCCGAGCGGCGTGCCGGTGTCGATGACTTTCAGGCGGATTCGCGAGTTCGCGGTCGATCCCAGTTTGGACGCCAGCGCATTCATCAGCCGCGCGCCCTCGCCATCGAGCGAACCGGCGGCGACGGTCAGTGTCACCGGACGGATGGAATAACGGTACGCGTAAAGCCCAAGGCCTGCCGTCAGAACGACCAGGCCGAAGACCAGCGCAATTCTCATCCAGCGCGCAAGCAGCATGAAACGTCCGATCCGTCACGGAAGTATATCACTCGGACTCCCGCGTCTCCATCTGATAGAGCCCGATCAGTCGCGAGATCAGGACAGCGATGTAGAATACACCCGTCAATTGTTCCAGTTGACTGAACGAGCGGGCAAAAGGCGCAACCGGCGTGATGTCTCCAAAGCCGGTCGAGGTCAGGGTGGCAATGCTCAGATGCATCATATCCGCGAGAAGCGGCGCATCTTGATCGGGCACAGCGCCTGCCGCGCGCGGAATGGAAAAGGCTCCGGGCGACATGATCTCGATCATCGCGTAGGCGCCCGCCCAGCCGAAGGCGAGCAGGATATAAACGCTGAGCGCCGCATGAACACGATCCGCGTAGAGCGGGCCGAATGACAGAACGTGACGCAGGATCACGCCTGCGGTGAAAAAGCAGAACACCGCAAACGTGGCCATCATCGCGGCTTCGACCGGTTTGCTGCCCGTTAGGAACCAGGCAACCTGAAAACCGAATGTCGCGACAGCGAACATGATCCCAAGCACCCGCAATCGCTTGGCGCGACTGGCGGCCATGGTCCCGGCGACAAGAATGACCGCCACGATGATGCCGCCGACCAGCCGGGCGGCCGTTCCGCCCAGCACGAGCGGATGCAAGCCGACGTAGAGAAGCAGTGCGATCAGAAGGACGGTACCCGAGCCGCCATAGCGGAAAACTTCGGACTGGCTCGTTCCGGTGGGCTGGTGCATGGCGAATCGCCGGTTGATCGCCCAACTCTGCCACAACTCCTGTTGTGGTTCCCGGCCTTCTCAGCCGCGATACCCTATCTTCCTTGAGATCGCATCGGCAGCCTCATGGACCATCGGGCGCAACGCGCGCTCTCCGCCCATGGAGTCGGACATCTTCTCGGGCACGATCACGGTCACCGCGGCAACCACGCGCGAGTCGTGATCGCGCACCGGGAAGGCAAGACTGACCAGTCCGGGATCGACGGTCGAGTGGTGAAAGACATAACCCCGCTTGCGGTCGCCGGCGACCTGCCTGTTGAAATCCTGAATGGGCAGCATGGCCGACCCGTTCCGCAATTCCTTCCGCAGCCTTTCGTAGATTGCCCGCAGGCGCTCCTCGTCCTGATAGGCAAGCATGATCCGGCCGCTCGATGTTGTATGCGCGGGCAGGCGCGCGCCCAATTGTAGATTGCTGACAAGTCCCGCATTCGGCAGTGCGCGCGCGAGATAGACGGCATGCCAGCCGTCGAGAATTGCAACATGCGCGGCCGCGTTGGTGCGGTCACTGAGCGCACGGAGAAATGGCTGCGCGGTTTCCGTGATCGGCTGCGCGTGCAGGTATTCGAAACCAAGATCGAGCGTCTTCGATGTGAGCCGATAACGCCTTGTTTCGGAATCGCGCGCGATGAATCCGTCGGCCTCGAGTGTATAAACCAGCCGGTAGGTGGCCGATCGCGTTAATCCCAGCCCGGCCGCAAGTTCCGCGAGCGTCTTGGCCGGCTTGCTGCGCGGAAAAAGCTGCAACAGCGCGAGGCCGCGCGACAGACCCGGCACGATGTAGCGCGGGTCGATCCTGTCCTCGGAATCGTCTGCTTTTTGGCTCGGCATGGCTGTGGGCGCTCGTTTCCAGCGTTTCCCATATCAAACTTCACGTTGACATGACAAACGGCGTCTCCTACCGGAACGGCCAGAAAGTGAGGAGAGCTCAAATGGGACTGACGGCCGATATGGGGCGTTTCATCGCCGCACTGCGCTACGACATGCTGCCGGCGGATGCGGTCAAAACGGTTCGACTGGGTTTCACCGACTGCATCGCCTGCATGATCACGGGCTGGAACGAGCCTGTGACCCGCACCACGGCGCGCGGCCTCGGCATTGCCCATGACGGCTCCCACCCCTCGATTTCGTCCGTGCAGGCACCGGCTCCGGAGCGCGCGCTGGTTTACGGCGTCGCCGCGCACGCCATCGACTACGATGACACCGGCCTTGCCGGTCATCCGAGCGCGATTCTGGTTCCGACCATCCTTTCGGAAGCCGCCGAACGCGGCGCGGACGGGCGAGCGATGATCACGGCCTATGTCGCGGGGTATGAAATCTGGGCCGAGATGGCCCGGCGCGACCAGGACCAGCTTCATCGCAAGGGCTGGCATCCGACCGCGATGCTCGGAACCATTGCAGCGGCAGCCGCGGTCTCCTCCCTGCGCGGGCATGACGCAGCGATGGCGACGCGTACGCTCGGCGTCGTGGCCTCGCTCGCCGGAGGAATTGTCGGCAATTTCGGCTCGATGACAAAGCCCTATCAGGTCGGCCGCGCGGCTCAGTCCGGCCTGCTCGCCGCGCGTCTCGCGGAGGCTGGCCTCACGTCCACCGAGACCGCGATCGAGGACGATCTCGGTTTCCTGCGCGCGATCTCGCCCAAGGGCCAGGTCGACACCACGTCGCCTGCTAAGTTCGGAGAGGACTGGGGCATCCTGCGTGCCGGCATCAACATCAAGCTTTATCCGGTCTGCTACGCGATCCATCGCGCGGTCGATGCGGTCATCGACATGCGCAAGGTCAAGCCGGTGAAGGCCGAGGACGTCGAGGCGATCGATCTCGAGATCGGCGAGACCCAGGCGGAAATCCTGCGCGTGCATCGTCCCACCAACGGTCTGGATGCCAAGATCTCCGGCGAGTTCGGCGTGGCTTCGGCCATTGTGGCGGGAGCCTGCGGCAATGCCGAACTGACCGATGCTTTCGTGAACCGGCCGGATGTGCAGGACCTGATCCGCAAGGTCCGCGTCATCACCATCAAGGAACGCGACGATCACGAGCCGGCGCATTCGCCGTTCGATCGCGTGACACTGCATGTCCGCGGCGGCGAAAAGCTCACCACGGAAGCGGTCAAGCGCCCGCGCGGTCACTTCCAGCGCGGCGTCGAAACCGAAGCGATGTGGACGAAGTTCGAAGACTGCGTGAAGCCGACGCTCGGCGAAAGCGGCGCGCGTACGCTGTTCGATGCCATTCAGGGACTCGACCGCATGTCATCGACCGATGGTTTCGGCGTATTCCCGCCCGCGCAGCGTGCGGCAAACGCGGCCTAGTGCGGCAGGCATTGAAGCCGCGCGAATTACAAGAGTTGCTGGTGTCCTGCGGTTCCGACGCTTTCAAGAGCTAGGTACTACGAAACGGATACAGCGTAGTCACGAAGGACACTAAACATGGATGGACTTAAACATCTTCAGGTGGAGCATCCCGAGCCGGGCCTCATGGTGGTCCGCTTCAACCGCCCCGAGGTTCACAACGCGCTCAACACCGCGACCTCCGAAGACCTCTACAAGGTGTTCGGCAAGCTCGCCTTCTATCCGGGTGATGTGCGCTGCGTGATCCTGACCGGGGCCGGCGAAAAGGCCTTCAGCGCCGGTGGCGATCTCAAGGAACGCAAGGGCATGACCGATGAGCAATGGCGCGCCCAGCACGCGATCATCGAGGAAGCCGCCTACTCGATCATCAATTCCGCCGTGCCGGTGATCGCAGCGGTGAACGGTGTTGCGTTCGGCGGCGGATGCGAGCTGGCGCTGTGCTGCGACTTCATTTACGCGGCGCGGCACGCGCGTTTCGCCCTGCCGGAAGTGACCCGTGGCATCATGCCCGGTGCCGGATCCACGCAGAATCTGCCCCGCGCGGTCGGCGTGCGGCGCGCAAAGCAGATCATCATGAGCGGGCTGCCCTTCTCGGCGGAACAGGCCTATGATTGGGGCATGGTCAACGAGGTTTGCGACGCGGCCGACCTCATGCCGTCGGTCATGTCGATCGCACGCACGATCTGCGACAATGCGCCCATCTCGGTGCGGCAGATCAAGAAGGCGGTGAATGCCTCGATGAACATGGACCTGCAATCGGGCCTTGCGTTCGAAATCCAGTGCTACGAGCGCATGATCTCGACCGAAGACCGCCACGAGGGCGTTCTCGCGTTCAACGAGAAGCGAAAGCCGCAATTCAAGGGACGCTGATGTTTGGTCAGTCAACGCAGCGGTTGGACTGATACTCTCGCTTCTCTACAATAGGCGGAAAGACACTGAAAAGGTGCCCGCCAGCGAGACACTCCGCTGATCCGAATGGGAGGAAATGGAATGACGTTTACACGACGTACTGCGTGCCTTGCGCTTGCCCTGTCAGCGTTGACGCTGACAGCCGGCAGCGCGCTGGCACAGGACAAGTGGCCGAGCCGCGCGATCACCCTGATCGTGCCCTATCCGCCCGGTGCTTCCAGCGACTTCATCGGGCGTATGGTCCGCGATCAGCTTGAGGAGCAGCTCAAGGTGCCGGTCGTCGTGGAAAACAAGCCGGGAGCCGGCGGCACGACCGGAGCCATGCAGGTCGCGAAGTCCGCGCCTGACGGCTACACGTTCATGGTGACGGTCAACGCACCGGTCACCATGAATGCCCACATGCAGAAGAACTATCCGTTCGACCCGATGAAGTCGTTCACCCCCGTGGTCAAGGTCGCGGACGTGGCGATGACTCTTGCGGTCAATTCCAAGCTGCCGGTCAACAGCGTGAAGGAGTTGATCGATTACGCGAAAAAGAATCCCGATCAGAAGCTCAGCTTCGGCAGCGCCGGCGTCGGCTCCGCGCATCACATCGCGGGCGAATTGCTGAAGCAGAAGACCGGGCTGAACATGGTCCACGTGCCATACAAGGGCGGCGGACCGGCCATTCAGGATCTGGTCGCCGGACATATTCCGATCAGCTTCGGCACCACCCCCGCGGTGATGCCGCAGGCGCAGGCCGGCACCATCCGCATCATCGCGCTCGCCGAAACCAAGCGCTCCCCCGATCTACCGGGCGTTCCGACAATCTCGGAGACCGTGCCCGGCGTCGATACCTTCACCTGGGTCGGCGTGTTCGCGCCGCTCGGTACGCCGAAGCCCGTGGTCGATCGCGTCAACGCTCTCGTCTCTGACATGATCAAGAAGCCGGACGTGATCGCCAGGCTCAAGACGCAGGGCGCGACCGCTGCCGGCGGCTCGCCCGAAGCGCTGCAGAAGTCCATGCAGGAAGAATTCGATCACTGGACCAAGGTCATTCCTTCCATCGGCATCAAGCCGGAATAACAAGGAAGACCTTCAACTGCGGCGCCCGGCCTCTCGGGCGCCGCTCTTTATTTGGGACATACGATGTCTGAACAGGACTTACAGGGCCGCGCTGCGGTCGTCACCGGATCGGGCCGCAACATCGGACGCGCGATTGCACATGCGCTGGCAAAGAAGGGCGCCGCAGTCGTGGTCAACGGCTCGTCCAGCAAGGACGCTGTCGACAAGGTCGTTGCCGAAATCAATGCGGCCGGTGGCAAGGCGATCGGCGTGATGGCCGATGTGTCGAAGGATGACGAGTCCGCAAAGCTCATCCAGTCCTGCGTCGATGCCTTCGGCAACATCGACATCATGGTCAACAATGTCGGCATTCGCCGCTATCAGTCCTTCCTCGAGATAACGCCCGAGGACTGGAACACCGTACTCTCGATCAATCTCAGTTCGGCCTTCTATCTCAGCCGCCACGCGATCCCGCACATGCGCAAGAACAAGTGGGGGCGGATCGTGCTCATCTCCGGCTTCGACGGATTCTGGGCGCAGGTGACGCATCGCGCACATAACGTCACCTGCAAGGCCGGCATGCACGGATTAGCGAAGGCGATCGCGCGTGAGTTTGGCCCCGATGGCATCACCGCGAACACCGTCGTTCCTGGCGCCATCGATACCGAACGCGACTGGAGCCAGTATCCGCATCAGGCGAAGCAGAAGATCCAGTCCGAAATTCCTCTCGGCCGTTTCGGCGATGTGAACGAAGTAGCGGCAGCGGTGGCATTTCTTGCCTCGCCCGGCGGAGGCTTCGTGTCGGGCCAGGCCACGCACGTCAATGGCGGGCATTACATGATCTGACGGATATCGAGCCCGCTTTCGCGCGGGCCGATAGTCACGGCGGCGCATCGGTTCCCGCGTTCGTGGGGACACGGAGCGCGCTGCAATTGCAGCACGTATTTCCCCCACGACGAAAAGATACAAGGCAGGTGTGGTTATTCCGGCCCCTGCTTCTGCAGGATGAAGTCGCGCCACGGCGCGAACCCACGAGGATCATGTCCCTCATCGCTGTGGAACCCTCACAGGAATGGCTTTGGCCAAGGAATTTGGTCGCCTGGCCAATCGCACTCTGCCTCACGATGGTCATACCAGGATCGGCTCGCGCGTCGCATCACGCGCAAGGCGTGATCTTGCTTCCGCTCTCCTGACACAGCGCGGCCGATCATATCGCTGACTTCAGCGACGCGCCCGGATCATTCCCTCACGTCCCGACAGCAATGGCGAGGAGCCGCGGAAATGCCGCGCTCACGGCGCGCATTTGACATCGCAATCGCCCGGCATAGAATGACCACCCAACGATACAGATGTACCGCTTAGCGGTACATCTAGAATAATCACAGGTGGGAGGACGGAGGCGGCGAACCAGGCCCCTCCGCGCGCGCATGAAACGGATTGCCCTCGAGGAGCACTTCCTCGCGCCTGAATTCGAGCAATACTGGCTCAAGACGGTCGAGGACGTCGATCCGGCGCTCTACGGGCAGGTGCTGGCGCGCCTCAACGACTTCGGCGAGCAACGCCTCGCGGCGATGGATACATCCGGCATCGGCATCGCCGTTCTGTCACTTGCGGGACCCGGCGTTCAGATCGAACGCGACACCGCGACCGCAACCCGGATGGCGCGCAAGGCGAACGATTTCCTCGCGACGCAAATGCAGAAGTCGCCGGCGCGGTACCGCGGCTTCGCACACCTTGCCGTTCAGGACGCAAAGGCTGCCGCCGACGAGCTCGAGCGCTGCGTGCGCGATCTGACGTTTTCCGGTGCGATGATCAATGGCCACACCAACGGCCAGTATCTCGATCATCCGGACACATATCCTCTGTGGGAGCGGGCCGAAGCGCTCGGCGTGCCGCTCTATCTACACCCCGCCGATCCTGTGACGCCCGCGCCCGCGCTGGACGGCCATCGCGGCCTCAAGCGCGCCACCTGGGAATGGACGATGGAGACCGGCACGCATGCGCTGCGCATCGTTTTCTCCGGGCTGTTCGATCGCTTCCCGCGCGCCAAGCTCGCGCTCGGCCATCTCGGCGAAACCCTGCCCTATCAGCTCTGGCGCTTCGACAGCCGCGCCAAGCTCTACGGCGTGAAGCTGAAGAAGCGGCCGTCCGACTATATCCGCGAGAACATCGTGGTCACGACGTCCGGCATGTTCTCGTTCGAGCCGATCGACTGCGCGCTGAAAGCACTTGGCCGCGAGAACGTGATGTATTCCGCGGACTATCCGTTCGAGAACCCGGTCGAGGCCGGCGCCTTCATGGACGAATTGCCGCTCGATCCGCACGTGCTTGCCGACATCTCCTACAACAACGCCGCCCGTCTCCTTCGTATCGGAGAGCCTTCATGACTGTTGCGATGAAGCGTGCTGCCAAAGGGCCAGGCCTGGCCGGCGAGCCGGACAGGAACCAGGAAAAAAGCCAGGTTCAGGTGATTGCCCGCGCTGCTTCGATCATGCGCGCGCTGGAAGACACAACGACCGGGTTGAGCCTCGGCGAAATCGCGATGAAAGTCGGGCTCGCACGCTCGACGGTGCAGCGGATCGTCGCCGCGCTCGAAACCGAAAAACTGGTTGTCGCGGCATCGCCCGCCGGCCGCGTGCGGCTCGGTCCGACCATCCTGCGCCTCGCAGGTTCGGTGCGCACCGATTTCGTCGCGCTGGCCCGGCCATTCCTGATCGAGTTGTCGAAAGAGCTCCACGAGACCGTCGACCTTGCATCGATCAAGGGCGACCACCTCGTTTTCATCGATCAGGTGACCGGCTCGCAGCGCCTGCGCACGGTTTCCGCCGTTGGGGAAAGCTTTCCGCTGACCTGCACCGCCAACGGCAAGGCCTATCTCGCCGCGCTCGACAATGAGGCGATCGAGGCGCTGGTCGGCCGGACCTACAAGGCGCGCACGCAGCACACCATCACGAAACTGCCGCAGCTTCTCGAAGAGATCGAGACGGTGCGTCGCGACGGCTACGCCATCGACCGGGAGGAACACACGCTCGGCATCTGCGCCGCAGGCGTCGCCATGCGCGACATGCTCGGCAATTACGTCGCGATTTCAGTGCCCGTCCCGGCGCAACGCTTCCACGCCGAACGCACACGCATCTGCGAGCGGTTGCTCGCCACCAAACGCACGCTGGAAAGCCATCTGTCCAGCACGACCGGCTCATAAGGAGGAACACGCATGGCAAAAATTCGCGGCATCGATTTCGAGGAGAACCTTCGAAACGCGATGGGACTGGAATTCTATAACCTCTCGCATCGCTTCGGGTATCAGTCGCCGAACTGGCCCTATTTCGAAGACGTGAAAATTGAACGCATCCATTACATGGCGAAGTCGGGCGTCCTGTCGCAGCGAATCACGACATCGATGCACAACACGACGCATATCGACGCGCCGGCGCACGTGGTCCAAGGCACGCCGTTCATCGACGAGGTACCGCTGCCGCACTTCTTCGGCTCGGGCATCGTGGTGTCGATCCCGAAAAAGAAATGGGAACAGATCACCTATGACGATCTGGAAAAGGCTGCCGGCAAGGTCGTGCGTCCGCGCGACGTGGTGATCGTCAATACCGGCTGGCACCATCAATACGAGGACTCCGAGGACTATTTCTGCCGCGCGCCGGGCTTCGTGCCGTCGGCCGCCGATTGGTTCGTCGAGAAGCAGGTGAAGGTCGTCGGTCACGACACCCAGGCGAACGACCATCCGCTCGCGACCGCGATCGGTCCGCAGCGCAACGGCCCGTTGCATCCGCATCTCGCCGACGAGTACAAGGAATGGTCCGGCGGGCGCGACTGGAAGGACGATTTCCCGGAATGGGAGCCGGTGCATCGCAAGCTGTTCTCGAACGGCATCCTTGGCATCGAGAATGTCGGCGGCGAACTCGACAAGGTCACGGGCAAGCGCTGCACCTTCGCGTTCTTCCCGTGGAACTGGGATCGCGGTGACGGCTGCATCATCCGCCTCGTCGCAATCACCGATCCGAAAGGTGACTATCGCATCGAGCGTGGGGAGACGTTCGCATGATCGTCCGCAGATTCAACGAGGCGAAGCCCTACGAGGCGCCGAACCACCGCGGCTATACATCGCTCCGCCTGTTCGGCGCGGAGGCCGGCGGCTCCAAGGAGATGATCGTCGGGCTTTCCCACTTCCTGCCCGGCGGCGGCGCGGGGCCGGACGGCTCTCCACCGGAAAAGGTCTATTTCGTGGTGTCTGGCGAGCTGACCGTCATCGTCGACGGCAAGGAGCATGTGCTGAAGGCCAATGACTCCTGCTACATCGGCCCGAACGAGCAGCGTGAAATCATCAACCGCTCGAACGACGTCTGCACCATAGTGGTGGCGATGCTGCCGCCGCGGAAATAATAATCGTTGTCATGGCCGGGCTTGAGCCGGTCATCCACGCCTTGCGTCCGTCAAGACGTGGATGCCCGGCACAAGGCCGGGCATGACGGTGGAGGAAACCGTCATGTCATCCGAATCCTTCCTGAAAAATCCCCTCTCCCTGTTCGACATCCGGGGCAAGACCGCGATCGTGACCGGCGCGTCCGGCGCGTTCGGCGCGCTGGCGGCGAAGGTTCTCGCGGGCGCGGGCGCCAATGTGGTGATCGCGGCCGGCAAGGCCGATGAATTGAAGAAGACCGCCGCAGAATGCGAAGCGCTCGGCGCGAAAGTGGAGAGCGTCGCGATCCGCCCGAATTCGGAAGCCAATTGCGACAAGCTGGTGCAGGCCGCTGTCGATAAATTCGGACGGCTGGACATCCTGGTGGTCGGCTCCGGCAAGAATGATGTCTCGAAGATCGTGGACATGGCGCCGGAGCGCTTCCTCGACGTGATGGACGCCAATGTGACGCAGAGCTGGCTGATGGCGCGCGCCGCCGGCAAGCAGATGCTCAAGCAGGGTGGTGGCGGCAAGATCGTGCTGATGTCGTCAGCGCGCGGCCTGCTCGGCCATCCGGCCGGTTACAGCGCCTATTGCGCGTCGAAGTCGGCGGTGGACGGCATCACCAAGGCGCTCGGCTGTGAATGGGGCGACACCGGCATCACCGTGAATGCCATCGCGCCGACCGTGTTCCGCTCCGCGCTCACGGCATGGATGTACGAGGACACCGAGAAAGCCAAGGGCGTGCGTTCGGCCTTCCTCGCCCGCGTGCCCAAGGGCCGGCTGGGCGAACCATCCGATCTCGCGGGGCCCCTGCTCTTCCTCGCGTCGTCGGCGTCGGATTTCTACACCGGCCATATCCTCTATGCCGACGGCGGCTATACGGCGGGCTGATATGGCTGGCAAAGCGCGTATCGCCGTCATCGGCGCAGGTCTGATGGGTCATGGCATCGCGCAGGTGTTTGCGCTGGCGGGCCATGATGTGACGATCACGGACTCGTTCACGGCCAATCTTGATACCGTGAAGGCGCGGATCGCTGCGAACCTCGCCGATCTCGACGACGATCCGGCGGCGGTAAACCGCGTGACGCCGAACGCCGATCTCGGCGCGACCGTGCGCGACGCCGATTACGTGGTCGAAGCCGTGCTGGAAGACCTGCCGCTGAAGCAGACGCTGTTCGCGGAAATCGAGCGGCATGCGCGTGCGGACGCGATTCTTGCGAGCAACACCTCGGTCATTCCGATCACGAAGATCATGGAGGGACTGAAACGCCGCGAGCGCGCCCTCGGTACGCACTGGTGGAACCCGCCTTATCTCGTGCCGCTGGTCGAAGTAATCGGTACGCAATGGACCTCGCCAGAGGTGATCAATACGACGATGGCGCTGCACAAGGCGATCGGCAAGACGCCGGTGCATGTGAAGAAGGACGTTGCGGGCTTCGTCGGCAACCGGCTGCAACACGCGCTCTGGCGTGAGGCGGTCGCGCTGGTCGAACATGGCATCTGCGACGCTGAAACGGTCGATACCGTGATCAAGGCCGCGTTCGGGCGCAGGCTCGCGGTGCTGGGCCCACTGGAGAATGCCGATCTCGTCGGCACCGACCTGACGCTAGCGATCCACAACACCGTGCTGCCGGAAATTGAAAGCCGGCCCGGCGCCTCGCCCTATCTCGAAAAGCTGGTCGCGGACGGCAAGCTCGGCTTCAAGTCCGGCGAAGGCTTCCGCACGTGGACGCCCGAGCAGCAGAAAGAGTTGCGCGCCAAGGTGACGCAACATCTGAAGGCGGCGCGCGCCAAGGATCGGGCCACGGATCGCTCCGGCGGAAAGTGACACGATGCGCGGGCCGGTCGATTTCCATGCACATCTGATCGACCCGGCCGTCTACAGCGAAACGCAGGCCTTCAGCATCTTCGCGCAGACGACCGATGCGGCCCGCGCCGCTTCTGTGTTGGCGCGCATGGCTGATATTGATCAGCGCATCGCCGCGATGGATGCGATGGGCGTCGGCACGCAGGTGCTGTCGTCGAGCCTCGTGCATCAATGCACCTATGACGCGGCGCCGAACGACGCGCTTCGGCTTGACGCCGCGATGAACGAGGCGATCGCGCGCGCCGTCGCCATTCATCCGGACAGGTTCCGCGGCCTCGGCAGCGTACCGTTACAGGCGCCGGATCTCGCCGTCGCAGAACTGACACGCTGCATGACCGACCTCGGGCTGTCGGGGGTCACGATCTCGACCCGCGTGCGCAATCTGGAGATTGGCGACGCGGCGTTGCGTCCGTTCTGGGAAGCAGCGCAAGCGCTCGGCGCCGTGGTGTTCATCCACCCCGCCGGCAATCACGACAAGCGCTTTCACAAGTGGCAGCTCTGGAATTCCATCGGCCAGTCCTTCGAGGAGGCGATGGCAATCGCCTCACTGTTCTACGAGGGCATTCTCGACGCGTATCCGACGCTCAGGATCGTGGTCTCGCATGGCGGCGGCTATATGCCGTTC
>NZ_DATMRV010000181.1:0-2335 GCF_035565795.1 Pseudorhodoplanes sp.
CACCGGCGCCTTCGCGGCGGCATCAGTGCTGACGCTTGTGGCGCTGCTGACGATCCTCGCGCGCTTCATCTTCGAGCGACGCGGCGCGCCAGTCGGGCCGGGACGCCACTGACAACCGTTTGTCGTCGCAGATCACGGCGTGTAGGGCGCGGTCACCGCGGAGGACAGCTAAGTCATTGATTTAAATGGTGCCCAGGGGCGGGATCGAACCACCGACACTGCGATTTTCAGTCGCATGCTCTACCAACTGAGCTACCTGGGCGCCGGGTCCCCCGAACGGGGGCCTGTTGGAGCGCCGCGTTATAGAGGCCGGGTCCGCGCCTGTCCACCCGGGAATGCGAACCAGAAAGCCTATTCCTCGGCCTCCTCGTCCCGCGCGCGGGGCCGGTCCGGGTCGTCGTCGGTTTCCCGCACCGGGATGGCGTAGACCCCGCTCATCCAGCGGTTCAGATCAATGTCGCCGCAGCGGCGCGAACAGAACGGCCGGAATTTCTCCAGCGAGGGCTTGCCGCAGATCGGGCACGGCTTGTCGGGTGCGAGCGGCGGGCTGGTCATGGGCGTCAACATAAGCCGGACAATGCAGGATGGAAGGTGGCGCTGCCGTTCGCTCATTTTCCCCTGGGCGGGACGGTTTCGAGGCCGGCCGCGATTGTAGCGTCGCGCGCCCGCAGATCGGTCTTGAGGACCTTGCCGTAATTGTTCTTCGGCAGCGCCTCCACGAACACATAGTCGCGCGGGCGCTTGAAGCGCGCGATCGCATTCAGGCACAGCGTATCGAGATCGGCCCGATCGGCCTCGCCGACCACGTAGGCGACCACCACCTCGCCCCATTCGCGGTCGGGCCGGCCGATGACCGAAACCTCGCGCACGCCAGGGTGGCGCAGCAATATTTCCTCGACCTCGCGCGGATAGATGTTCGAGCCGCCGGAAATGATCAGGTCCTTGGACCGGTCCTTCAGATGCAGATATCCCTCGGCATCGAGGACGCCGATGTCGCCGGTATGGAGAAAGCCGTCCTGGAGCGCCGCCGCGCTCGCCGCCTCGTTCTGCCAATACCCGGCCATCACCGTCTCGCCCCGGCACAGGACTTCACCAGGCTCCCCTTGCGGAAAGGCGAGCGCCCGCTCGTTCGCGATCGCAAGGTCGATGCAGGAGAATGCGCGCCCCGCGGATTGAAGCCGCTCCCGCCAGCGCGGATGCCGCCGATCGGCGATGTCGCCCTTCGGCAGGACCGTGATGGTCATCGGGCTTTCCCCCTGCCCGTAAATCTGCGCAAAGCGCGGCCCGAACCGGTCGAGCGCGCGCAGCGTGTCCTCGACATACATCGGCGCACCGCCCCAGACGATGGTGCGGATATTCTCCGTCCGGCACTCCCCCGGATAATCGACCAGACGCTTCACCATGGTCGGGGCCGCGAACATCGACATGCGCGGCCAGGCATCGACCAGTGCGAAGATCTCGTCGGCGTCGAAGCCGCTCGATTCCGGCACGACATTGATTCCCGCCCGCATCACATACGGGATCATGTAGAGCCCGGAGCCATGGCTCATCGGCGCCGCATGCAGCAGCGGATCCCCGGCAAAGGTTCGATCGACCTCGTCGATATAAGCCTCGGCCATGGCCGCGAGATTGCGATGCGTCAGCATCGCGCCTTTCGGTCGCCCGGTGGTGCCGGACGTATAGAACAGCCATGCCAGATCGTGCGGTTCGCGCGCGATGAGCGGGGCCGGGTCGGCCGACAGCAACGATTGATAGGTGCGGCCGCCAAAGACCACAACATGGCGGAGAGCCGGTGGCGCATGTGCTTCGATCACGGTCGCAAGATCGGACGATGTGAAGACGACGCGCGCGCCCGAATGCTCGAGGATATAGTTCAGCTCCGCGCCATGCAGCTTGGCATTGACGGGAACGCCGACGAGGCCGGCATGCCAGATCGCGTACAGAGCCTCGACATATTCCGGCCGGTTGTTCGAGACGATGGCGACGCGATCGCCCTCATCGAGTCCGAAGCGTTCGCGCAGCGCACCTGCGATTCTCGCAGCGCCGCCGGCCAGCTCCGCATAGGTCTGCAGAACGCCGGCGCCATATCCGATCGCGGGACGATGCGGATAGGTGCTACCAGCCCGTTCAAGGCTTTCCGCCAGGTTCATTGCGCGACACGTCCATTCACGACCCTTCAGATGGTATTGCGCAAAACTCCGAGTCCTTCCACCTCCAGTTCGACGGTATCGTTAGGCTCCAGGAATCTCATCTGTTGCAGCCCGCAGCCGTTGCCGACGTGCCGGATCCAAGGAACTCGCCGGGGTAGATCCCGCGTTCGAACGCATTCGGGGTC
>NZ_DATMRV010000182.1:0-24190 GCF_035565795.1 Pseudorhodoplanes sp.
CCTGTTCCTCGCCTGGAAGCTGTGGCGAGACTCCGGCGCTCCCGCGAAAGCCGAGCCCGTGCGCGGTCAGGGCCGGCAATTGTTCGGCGCGGGGCTGCTGCTGTCGCTCGGCAACCCGAAGATCATGCTGTTCTATCTCGCTCTGATGCCGACGGTGATCGACCTCACCCGGCTGACGGTGACAGACATGGTCGAGCTTGCGGTGATCGTTGCGCTGGTGGTGAGCATCGTGCTCACCGGCTACGTGCTGCTTGCGGCCTATGCGCGCCGCATGTTCACGTCGCCGCGCGCATTGCAGACCGTGAACCGCACCGCCGGTCTCGCGATGGCGGGCGCAGCCGCTGCAATCGTCGTGCGAAACTGAGGTCAGGGAAGCCGCAGCAACACCGGGATTGCGCCGGTCTCCTGCAGGTGCTCGAAAAATTCGGCGAGCGGCACTGCCAGCAGGAACACCAGCGCATCCGCAAAGGTCATGATCACCCGCGGTGGACGGATGGTGAGCGTCGGGTCGTCGTGCCACAGCGACGGTTTGGGAAAGAACCGCGGCACGCGTGCGAGGTAGTCGCGATAGCTGTCGCCGTAGCGTGCGGTCAGCACCTGCTCCTCCTGCAGGACCACCACGTAGAACACCATCCAGGCGAGCGCTGCGCAGATCAGGCCGAGCAACACGCTGCCAACCTGCATGCCGACGCCGGCTGCGCCAAGGAAAGAGAAGAAATAGAGCGGGTTCCGCATCACCGAGTAGGGGCCGGTTTGCACAAACTCCTCGATCTTTCGTCCGCCGATATAGAGCGAAGACCAGGTCCGTCCGAGGATGCAGGCAACGATCAGGACGATGCCAACCCATTCGATCATTTCGTGCAGGGTCCGGTCGCCCGGGTGAATGGACGCCGTGACGGCGAAGACAAAGACCCCGACCGCGACGGCCGCGTAGAGCACGATCTTGCGGATCGCTTGGACGGTATGGATTTTCATGAAATTGGAGGATCGGATGGGTCGATAGCAATGATCGATTTTGCGGACGGACGCTCGCTAGTATAGATAAATTGCGGCCGAAAGCGGCCACACTTTTTTGACCTGGATCAAACGCGGACGGAGAGACGGAATGGCCGCCGACAAGCCTGAGGTATTGCTGATCGGACAGGCCAAGCCGGTCATTGTCGGAGGGGTCGAGCCGTTCGCCATTGTTCACAAACTGGTCGAAGCCAAGGATCAGGACGCCTTTCTCAAGGATGTCGCGCCGCGCATTCGCGGTATCGCGATCGCCTACACCGCGAACAAGATCGATGGCGCCTTCATGTCCCGCCTCCCGAAGCTGGAAATCGTATCGAGCTTCGGCGTCGGTTATGACCATGTGGACGCCGCTTGGGCGGGCCAACATGGGGTCGTGGTGACCAATACGCCGGACGTGCTGAACGAGGAAGTGGCGGATACCGCGCTCGGTCTTCTGCTCTGCACGCTTCGCGAATTTCCGCAGGCGGATCGTTTTCTGCGCGCCGGCAAATGGCTCAAGGGCGGTTATCCCTTGTCGCCGACCCTGCGTGGCCGCACGGTCGGAGTGGTTGGCATGGGGCGCATCGGCCGGGCAATCGGGCGGCGTCTTGAAGCGTTCGGTGTGCCGGTGGTCTATCATTCGCGCAATCCGCAGCCCGGTGTGTCCTACAAGTATTATCCAAAGCTGATCGACATGGCGCATGACGTCGATGTGCTGATGGTGATCGTGCCGGGTGGTGTGGCCACGAAGAATCTGATCGACGCCGATGTCCTCAAGGCACTCGGCCCGGACGGTGTGCTTATCAATATGGCGCGCGGCTCGGTGGTCGATGAGCCGGCGCTGATCAAGGCTCTGAAGGACCGCACCATCATGTCGGCCGGTCTCGACGTGTTCGTCAACGAGCCGCATGTTCCGCAGGAATTGATCGAGATGGAGCATGTCGTGCTGTTTCCGCATCTCGGTTCGGCGTCGGCGGCGACCCGCAAGGCGATGGACCAGCTTGTGGTCGATAACCTCAAGTCATGGTTCTCCGGCAAGGGGCCGCTAACCCCTGTTCCGGAGACGCCTTATCCGGCGAAGAAGCCGGCGTGATTTCGCCGCAACGGCTGTGCTAGAACGCGCCTCCCGACCAGTGGCGAGGGCCGCGCAATGCGCCGACTTCTTCTGGGACTGATTGTGCTCGGCTCAGTGAGCCGGGCCGTTGCACAGGCGCCCAATCCGCAGGTGCCGGAGCCCGCTGCCGATCCCGCGAAGGCAATGGTGGGCGTCTGGGAGATGTCCAATTCCGATCGCGATCGCGTCTGCAATCTCACGTTCAGGTCGGAGCCATCGCGCATTGGCTCTCAGGTCGAATTCGATGCCGCCTGCGGCGAGGCCATCCCGCCGCTGAAGGACGTAGAGGGCTGGACGCTCGCGAACCAGACGCTGAAACTGGTCGATGCGCGTGGGCGCACCGTATTCGAATTGTCCGAGGTCGAAGTTGGCATGTTCGAGGGCGAGCGCAAGGGCGAAGGTCTCTACTTCCTTCAGACGGCGGCCTCGGCTGCGGTCTTCGCACCGAAGCGTTCGGTCGACGAGATCGCCGGCGAGTGGTCGATGGTGCGAGCCGACAAGCCGGTCTGCTCGCTGAACTTCACCAAGACCGCGACCAAGGGGTTTGACGAGTATCGCCTGTCTGTCCGGCAGCCATGTGACCCTGCGATGACGCGACTCAACCCGAATGTCTGGCGGCTCGACAAGGGCGAGCTTGTGCTGGCATCTCCGAACGGACAGGCTTGGCGCTTCGAGGAACGCGAGCCGCAGAAATGGTGGCGCGTGCCCGAAGGCGGCGACCAGATCGTTCTGCAGAAAAAGTAACGAGAGCGCAAAGGCAGCGCGGCGTAGCGCACTACGCGCGCCCTAAATCAGCCGAAGGCCTTTCAAGCTGGCATGCCCCTCCTTGCCGACGATGATGTGGTCGTGCACCGAAATGCCCAGCGGCTTTGCGACGTCCACGATCGACTGCGTCATCTGGATGTCGGCACGGGACGGTGTCGGGTCTCCGCTCGGATGGTTGTGAACGAGGATGATCGCCGTCGCCGATAGCTCGAGCGCGCGCTTCACGACTTCACGCGGATAGACCGGCGTGTGGTCGACCGTGCCGGTCTGTTGCACTTCGTCGGCGATCAACTGATTGCGCTTGTCGAGGAACAGGATGCGGAATTGCTCCTTGTCGGCGAAGGCCATTTCGGTGCGGCAATAGTCGAGTACGGACGACCACGATGACAGGACCGTGCGGGCCTTCACCTGTCCACGCACCAGCCTGCTCGCGGCGGCCTGTACGATCTTCATCTCGGTGATGGCAGCATCGCCAAGGCCCTTGACCTCCTTGAGGCGTGTTTCGGGGGCAGCGATCACCTCGGCAAAGGATCCGAATTTCGCGATCAGCTGCTTCGCGAGCGGTTTGACATCGCGTTGCGGGATGGCCCGAAACAACACCAGTTCGAGCAACTCATAGTCGGCAAGCGCCTCCGCCCCCGCGTCGCGGAAACGGCCCCGCAGCCGCTCGCGATGTCCATGATAGTGCGGCGTGGCGTCCTCAAGCCCGGCCTGAGGAGCGTCCTGGTCCCTGGATTTTCCCGCCCGCATATGCCCTCGCGCCTGTCGCAAGCATGACGCGATCGCGGTGTTTTGCAATGCCATAATTGATCGGCCGGGATCGCGCTTCACGTTTCGCCGCGGCGGGAAGTTGTTTAAGCTTGCTCAGAAGAGCGGTCCTGAGACCGCCGGGCAACCTGGTTGGGGGGAAACCATGCTCATGCGCACGATGGTTCTGGCAATGATCGTGGCTGCAGGCGTCGGCGCGGCAGGTGTTGGCGCGGCGCAGGCGCAGACACCGCAGGGGGGCGGATTGCCGCCCGGTTCGCAGACGCCGGACGGAAACTGGGTCATCACCTATATCGAGGTTGCTCCGGGCGCCGAAGCCAAGGCTCTTGCGGCACTGAAGACGCTGAAGACCGCAAGCGCGAAGGACGCCGGATATCAGTCGATGACGGTCCTGCAGCGCAACGGTCAGCCGAACCACTTCGCGCTGATCGAACACTGGAAGGACAACGCGACGCGCGAGGCGCACACCAAGCAGCCGCATACGGTCGCGGCGCGTGAGGCGCTGCAGGCCATTGAAACGGCGCCCTATGATGAGCGTCCGCATCGCGAGCTTTCAGCCGGACAGAACAATCCCGGTGCGGTCATCGCGGTGACGCATGTGGATTTTGTCCCGACCTTCCGCCAGCAGGGCGAGGAGATGCTGCAGAACTTCGCCTTCGAAAGCCGCCGCATGGACGGAAACGGGCGCTTCGATGTCCTGACGCAGGCAAGTCGTCCAAACCACATGACCATCGTCGCGGTCTGGAGCAATCCCGATACGTGGAAGCGCCACACCGCAGCGGCGCCGACCAAGGAATTCCGAAAGGAACTCCTGCCGAAGAGCGGCAGTCTTTACGACGAGCGGCTTTATCGCGCGGTGAACTGAGCGTCAGGCCTCTACCGCATAGGGCGGCTTGTCGAGACCTTTCGGCGACAGCGTGAAGATCTCGACGCCCTTGTCGGTCACGCCGACAGTGTGCTCGAACTGAGCGGACAGCGAGCGGTCGCGCGTCACGGCCGTCCAGCCGTCCGAAAGCACCTTCACGTGAGGCCGGCCGAGATTGATCATCGGCTCGACCGTGAAGAACATGCCCGGCCGCAGGACGGTGCCTTCGCCCGCACGTCCGACATGCACGATGTTCGGTTCGTCGTGGAACAAACGCCCGAGACCGTGGCCGCAGAAGTCGCGCACAACGCTCATGTGCTGCGCTTCGACGAAGGTCTGGATCGCTGCGCCGATATCGCCGGTGGTTGCTCCCGGCCGGATCGCGGCGATGCCGCGCATCATCGATTCATAGGTGACTTCGATCAGGCGCTCGGCGCGGCGCGGGATGTCGCCGACCGGATACATGCGGCTTGAATCGCCATGCCAGCCGTCGAGGATCAGCGTGACGTCGATGTTGACGATGTCGCCGTCCTTCATCGGCTTTTCGCTCGGAATGCCGTGGCAGACGACGTGATTGATCGACGTGCAGGTGGACTTGCGGTAGCCGCGATACATCAGCGTCGCAGGCAGCGCGCCATGATCCATCGCAAACTCGTGGACGAGCCGGTCAATGCGCTCGGTCGGCACGCCCGGGCGCACTTCGGGAACCAGCATGTCCAGGCACTCGGCGACGAGCTGGCCGGCCTTCCGCATGCCGGCGAACGCTTCCGCCTTGTGCAATTTTATCTGTCCGGTCTTGCGCATCGGCGCAAGGGCCGCATCGACGTAGTTCATGAGAGGCCTCGGGGGAGGAGCGTTGGCCGCAATGTATGCGATCAGTCCCGCGATGCAAGTTTGGAGCCGCAACCCGGCTCTGCCCGGATGTCATGCGCCGGATTGCGGCCTTATTGGACGAATTTTCCGCCCAGATCGTCCTCGATGTGAACCCGGATGATCTCGTCGAACGAGGTCTCGGCGGTAAATCCGAGCTCGCGGGCGCGGGTGCAATCGAAGCGGCTTGGCCACCCTTCGACGATCTTCATGATGAAGGGATCGGGCTTGTGCTTCACGCGTCTGGCGACCGCATCGCCCGCGACGCGCCGCAATGCCTCCAGCTGTTCGCCGACCGTGCAGCATACGCCGGGCATGGTCATGTTGATGCGATGGCCGAGCTGTTCCGGCGTCAGCGACGCGGCGTGGACGAGGAAGCCGGCGGCGGCGCGCGGCGAGGCGTGTGTATTGGTCACGCTCTCAGCCACCGGCAGCGTTGTCTCTATGCCGGCGAGCGGTTCGCGGATGATGCCGGAATAGAACCCGGATGCGGCAAGGTTCGGCTTGCCGGGCCGCACCGTGATGCCGCACAGGCGCACGCCGACGCCTTCCAGGAATCCGCGCCTGTTATAGTCCGCGAGCAACGTTTCGCAGATCACCTTGTGTGCGCCATAGCTTGTCAGCGGCGTGAGAACGAAGTCATCCGGGATCGACGGCGGGAAGGGTGCGCCGTAGACGGCGATCGAAGACGTGTAGATCACTTTCGGCTTGTAGCCGTCGCCGGTCTTGCGGATCGCTTCCAGCAGATTTCGGGTGCCGTCGAGGTTCGAGCGATAGCCGGCCTCGAAATCGGTCTCCGATCCACCTGACGGAATGGCGGCGAGATGAAAGATCACGTCCGGCCTGTCCTTCACCAGGTCTTCGGCAACACCCGGCGTGGCGAGATCGGCGGTCCTCAGTGTGACATTGCCGCAAAGCCCTTGCGGCGCGGCCGGCGGCACGATGTCGGTCAGCGTCAGTTGGTCGATCGCCTTGCCGTTCAGGCCGCCGTCAAGCGACAGCCGGTCGAGCAGTTTGCGGCCGATCATGCCGGCCGCACCGGTAATGAGAACATGCATGAGAGAGTTCCGTCAGTGACAATAGGACACGCCGTCGAGCATGGCGCAGTCGCGTTTGTGTGGGGCGTTCGGATCGTCGAGCGGGACCGAGCCGCGGCCGGATGGCGATCCGACGAAGACGCCCGGACCGACGCGCACCGAATCCTTGTGGCCGATATGCACGCTCGGATGCTGCGCGCTCGATGAGCGGGTGCCGTCGGGCCAGATGATTGCGTCGCCGGCGAAAATGCCGGTGCGGCCGTCGTCGCATATGACCGCGCTGCCGTTGCGCTTGCAATTGGCGGCGACGGCGAGGCTCGGTGCGAGTACGAACAGGGCGACGAGGGTGATGATCCGCATGGGCGCCTCCGGGCGACCGCAACCCTACAACGCGAGCCCGCCATCGACCAGATGCGGCTGGCCGGTCATGTAGAGAGATTCGTCGGATGCGAGGAAAACGGCGAGCGCCGCCACTTCCGGTGCCTTGCCCAACCGGCCCATCGGCTGGCGATCGATAAAGGCCTGACGAACGGCTTCGAGCGATTGGCCGGTGTTGGCGGCCAGGGTTTCGATCCGCTCCTCGAGCGACGGCGATTCGATCGTGCCCGGGCAGATCGCATTGCAGCGGATGCCCTGCCTGATGAAATCGGCGGCTACGGCTTTCGTCAGTCCGATCACGGCGGCCTTCGACGCCCCGTACACGTAGCGGTTCGGCAAGCCGGTCACCGAAGACGCGACCGAGGAAATGTTGACGATCGAGCCGCGCTTTTTCCGGAGCATGGCCGGCAGGAATGCCCGGATCGTCCGGTGCATCGATTTGACGTTGAGGTCAAACGAGGAGTCCCAGTCTGCATCGGTGCAATCGAGAATGCTCCCGTGATGAACGAAGCCGGCACAGTTCACGAGGATGTCGGCGCCGCCGAAATCGCGTTCGACGTCTTGCGACAGCGCCTCAATCGCCGCATTCGACCGGACATCGAGCGAGAGCAATCGTTCGGCGGCGAGGCCTGTCAGCTTGCCGGCGTCGAGATCGGTTGCGACCACACGCGCGCCTTCGGCGACAAAGGATTCGGCGATGGCCCGGCCGATCCCCTGACCGGCGGCTGTAACGACGGCGACCTTGTCCTTGAGACGGCCCGGCATCGCTTCAGCCCGATGCCGTCATGAACGAGGCAAGACTGGCTTTCTGCCGGCCCTGTGCTTCGAAATTGGATGGCGCAAGCCAGCGCTCGAAGGAGGCGCGACGCGCAGGCCATTCGGTGTCGATGATCGAGTACCAGGCGGTGTCGCGGTTCTTGCCCTTGACAATCATGTGCTGCCGGAACGTCCCTTCGAACGTGAAACCGTAGCGTTCAGCGGCGCGCCGGGAGGCGGCGTTGAGCGCATTGCATTTCCATTCATAGCGCCGGTAGCCAAGCGTATCAAAGGCATAACGCGCGAGCAGAAATTGCGCCTCGGTGCCGAGCGGGGTGCGCTGCAAGGCAGGTGAATACGTGATGTGTCCGACTTCGATTACGCCCATCTCGGGCGTGATCCGCATCAAGGCCGCGATTCCGAGCGCCCGCCCGTCTGGCGCAACCACAGCGTAAGCGTATGGGTCGGTCAGGCTCGCGCGCTCCGCGAGCCATGACTGAAACTGTTCCTCGGACTGAAACGGGCCATACGACATGTAATCCCACAACGTGGGTTCGACCTTCATCTCAGTCCACAACGCAGCGCCGTGCCGCGCAGGGTCGAGTTTCTCCACGCGGCCATAGTGTCCGGTCAGCACGACCGGCCCTGGCTTTTGTGCGTTGCTGAAGGTGAGTGTGTCCGTCACGCAGAAGGCTGCTTGGGCTGGTCCTCGCGGAAGAGCGCGTTCAGATCCGCAGCGGGCGCCGCGTCCGCGAAGCCGCCGAAGCAACCGCCCTCCGCGAGCTGCCGGGCAGCGCGGATGAACCCGCCCCATGCCGAACGCGCCAGCGATCCTCCGACGCTGATGCGGCGCGCTCCAAATCTGGTGATGTCCTTGACGGTGAGATCGCTCGGCCATCCGATCAGCACGTTGACTGGCTTTGGCGCGACAGCGTTCACAACGGTTTCGATCTCCTCGCGCGTCTTGATGCCGGGTGCATAGAGGCAGTCGGCACCGGCATCCGCGAAAGCGCGCAGTCGGCGCAGCGTTTCGTCCATGTCCGGTCGCCCGCGGATGAAGCCTTCGGTGCGTGCGGTCAACAGCACGTCTTCACCAGTCTTGTCGATTGCGGCGCGCGCCGCTTTGATCCGTTCCAGAGCGAGGTCGAAAGGATAGAGAGGGTTGGCCTTGTCGCCCGTCGAGTCCTCGATCGACAGTCCGGCGACACCCGTCTTGACGCAGAGCGTCACGCTTTCGGCGACGCCCTGCGGATCGTCGGCATAGCCGCCCTCGAAATCAGCATTAACCGGAACGTCGCAGGCGCCCGCGATTTCGGCGATATGAGCGAGCATCAGGTCGCGTGGCACAGCGCCGTCGGCATAGCCTTCGGAAAACGCATAGCCCAGACTCGTGGTCGCCAATGCCTTGAAGCCCAGATGCTGCAGGTATCGCGCGCTGCCGATGTCCCAGGGGTTCGGAATGACGAAACATCCGCTTTCATGCAGCTTTCTGAAGGTGCGGCGCTTCTCGGCAGGTGTCGGCATGGTGAAATCCAGAAATCGCAAGGCAGTGGCGATTGTGAAGCGATTGGCGGGGTTGTTAAACTACAATTGCCGCCCTCAGTTATCCGCGCGGCGCATCGCTGACATGCCGGAGGCCACACCATGCATCTTGCGACGCTCACTGCACTGACGCTTGTTCTTTTCGCATCTGCGAAGGCGGCTGTGGCGAACGACGCCGCAATCAAGCAGCTCGCGCCCGGAGAAGCCCTCCGTGTCGCCATTGCGGTCGGCCCCGCTCCATCCGCGCTCTATGCGGTTCGCGACGCCAGCGGCAAGCCGCGCGGCGTTGCCGTCGATCTCGGTGCAGCGCTGGCGAAGAAGATCGGCAAGCCGGTGCAATATGTCGAATATCTCGCATCGGGCGCCATTACCGCCGATGCGGACAAGGGCGTCTGGGACGTGACCTTCATGCCGGTCGATGCGGAGCGCGCCAAGCGCGTGTCATTCGGCGCGGCCTATCACGTGCTGACGTCCACCTATCTCGTCATGCCGACGGCTCCCGCGAAGGCGATCGCTGATACCAACAAGCCGGCTGTCCGCATCGCGATCGTCGACGGCACTGCGACCTCGCGCGCCGCGCAGGCGACGTCGAAGGACGCGACCTTCATTACGATCAAGGGCGTGGACGAAGGTGTTGCACTCCTGAAAAGCGGCAAGGCGGACGCGATTGCGTTGTCACGAGAATCGCTGAGCGGGCTGGCCGAGAAGCTTCCGGGCTCGCGCATCCTGGATGGCGGCTTTCTGAATTCCTACACGGCTGCGGCGGTGCCGAACGGCAAGCCCGAAGCGCTGGCGTTTGTCTCCGCGTTGGTGGAGGAGCAAAAGGCTTCCGGGGCCGTGCGCAAGAGCTTCGACGAGATCGGGTTGAGGAATTCCGTCGTAGCGCCTGCGGGTGCGAAGCCCTGACTCGTCAACCCAGGCCCGGCAGGAATGTCGCGATCTGAGGGAATGCGACGAGGGCTGCAACCACCACCAACAGGATGATCCAGTAGGGGATCGACCCTATAAATATTTCCGATAGCGGGACATTGGGCTCGGGCACGGCCGCCTTGACCGTGAACACCAGAATGCCGAACGGCGGCGTGAGCAGCCCGGTCTCGATCGCCAGAATGCCGACGATCGCGAAAGCCAGCGGGTCGAATCCCAGGGTTGTGGCGATCGGTGCGAAGATGGGCACCGTGAGCAGGATGATCGAGATCGAGTCGATTAGACATCCGAGGACGAACCAGATCAGCAGCATCACAAGAAGAATGCCAATCGGTCCGAGACCGGTCCCGAGAAGAAATGACTTCGCGGTCTCGGTGAAGCCCGTCATCGACAGGACGCGTGAATAGAGCTGCGCGCAGAACAGCAGCAGCAGCAGCGGGCCCGAGGTGCGGCCGACATTAAGAACGACCTGCCAGACCTCCCGCAAGGTGATGCCCTTGATCATCGCCAGAATCAGCGCGCCGACCGCACCGACGCCGGCGCCTTCCGTCGGGGTGCAGAAGCCGAGCCAGATCGAGCCAAGCACAGCGAGAATAAGTGCCATCACCAGACTGGTGCTGAACAGCAGCGCCCCGATCGGCTGTTCGTCCGGATCGTCGCTCGGCAAGGGCTTTGCTACGGCTGCGCCCAGCGGCGCAGCACGAACGCCGGCCGGTCCGGATTCGCCAACCAGCTCGGGTTTGATCATTGCGGCGATGACGACATAGAGGCAGAAGCCGAACGCCAGCAGCAAGCCGGGCAGGACGCCGGCAAGGAACAGCTTGCCGATCGACAGCTCGGTCAGCACGCCCCATACGATCATCAGTACGGAAGGCGGGATCAGCATGCCGAGGCAGGCGCTGCCCGCGATGCATCCGAGCGCGAATTCGCGGCTATAGCCATATCGGCGCATTTCCGGATAGGCGATGCGGGAGAAGGCGGCCGCGGCCGCGATGCTGACGCCGGTGACGAAGGCGAAGATTGCGTTGGCGATAATAGTCGCGACAGCAAGCCGGGCCGGCAGCCAGCGACTCATGCGATTTGCGAGCGTATAAAGGTCGGTTGCTGCGCCGCATTTGGCGAGGAAGTCGCCCATCAGCATGAACAGCGGGATGACCGCAAACACGTAATCGCGCAGCGCTTCGTACGCGGTATTGGCGACGAAGGTGCGCACGACCTCAATGTCGTTGGTCATCAGATAAATGCCGACCGCCGCGGTCATGCCAAGGGCGATGGCGATATGGACGCCGGCGAAGACCAGTGCCAGCAGCAGCACGATGACCAGGATCATTTCACTATGGCCGAACATGGCAAGTCCCGATCAATGGGTGGTCGATACGGGAGGCGGAGCGTCATCGGGGCGCATCAGTGCCAATACGGCGAGCGCCGCCTGCCCGAGATAGATTGCGACCACGAGCGCTGATCCGAACATCACCACGAACCGTGCAGGCCATACCGGCACGCGCAGCGCGCCTTCACCTTCGAATTCTCCGCTCGACCATGCATGCAAGGCGGGTTCGAAGCTGCCCCACACGATCAGAAGGAAAAAGACGATACCGAGAATGCCCGAGATGAGGTCTCCGAATGCATAGCCGCGCCGCCCGAATAGCGAGATCATGACGTCGGTGCGCAGCATCGCGCCGCTCTGCACGGCATAGGCCGCAAGCAGAAAGCAGAT
This sequence comes from Pseudorhodoplanes sp., assembly GCF_035565795.1. Classification (GTDB taxonomy): domain Bacteria; phylum Pseudomonadota; class Alphaproteobacteria; order Rhizobiales; family Xanthobacteraceae; genus Pseudorhodoplanes. The sequence continues at coordinate 11,733 of NZ_DATMRV010000182.1, forward strand.
GATGACGATCGACATGGAGACGATCTCCGGCGTACCCTTCACCGGAGAATTGAACGCGCCGCGGCCGATGACGTCGGCGACGACGAGAAAGCTCAGAAGAAAAATGATGGCTGCGGCGAGCGCCAGAAGACCGTGCACCACTCGGGTTACGACATTTTCGATCTGCATGGTCTGCTCTCGGCCGTGTCAAACCTGCGCGAAACAGGCATGGCCGGGACACAAGAGGCGCCGCTTTTTGAGCGTCTGTGCCCGGCCATGTTGCATGCGATTCTACTTGATCGCGTAGCGCACCGGCCATTTGTGACCGTGCTTCTCCGCGGCAGCGAGGGTCGCTTCGAGAACTTGCGTTGCGGGCAGGCCCTGTGCGTCGAGCTCCTTGGCCTTTTCCTTTGGCCATCCCGCGAGCGACTTGGCCCAGTCAGCCTGGACGCTATCCGGAAGCTTGCGGACGTTGGTGCCCTTCGCCTTCAGGTCTTCGAGCTGTTTCGGATAATTGGCCTGGTTCACGGTACCGGTCATCGCCTCGTATTCGCGGCCGACTTCGACGATGATGTCCTGCACCTCCTTCGGCAGCTTGTCGAAGCGGGCCTTGTTGATGGTCAGACCGTGCCAGGTAATCGCACCAAAGCCGATCTCGGTATAGTACTTGCCGACTTCGAACAGCTTGAAGTTGACCCAGCCTGACGGGAACATGATCCAGCCGTTATACACACCCGTCTGCATCGCAGTGTAGGCTTCCGGCAGCGAAGACTGCACGGGCGTCGCGCCGGCATATTCGAGCCATTTCAGGTTGAGGCCGGCGCCGGCGAGTTTCTGACCCTTCAGGTCGGAAACCTTGTTCCATTCGAAATTGGTACCAAGGTTGTAGCCGTTGTCGGCGATGAGCGCGATCAGCTTCTGGCGATACTTGTCCTCAAACACCTTCGACATGAAGGGGACCTGATTATAGACCTCGCGCGCAACCTTCACGCTGGTGACAGGATCCATGGTGCCGAACGGCAGCATCACCTGAAACGCGTGCAGAGGCAGGTTCGACGGTTCAAAGCAGAAGCAATAGCCGCCGATATCGATGATGCCGGACTGCACGCCCTCGAGCGTATCCGCCACTTTCACCATGGCGCCGCCATAACCTTCGACGAACTCGATCTTGTGCTTGGTTTTGGCCGCAACCCGCTTCGTGACTTCCGGCACGAAGAAGTTCTGCATCAGGTTCACGTAGGTGTTGACCGGCGGATGGCCGGACGCAATCCGCAGCCGGATGGTCTCCTGTGCGGTGACGGTCGCTGTTGTCGATAAAAGGGCGCCCAACGCAAGCGCGCCCACGAGGTGGCGCATCATATGGTTTCCTCCCGATGCCGCGTGATGCGGCTTATGGCTTTTTTATGCCGCAAGCATCGGGCGGAGGCGGGGGCCAAGTCAACGATATAAAGGAGGCGTAAACCTCTGCGGCGGTGGTATCGCCTTTTCGCTGTCTGAAAGTCGTGCGGTCGCATCGCACTGGATGCGGTGCAGATCCAGCGGGTGCGGAAAGCAAGACGCGCCGATCGTCTTCGGTTGGCCCGCCTGGGTTGTCCGCTGTCAGTGATTGTCGCGCGGGATGTTCGTTTGGGCGACGCGCTGGTAAGAATCGGCGCCACGAATGATCTGGCCGTCGGCCATCTGGGTGACCGTTTCGCGATACATCTGCTGCCACGGGGTCTGGCTGTCCGGCACGGCAAAGCCGCCGGTGTGCTGGAGCCTGGCGCGCCGGCGCGCGAGTTCGTCCTCCGAGACGAGAATGTCGGCCGTGCCTTTGCGCAGATCGATACGCAGGCGATCTCCGGTTGCAACGAGTGCCAGCCCGCCACCCTCCGCAGCTTCGGGCGAGGCATTCAGAATTGACGGCGAGCCGGACGTTCCGGACTGACGACCATCGCCAAGACAAGGCAATGACTCTATGCCCCGTTTGATCAGCGCAGCGGGCGGCTGCATGTTCACAACTTCCGCGGAGCCCGGATAGCCGATCGGCCCCACGCCGCGTATGACGAGGATGCTGCGCTCATCAATCGCGAGTGAGGGATCGTCGATCCGCGCGTGATAATCTTCCGGTCCCTCGAAGACTACGGCCTTGCCTTCGAACGCGCCCGGGTCGTTCGGATTCGAGAGATAGCGCTGTCTGAAATCTTCGGAGATCACGCTGGTCTTCATGATCGCGGAGTCGAACAGGTTGCCGCGCAGCACACGGAAGCCGGCTTCGCGTTTGAGCGGCTTCTCGTAGGGCCGAATGACATCGGTATCGGCAGCTTTCGACGTGCTGACATTTTCACCGATCGTCTTGCCATTGATCGTGATTGCGCCGGCATGGATCCGGCCAGCCTGCATCAATTCATGCAGCACGGCCGGCAGCCCGCCGGCCCGATAATAGTCTTCGCCAAGGTAATGGCCCGCCGGTTGCATATTGAGGAGGAGAGGCACGTCGAAGCCCAATCGCTCCCAGTCGGCGATCGACAATTCAACGCCGACATGGCGTGCGATCGCGTTGATATGTATCGGTGCATTGGTCGACCCGCCGATTGCCGAGCATGTGACGATCGCGTTCTCGAACGCCTGTCGGGTCATGATGTCGGACGGTTTCAGATCGTCACGGACGATCTCCACCGCCCGGCGCCCGGTGTCGTAAGCGATCTGCGCGCGTTCGCGATAAGGCGCGGGTATGGCCGCGCAACCAGGCAGGGACATGCCAAGCGCTTCCGCCAGCGCATTCATCGTTGAGGCGGTGCCCATGGTGTTGCAATGTCCGATGGACGGCGCAGACGATGCGACCATGGCGAGGAATTCCCGGTAATCGATCCGGCCCGCGGCGAGGTCCTTGCGCGCCTGCCAGATGATGGTGCCCGAGCCGGAGCGCTCGCCCTTCCACCATCCATTCAGCATGGGTCCGCCGGACAGGACGATGGCGGGAATATTGACGGTCGCTGCTGCCATCAATCCGGCCGGCGTGGTCTTGTCGCAGCCGGTGGTCAGTACGACGCCGTCAAGCGGGTAGCCGTACAGGACTTCGACGAGACTGAGGTACGACAGGTTGCGATCGAGTGCCGCCGTCGGCCGCTTGCCGGTTTCCTGAATCGGATGACAGGGGAATTCGAAAGCGATGCCGCCAGCGTCGCGGATGCCTTCGCGGACACGCCGGGCCAGTTCGAGGTGATGGCGGTTGCAGGGTGACAGATCGCTGCCGGTCTGTGCGATGCCGATGATCGGTTTCCCGGCAGTCAGTTCATCCAGCGTAAGTCCGTAATTGAGATAGCGCTCCAGATAGAGCGCGGTCATGCCGGGATTGTCGGGATTGTCGAACCAGAGCTGCGAACGCAGTCTGCGCTTGCTGAGGTCTGCCATCGCTTCGTCCGTGCAACACAACAAAAGACAATGAACCGACGGCTGAAGTGTTCCTCAGCCGTCCGCTGTTTCCGGCATCGGCGTGAATAGTAGCTTGTCGATGCGCTTGCCGTCCATGTCGAGTATCTCGATACGCCAGCCCGGTATTTCGAATGTCTCGCATTCGGCCGGAATATGCGCGAGGCGTTCGAGTGCAAATCCGGCGGCGGTGTGGAAGTCGCCCGAGGTTTCCGGAAGCTTCAGTTTCTCGATGAGCTCGCCGGCGGCCGCGCGTCCGTCGACGAGCCACGAGCCGTCCGGTCGCCGGACGATATTGTCCGAAGGCTGTTCGTGTTCCTCGCCAAGGTCGCCGGCGATACCTTCCAGCACGTCGTTCACCGTCGTGACCCCGAGGAAGTCGCCATACTCGTCGACGACAAAGGCGATATGCACGGATGACGACTTGAAAACCTCGAGCAGTTGCAGCACCGGCATCGTTTCCGGCACGAAGACCGGTTCGATCAGCCGCTCCTCGACGCGAATGCCGCGGCCGGCGATCAGGTCGCCGACCAGATCCTTCTTCTGCACGACGCCGAGCGGACGGCCGACATCGCCGTCGCGGGCGACCACGATGCGCGAATAGGGGCAATCGGCGATCTCACGCTCGACGTCCTTCGGATCGTCGGACAGATCGATCCAGAACACGTCGGGACGCGGCACCATGATCGACGCTACGGTGGAATCGGCGAGCGCCAGCACGCCGTGGATCATTTCCTCCTCGACCTCGTCGATCACGCCGGCTTCGGTGCCTTCCGCAATCGCGATCTTCACTTCCTCTTCGGTGACGGTGTCGTTTCGCTTTTCCGGAATGCGAAGCAGCTTGAGCAGCAGTGCCGTCGAGTTTTCGAGAAACCAGACCAGCGGGCGGGCGATCAGGACGAGGACCTGCAGCGGCCCTGCAACCACGGACGCGATGCGCTCGGGTTGAAGCAGCGCGATGCGCTTTGGAACGAGTTCGCCGACCACGACTGACAGAGCCGTAATCGCGATGACCACAACAATGAACGCGATTTCTTCGCCGCGAGGTGCGAACAAGGGGTACTGGTTCAGGATCGCGCCAAGGCGAGCACCAAGGGTGGCGCCGCCATAGGCGCCGGACAGGATGCCGATCAGCGTGATGCCGACCTGCACGCCGGAAAGAAAGCGCCCGGGGTTTTCAGCGAGCGCGAGCGCGCGCGCGGCGCCGGTGCTGCCAGCCTCCGCCATTTGCTGGAGGCGAATGCGTCGCGAGGACACAATTGCCAGCTCTGCCATAGCAAAAAAGCCGTTGAGCAGCGTGAGCCCAACGACGATGGCCAGTTCCAGCCAGACGGTCATGAATGAGCTTTTGGCATATCCGGGGCAGGGGGAGCAATGAGACGAAGGGGCGTCTGTGGGTTGACGCCGGCCGGAACGCGGTTTCTCATAATATTCTGTTAAATAAGCATTGTTCTGGGAAACGCCATGCTTCGAACCGTCGCGGCTTTCGACCGGATTGGCGAGGAAAATGCCTTCGCGGTCCTCGCGCGTGCCAACGCTCTGATCGCTGAGGGCCGGGATGTCATCAATCTCGGAATCGGCCAGCCGGATTTCCGCACGCCGGACTTTATCGTCGAAGCGGCGATCAAGGCCTTGCGCGACGGCCACCACGGATACACGCCAGCAACCGGTATCCCCGCCCTGCGCGAAGCAGTGGCCGCGGATCTGCACAAGCGCTTCGCTGTCGAGGTGTCTCCGGACGAGGTCATGATCATGCCGGGCGGCAAGCCCACCATGTACATGGCGACCATGATGTTCGGCGAGCCGGGCGTGGATATCCTGTACCCGGATCCGGGTTTCCCGATCTATCGCTCGATGATCGAATTCACCGGCGCCAATCCGGTGCCGGTCCCGATTCGCGAGGAGAATGGCTTTGCGTTCTCAGCCGAGGAAACGCTCAAGCTGATCACACCAAGGACGCGGCTTCTCATCGTCAATTCGCCCGCCAATCCGACCGGAGGCGTGACGCCGAAGTCAGAGGTCGACAAACTGGTTGCCGGTCTCGAGCGCCATCCGGACGTCGCGGTGATGTCCGACGAGATCTACGACCACATGGTCTATGACGGCGAGAAGCATGTGTGCCTCCTGTCCTATCCGCAGATCCGCGACCGCCTGATTCTGCTCAATGGCTGGTCGAAAACCTATGCGATGACCGGCTGGCGGCTCGGCTATGCGATCTGGCCGGGTAAACTCTACGATTATGCGCGCAAGCTTGCGGTCAATCTGCATTCCTGCGTCAACGCGTCGGCGCAATATGCCGGGCTCGCTGCGTTGACCGGCCCGCAGGATGAGATGGCGAAGATGGTCGCGGAGTTCGATCGACGGCGCAAGGTCGTGGTCGAGGGGTTGAACAATCTGCCGGGCATATCCTGCGCCACTCCGAAGGGCGCATTCTATGCCTTTCCGAACATCAAGAAGACCGGATGGAAGGCGAAGGCGCTGGCTTCGTCGCTTCTGGAAGATGCCGGCGTTGCGATCATCGGCGGCCCGGATTTTGGCATTCTCGGCGAGGGCTATGTGCGGCTATCCTATGCCAATTCGACCGAGAACATCCTCAAGGCGCTCGGCCGGATGGGCGAATTCCTCTCGACGCGGAAGGCGGCGTGACTCAATGCGGCGTGACTCAATGACGATCATGCGGATCGGTGCGGCCCTGGGCCTGGTGTTTTTTGCGGCATCGGCGCAGGCGCAGACTTTCGTCAGCTATACCTGCGCCGACGGCAGCAACGTTTCAGCCGCCTTCTTCAAAGGCGAAAAGCGAATGCACCTGCAGCTCGACGGCAAGTCGCTCGTGTTGCCGCAGCGTTTGTCCGCCTCCGGTGCGCGATATGCCAAGGGCGGCGTCTCGTTCTGGATCAAAGGGCAGGAAGCGACGCTTCGGCGGCCGAAGAAGCAGGCGACCGTGTGCAGGGCGGGATGACGTTCACGGCTTGAGCGCGAAGCGGAAGCCAATCACGACGATAACGAGCCCGACAAGTTGAGGGAGTGTCGGCACTTCACCCAGGGCCAGAAATCCGATCAGCATGGTCATGGGCGGGACCAGCGCCGGAAACACCGATGCTCGCCCGGCGCCGAGCGCAGTGACCGCTCGCGCAAACAGATAGAGCGCGAGCAGCCCGGCGAATCCGCCCTGCGCGACGAGCTGGAGCAGATTCTCGGCAAGCCCGGCCGCGATCATGTGGTCGAAGCCGTAGAAGATTGCGTAAAACGGCACATAGACGACAACCGACAGCACGCCGACCACCTGCGCGGCCAGCAAACCGCTGGTGCGCCACCCGCGCAGGCAGATCGTGAAGGCCGCCCAGGTCCAACCCGCAGCGGCGAAGCTGAGGTCGCCCGCGAGGGCGCTGCCGCGGATCGTGGTCACCGCTTCGCCAGCAAGCACAAGCAGGCCGAGCAGGATCGCCGCGACGCCGATCAGGCGGGTACGCGTCAGCTTTTCGTGCAGGATGAGAAACGCAAGCAGCAACCCGCCCAGTGCGGCCGAACCCGGCTGGATCACGGCGCCATGTCCGAGCGGCGTCAGTGTCAGACCAACGTAGTTCAGGAGGGCTTGAGGCGGGCCGGCCAGAGCGAGAATGACCACTCCGCGACCCCAGCCGAGGCCGCCGAGATCGCGGAGGCCGGCTCGGACCACGAGCGGGACCATCAGGATTCCGGTCCAGACAAACCGATGAAACGCCAGATCGGGAGGGGTCAGTCCGGCAACGATGCCGTGCTTTCCGGCGACGAACCCGATCGCCCAGCAGATCGAGGCCGCGACCCCGCACAGGATGCCAAGGGTGGTCGGAGACAGCGCTGCGCGAGGGTGTTGGTCCGGCAAAAAGACATCCGATTCGTCTTGGCCCCGAATACTAGCCTGGCCCGAGCCTGGCTATGGTGCCGAAGGGACGCTGCCATGCGAGCACGGGGCAGGTCTTGCGTGTTCCGCTCCCGTTCCCGGTATCAGTTTGACTGATCGGGGTCGGCTCTCTAACGTCGGGCCGGTCGCGGGGGGCCTCGCGGCGCTATGACGGCACAAGCGGCACCGCCAGGCGTTCTCTTCAATGAAGACTATCAGTGCATTCCTGTTTTCGGCGTTGATCGCGCTTGCCGCGATCGCGGGTTCGGTGGCTGTCCTTTCGACCGTATGCGCGGTCGAACCTGCGCGGGCTCCCGTGCGGACGCCCTCACGCTTGCCGATTCAGTTCGAGCAGTCGGCTCCGGATATCGTGATCGAGCGTGCGGTTCTCACGCGCGAGAGCCTCGATGGCCTGTTATGGAAGGCGCAGGCGACGCCGCAACCTCAGCCGCAGGCCATGAGCTGGCGCCACCGTTTTCTCTGCGACATCCGGATCACCGATGTACTGCTGGTCGGTTTTGCGGCATTCCTTCTGCTTGCGACCGTGTTCCAGGGCCTCTGGATGCTGCGTGCCGTCCGTGCCTCTGATCGGACCGCCAGCCTCGTGAATGAGGGGCTGATCTCGGCGCAGCGGGCTTATGTCTCCCTGCGCGACTTCCAGGTCGCCCTGACCAAGAATCCGCTGAACGACGAGATCCAGACCTGCACGATCCAGCCGATCTGGGAGAACACGGGCACGACTCCGACCCGGAACGGCCGCGGGCACGTGAACTGGAAATATTTCGATCGCTCGGTGCCGGCGGATTTCGATTTTGCCGACTTCGACGAACTCGGAAACCGCATTCTGTCGTACGACTCCTACAAGCCGCTGATCGTCGGGCCGCGCGCGACCGCGCTGTCGCCGATCATCAGCATGGAGCCGGCCATCCTGCGTCAGGTTCGCGACTTGCAGGGCAAGCTGATGATCTGGGGCTGGGCCGAATACGACGAGGTCTTCAGCGATGCCAAGCGGCATCGCACCGAATTTGCCTACCTTGTCGTGGTCTCGGGCTCGCCCGCGAGCCATGTCGGTTTCAGCCAGTACAAGCTGCATAACGGCGTCGACGAGGATTGCATGAAGCAGCCAACGGTCCTTGCACGCAGCGTTTGAGCTGCCGTTTCCGTCGTACCGGCGGAGGCTGTAATCTGCTAAAATATCTCAGCTAAACAACTCCGGACGACTGACGCGCATGGCCGAACCGTCGAAGCCACTGATGCTGTCCTGGCGCTTTGCGCCGCTTTTCTGGTGTCAGTTCTTTTCCGCCTTCAACGACAATTTCCTGAAGAATGCGATCGTCTTCCTGATCCTGTTCCATCTGGGATCGAAGGGCGAGGCGCTGATCACGCTGGCCGGTGCGGTCTTTATCGCTCCCTATTTCTTTCTTTCTGCGCTTGGCGGCCAGATCGCGGACCGCTTCGACAAGGCGGTGGTGGCGCAGCGGCTCAAGCTCGTCGAAATAGGCGTCGCCGCAATCGCGGTGGTCGGATTTGTGGTGCATGCCAACGAGGCGCCGGGGGCCTCTCCGACGCTGTCGCTGGTTATTCTGTATGTCGCTCTGTTCGGGTTCGGCGTGATCGGCTCGCTGTTCGGCCCGATCAAATACGGAATTCTGCCGGATCATCTGGAGCGCCGCGAATTGCCGGCGGGCAACGCGCTCGTCGAAGGTGCGACGTTTATCGCGATCCTGCTCGGCACCATTGTCGGAGGCATTGCCGCCAAGGGTGGCGGCAGCCCGCTGGCATTCTCTGCTCTGGTGATGATCTTCGCGTTGCTCTGCTGGGTGTCCGCGCTTCTGATCCCTCGCACCGGCGAAGCCGCACCCAATCTCATCATCGACAAGAATATCGCCACCTCGACCTGGACGCTGATCAAGGACCTGCGCAGCGATGACCGGCTGTGGTGGGGCGCGCTGGTCACGAGCTGGTTCTGGCTGGCGGGTGTCGTCGTGCTGTCGCTGCTCCCGCCCGCCGTCAAGAATATCGTCGGTGGCGATGAGTATGCTGTCACCGCCTATCTCGCAATCTTCTCGATCGCGGTCGCGATCGGCTCGGGTCTTGCGGCGTGGCTTGCCAGCGGACGCATCATCCTGTTGCCGACGTTGATCGGTGCGCTCTTCCTCGCCGGCTTCGCGCTGTTCATGGGCTACTCGCTCTATGGCGCAGCACCTGCGACGCAGTTCGCAGGGCCCCTGGAGGTGTTCCGCACGACACGCGGCGTCAATGTCGCGATTGCGCTGATGGGGCTTGCGATCGGCGGCGGCATGTTCATCGTGCCGGCCTTCGCCGCGGTTCAGGCCTGGGCCGGGGCCGACCGGCGCGCCCGCGTCGTCGCCGCAGTCAACATTCTCAACGCCTTGTTCATGACGGTTGCCACGCTGGTCGTGGCGATGTTGCAGGGTTTCGGCGGCGTCACCACACCGGTGCTGTTCATCGGGCTTGGTATCGCGAACCTGATCGTGGCCGGGCTGATCGCCTTCACGATGCCGACGCGGCCGTTCGCGGATGCCTTGTCGATCATCTATCGGGCGTTCTTCCGCGCAGAGGTGCATGGCCTCGAAAATCTGCAGAAGGTGAAACAGCCGAACGTCATCCTGGCGCTCAATCACGTGAGCTTCCTCGACGCCGGAATCGCGCTATCGCTGCTCGGGCGCGATCCGCTCTTTGCGATCGATACGACCATCGCACAGAAATGGTGGGTCAAGCCGTTTTCGCGCCTCACCCGCGCGCTGCCGATCGATCCGCTCAAGCCGATGGCGACCCGCACGCTGATCCAGGCTGTGGCCAGCGGCGAGACTCTCATCATCTTCCCGGAGGGCCGGCTCACGATGACCGGCTCGTTGATGAAGGTTTATGACGGCGCGGGCCTGATCGCAGACAAGTCGGATGCGGTCATTGTTCCGATCCGCATCGAGGGTCTGGAGCGCTCATACCTCACGCGCCTGAAAGGCTACCAGATCCGCAAGCAGTTGTTCCCCAAAGTCCGGGTGACCGTTCTCGAGCCGACCAAGCTGCAGCTTGATCCGAACCTGCGCGGCAAGGCGCGGCGGCGTGCGGCGGGAGCTGCGCTCTACGACATCATGTCTGACATGATCTACGAGACCACGAACACCGATCGCACCATCGTGGAAGCGTTGATCGATGCCGCGCAAGAGCACGGCATGAAGACGGTGGCGACAGAGGATCTCGTCACCGGAACGCTGACCTACAAGCGCCTTCTGCTCGGGACCCGCATTCTCGGCAAGAAGCTGATGCCGCTTGCGGAGGTGGGCAAGCCGCTCGGTGTGATGTTGCCGAATGCGAACGGCGCGGTGGTCACGATCTTCGGACTGATGTCAGCCGGACGCGTCCCGGCGATGATCAATTTCACGGCCGGTGCGAGCAACATCCTTGCCGGATGCAAGGCCGCCGGAATCAGGACGGTGGTCACGTCGCGCACGTTCATCGAGCGCGGCAAGCTCGAGCCGCTGGTCGAGAAACTCTCGGCCGAAGTCAAGCTGGTGTATCTCGAGGACGTCCGTTCGCAGGTCGGTCTGCTCGACAAGCTCGGCGGCATGCTGAACTACAAGAAGCCGCTGGTTCAGCGAAACGCCGGCGACTGGGCGGCGATCCTGTTCACGTCAGGATCGGAAGGCGTGCCGAAAGGCGTCGTGCTCTCCCACCGCAACATCCTTACCAACGCGGCGCAGGCCAGGGCGCGCATCGACTTCAACCGCATGGACAAGGTGTTCAATATCCTGCCAGTATTCCACTCTTTTGGGCTTACCGTCGGCGTCATCCTGCCGATCGTGTCGGGAGTGCCGATCTTCCTGTATCCGTCGCCCCTGCATTATCGCACGGTGCCGGAGCTGGTCTACGTGACCAACGCCACCATCATGTTCGGCACCGACACCTTCCTGAACGGTTATGCGCGGTCGGCGAACCCTTACGACTTCCGCTCGATCCGCTACCTGCTGGCTGGCGCCGAGCCCGTCCGCGAGTCCACACGCCAGATCTATCTTGAGAAGTTCGGTCTGCGGATTCTCGAGGGGTACGGCGTGACCGAAACCGCGCCCGCACTCGCGCTCAACACGCCGATGTTCAACAAGTTTGGCACTGTCGGACGCCTGTTTCCCGGCATGGAGGCCAGACTCGAGAAGGTCGAGGGCGTCGACGAGGGCGGCCGGCTGTTCGTGAAGGGGCCGAACGTCATGCTCGGCTATTTGCGCGCCGAAAATCCCGGGGTGCTGGAGCGTCCGGCCGAAGGCTGGCACGACACCGGTGACATCGTCACCATCGATGCGCAGGGTTTTATCAAGATCATGGGCCGCGCCAAACGCTTCGCGAAGATCGGCGGCGAAATGGTGTCGTTCGCGGCGGTCGAAGCGCTGGCCGGCGATCTCTGGCCGGAAGCGATTTCCGCGGTGGTGTCGGTGCCGGATGCGCGTAAGGGCGAGCGGCTCTTGCTCTATACCAACAACGAGAAGGCGACCCGCGCCGACTTCGTTGCCTTTGCTCGGTCGCGCCACGCATCGGAGTTGATGATCCCGGCCGAAGTGATCGTGATGGAGAAGTTGCCGATGCTGGGATCCGGAAAGGTCGATCTTCTCACGCTTGCCAAGCAGGCCAAGGAAGAGCGTGCTCAGGCGGCTCAGCCCCGGCCGGCCGTTCCAGCATAGCTTATGCAAACGTCGTGAATCGCGCTTAACCACAAAGGTTTCGATTCGATTCACCAATCGCTCGCTGATGACGAAGCGGCGAGGCGGCGTCATCTGGTCGTCGAAGGTGCGCGACGCTTCAAAGAAGACTGATATCGTTGATCTCGCGTGCGAACGATGTGCAATTGCGCATCGGCGCGCGCGACAGGGTTAAGCCTGCGTTGTGCAAATCCAGACAGATTTCGTAAAGCCTGCCCATTCAACCAATTTTTAGCATAGCCCTAGAAGCCGGTAGCGCTTCACCAATTCAATACGCCGCACCGCGATAGTACCTGCCGACAACGGCGCAAACGAAAGCGCCAGAGGTTTCGGGTAGGTCGTCGTGCGCAAGTCCACAATCGTGATGGTCGCGTTTGCAGTGGTCTTCGGACTGCTCGCGGTCTTCATTGCGCAGGCCTGGCTGAATGGTCAGGCCGAGCGCCGCTTGCGCAGTCTGGAAGCGCAGAAGAAGCCTG
>NZ_DATMRV010000183.1:0-4481 GCF_035565795.1 Pseudorhodoplanes sp.
AGCGTCTGGTCGCCTGCACCGGCGGCAACATCGAGAACGCGCGCGCCCGTGTCGATGCCGGTCATCGCCATCATCGCGTCGGTTGAGTCCCGAAGCCATGTCCGGATCACGGCGCTCTTGTCGTTCCATCCAGGAGCGCAGGCGTCCCATTGGCGGCGAATTGCGGTCTTGAGGGCGTTCGGGTCGGTCGGGGTCTGTGCGGCGATGGTCATGTCATGCCTCCCGTGTCGAGACCGTCATATCGGTCGCCGGAAGCGCGCGGCAGCCGCAAGATTGCCAGCAGGGGCCGCAAAATCGCATAGTGCGGCATGTTCGACTGGAACGACCTCAAGTACTTTCTTGCGGTCGCTCGCGAGGGCAGCACCATCGCGGCAGCGAAAGCGCTTGGCGTCAATCAATCGACCGTGCAGCGCCGCTTGTCCGAACTCGAGAGCAAGCTGGGACGTGCGGTGGTGTCTCGCGATGTCCGCGGCTATAGGCTCACCGCTTTTGGCGAGGAGCTGATCGGCTTTGCGGAGCAGGTCGAAAAAGCGGTGCAGCAACTCGATCAGCATGTTGCGGATGTCGGGCGCGATCGCAGCGGCATCATTCGCCTGACATGTCCGGAACCGATCGTGCCGAGGCTGACTCCACTGGTTGAGCGTTTCCATGCGCGGCATCCGCAGTATCGCATCGAGTTCGTCACGAGCGATCGTTATCTCGATCTGCTCAAGGGTGAGGCCGATGTCGCGTTCCGCTCAGGCGATACCGATGACGACCTCATCGGCCGCAAGATAGCGGACTCGATCTGGGCGGTGTATGCGAGCCGCGCCTATATCGAGAAGCACGGGCAGCCAGGCCGTGTAGAGGATCTCGCGGATCATCGTCTGGTGGGTTTCGACGATACGATGCTAAATCATCGCGTTGCGAAATGGTTGCAGGCGATTGCACCAAATGCACGGATCATCGCGCGCAACAACAGCGTGCTGGGGCTGGTCTATGCGGTGAAATCGGGGATCGGGATCGGTCCGCTTCCGACGGCCATTGCGGACGAGCAGGACGATCTTGTCCGGGTGCTCGGTCCCATTTCCGAGCTGACGCGAAGCTGGCGTCTGCTGACCCATCCGGACCTTAGACGCGCGCCGCGGATATCGGCATTCTTCGACTTTATCGCGGAGGAAAAGCCGGCACTGAAATCGATCTTCACCGGGTAGTTCGTGCCCTGCCGATGTTCCGGTTGGCCATGCTCAATGCACCGAGCCGATGAAGTTCTGCAGTTCCGGTGTCTTCGGATTTGTGAACAGCTCCTTCGGCGGGCCTTCCTCATGCACCTTGCCCATATGCATGAACACGAGCTTGGTGCCGACATCGCGCGCGAAGCGCATCTCGTGGGTGACGAGAATGAGCGTGATGCCTTCCCTGGCGAGGCCCTCGACCACGCGCAGCACTTCGTTGACGAGTTCCGGGTCGAGCGCCGAGGTGATCTCGTCGCAGAGCAGCACGTTCGGCCGCATGGCGAGCGCCCGCGCGATCGCGACACGCTGCTGCTGGCCGCCGGACAGCTGGGAGGGGTAATTGCCGGCCTTGTCGGCGAGGCCGACCTTGGCGAGCATTTCGGCGGCAAGCTCCCTGGCCTCGACCGGCTGCACCTTGTTCACGACCGTGGGGGCCAGCATCACGTTCTCGGCGGCGGTGAGATGCGGGAACAGATTGAATTGCTGAAACACCATCCCGACATTGCGGCGCAGATCGCGCAGCTTTCCTTCCTTTGCGTACAGGCCGACATCGATGCCGTCGACGACGATGGCGCCGGCATCGTAGGTCTCCAGCCCATTGATGCAGCGGAGCAGGGTCGACTTGCCCGAACCCGAGCGCCCGATGATCGCGACCACGTCGCCGCGCGCAACCTGGACCGACACACCCTTCAGGACTTCTGTCTGGCCGAAGCTCTTGCGCACATCCACGATGTCCACGAGGGACGCTTGGGCTGGCGTCTTGTCAGCGAGCGACATTGAGCTGCCTTTCCAGACGATGCGCGTACCAGGAGAGCGGGAAGCAGAGTGCGAAGTAGATCAGCGCGACCAGCGAATAGACCAGAAAGGGTCGGAAGGTCGCGTTGTTCAGCATGGTGCCGGCCTTGGTCAGGTCGACAAAGCCGATGATCGAGGCGAGGGCGGTGCCCTTGATCACCTGAACCGAAAAGCCGACGGTCGGCGCGATCGCGATGCGCGCGGCCTGCGGCAGGATCACGTAGCGCATCTGTTCGACATAGGAGAGGGCGAGCGTATCGGAGGCCTCCCACTGGCCTTTCGGAATCGCTTCCACACAGCCGCGCCAGATGTCGGTCAGGAAGGCCGAGGTCCAGAAGGTGAGTGCGAGCCAGGCGGCGATCCATGGATCGACATCGATGCCGAACAATCCGACGCCGAAGAAGAAGAGGAAGAGCTGCATCAGGAGCGGCGTGCCCTGGAAGAACTCGATGTACCAGCGCGTCAGCCGCTCGAGCCATGGTTTGCCCGAGACGCGCGCGAACAGGAGCGCGAGCGCGACGATGCCGCCGGAGACGAACGCGATCAGCGAGAGGAGGAAGGTCCAGCGCGTCGCCAGAAGGAGGTTCGAGAGGATCACCCAGAAGGAAAAATCGCTCATCGCCCGTTCCTGGTTTCACGCTTTCGGGAAGGACCAGCGCCCGATGCCGCGCAGGACGGCGCGCAGCGATATGGCGAGCAGGAGATAGAGCAGGGTGACGACGAGATAGACCTCGAAGGCCCTGAAGTTGCGCGACTGGATGTAGTTCGCCGCATAGGTTAGATCTTCCGCAGAAATCTGCGAGACCACGGCAGAGCCGAGCATCACGATCACGATCTGCGATGACAGGGCCGGATAGATTTTCTGAAAGGCCTGTTTCAGCACGACGTAGCGCAGGATCTGCAGGCGCGACATTGCAAGACTTTCGCCCGCCTCGATATGTCCTTTCGGGACTGCCTGAATGCCGGCGCGGATGATCTCCGTCGAATAGGCGCCGAGATTGATCGTCATCGCCAGGAAAGCGGCCACCGTCTCCGACAGTTTCACGCCCGCCGCCGGCAAGCCGAAAAAGATGAAGAAGAGCTGCACGATGAACGGCGTATTGCGGATGATCTCGACATAGGCGCCCACCACCCAGTCGAGCCATTTCGGACCGAAGGCGCGGGCCGATGCACCGGCGGTCCCGAGCGCAACGCCCGCGACCGTCGATACGATGGTCAGCACGATGGTGAAGATCAGGCCGTGCAGCAGCACAGGCCAGTAAGGCAGCAGATCACCGAAGACGAGCGTGTAACCCATGACGGGTCTGCCGCCGCGGCTTTATAGATTCGCCGGCAGATCCGCCTTCAGCCACTTCTGCGAAATCTTGTTGAGTTCGCCGGACGATTTCGCCTTCGCGATGATCTCGTTGACCTTGGCCAGCAGCTTCGGCTCATCCTTGTTCAGGCCGATATAGCAGGGGCTTTCCTTCATCACGAACTTGAGAACGGGTGGGCGCGCCTTTGATTTCTCCGCAATCACCGCGGCGACCACGTTGCCGGTTGCGATCAGGTCGACCTGGCCGGAGATGAAGGCGGAAATCGTGGCGTTGTTGTCCTCGTAGCGCTTCACAGTGGTGGAGGAGGGCGCGGCCTTGGAAATTTCCTGCTCCTCGATTGCGCCGCGGGTCGCGCCCAGTGTCTTGCCGGCAAGGTCGTCGGTCTTGCCAACGGCGATCTCCTTCGTGCCGTAGACGCCGGAGAAGAACGGCGCATAGGCGTTCGAGAAGTCGATCACCTTCTCGCGCTCGGGATTCTTGCCAAGGCTTGAAATGACGAGATGGGCCTTCTTGGTCTGCAGATAGGGAATACGGTTGGCGCTGGTGACCGCGATGATCTCGACTTTCACGCCGAGCTCCTTGCCGATGAGATTGGCCATATCGATGTCGTAGCCGACCGGCTTGAGATCAGGGCCCGCCGAGCCGAACGGCGCGAAGTCCTGCGGCACGGCCACCTTCAGCACCTTGGCCTTCATGATGTCGTCGAGCGCGTCGGCCCGGGCCGACGTTGCAGCCATTAAGGCGGCGATGCCGAAAAAAGCGGCACGAATTGCAAGGCTTGCAGGCTTCATCGCAGGCTCCCGGTTGTACGCAGCGGTTCCGGAAACCTGGAGCAAGGGTCGTGCCGCGGGTGATGGGCCTGGCCGGGCAAGAGGGGGCTCGTGAAAGCTGGCCCCAGGCAAACTTCGCCTGCGCCCCGCAGACCGGCAGGTGCCGCAGGTGGTCCAGGGCAGGGGGCGGTAGCCGCGTGCGGTCCTTGGGAGCGGGACTGCCGCAAGCGGACTCTTGCAAAACGCCTATCCCTCGGGCATATCCCCGCTGGCGGCGGGCCTTGCGGTCCGCCGCAGGCGCTTCGTAGGAGTGTAGCTCAACTGGCTAGAGCACCGGTCTCCAAAACCGGGGGTTGGGGGTTCGAGTCCCTCCACTCCTGCCAGCC
>NZ_DATMRV010000184.1:0-18022 GCF_035565795.1 Pseudorhodoplanes sp.
GGCGATAGGCGCCAAACAACAATGACAACCATGTCGAACACGCCGCAAATGGATCCAGTACTTGTCCATGCCTATGCCGACAATGAGCTCGACACCACGAGCGCGCTCGGCGTGGCACGAGAGATTGAAGCCAGTCCCGCGCTCAGAGCGGAGCTTGCCAGAACGGAAGCCTTGCGCGCCGCGCTCCGTGAGCATGCTGCCCCGGAAGAACTGCCCGTCCACCTGCGCGCCAAAATCGACTCCACGCTCGGGCTGACGAAAGCCGGCAGCCATCCGACATGGCGCGCGCTCGCGGCTTCTGTCGTGCTCGCGCTTGCGATTGGCAGCGCGTCAACCTGGTTCGTCACACAACAGCCGCCGGACGATCGGACGACGACCGCTCTTGTCGACAGCCATGTCCGCGCGCTCATGGCAGCCCAGCCAGCCGACGTCATGTCCCCCGAGCGCCACACCGTGAAGCCGTGGTTCGCCGGCCGGATTCCGGTGTCGCCCGTGGTCGTCGACCTGACCTCTGACGGCTTCCCATTGATCGGCGGTCGCGTTGACGTGATCGCCACAGCTCCGACACCGACCCTCGTCTACGGCCGCCGCAAGCATGTGATCAGCGTGTTTGCGACGCCCAATGCTGACGGCACCGAAGGTGGCGTGCGCACGCTTCCACAGATCAACGGCTACAGCGTCGTCACCTGGCACCGCGGCGACACGTCCTACTGGGCCGTATCCGATCTCAATGCCGGCGAGCTTCAGCTATTCGCGCAGAAGTTCAAGGCTGCTTCGTAGCGAGCGCAACGATCGCCTGCCTCCCAACCGATCCTATAATTATCCTTATGAACTGGATCGGGGTTAGTGCCGCGCCCGTCCCTCGGCGACACCGAGATAGGCCTCAAGCGTCTTGCGGTCTTCTTTCAGCACGTGACTGTCCGCCTGATGCACAATCATCCCGCGCTCCAGAATGATCGCCCGATCGGTGATGCCGAGGACCTTCTGCGCGTTCTGCTCGACCAGCACGGCGGATACGCCCTCCTCCTGGATGATCCGGCGTAACGCTGCCAGCAGTTCCTCGATCAGGATCGGCGCAAGCCCTTCCAGAGGCTCGTCGAGCAAAAGGATGCGCGGATTGAGCGCCAGTGCGCGGCCAATGGCGAGCATCTGCTGCTCGCCGCCGGACAATTGATTGCCGAGGTTGCTACGGCGCTCTTCCAGTCGGGGAAACAGCGCGTAGATTTTCCGAAGATCCCAGGCGCCCGGCCGCGCTACTGCGGTGATATTTTCCTCGACTGTCAGTGATTTGAAAATGTTGCGCTCCTGCGGAACCCAGCCGACACCGGCGCCCGCACGCTGATCGGAGCGCAAGCGCGTCAGCTCCTTGCCATCGAGGACAATACTGCCACCACGATACCGGGTGGCGCCCACGATCGTGTTGATCAGCGTGGTCTTGCCCATACCGTTTCGGCCGAGCAGCGCCAGAGCCTTGCCCTGCTCCAGCGAGAGCGTGATGCCCGAAAGAACGATCGCCTCTCCGTAACCGGCGGAGAGATCACGAATCGAAAGGAGGTCAGACATGGGCCTCTTCCCCAAGATAGACCGCCTTCACGCGCGGATCGCGCGCAACTTCGTCCGGCTTGCCTTCGACGAACAAGGCGCCGTTGACGAGGACGGAAATCCGGTCGGCGAAAGAGAAAACGAGATCCATGTCGTGTTCGATCAGGAGAACCGTCACGTCCTTTGGCAGTTCCGCAACCGCCGACAGGATGTCCTGACGCTCGCTATCCGGAACGCCGGCCGCCGGCTCGTCCAGCAGCAGCACACGCGGCTTGCAGGCGATTGCCAGCGCAATCTCCAGCATGCGCTGCTTGCCATAGGCAAGGACATCGGTTCGCTCGTTCATCACATCGGTCAATCGGAAGCGTTCCAGGAGTTCGGCCACTTCCTCCATCACCTGCGGATTCGAGCCGACCCTGCGCCACCAGTCGCCGCCATGACCGAGCCGCTCCGAAACCGCGAGACCGAGCGTCTCGACGGGCGTCAGCTCAAGAAAAAGCTGATTGATCTGGAACGTCCTCGCGATGCCTCGCCTGACGCGCGCATGCGGGCTGAGATGGGAGATGTCCTCGCCTTCGAGGAGAATTTTTCCCGATGTTTGAGCCAATACGCCGGTGAGCTGATTGATGATGGTGGTCTTGCCCGCACCATTCGGTCCGATCAGCGCGTGACGCGCACCCGCTTCCACCTTCAGCGAAACATCGTTGGTCGCGACGATACCGCCGAAGCGCTTCACCAGGTTCACGGTTTCAAGGACGATCGCCATGATCAGGCTCCATCCTTGCGGGCGGCGCGCCAGTCCAGCTTGCTGGCCAGTTCCCGAATGGGTCTGGTCCATCCGGTGATGCGTTCGCGTCCGACCAGCACGATCAGCACCAGAAGCAACCCGATCCAGAACGGCCAGTATTGCGGCGTCCAGACCGACAGATAATCCTGCATGAACTTGAACACGATGGCGCCGATCAAGCCGCCATAGAGATATCCGGTCCCGCCGATGACCAGGACCATCAGCAGATCGGCTGAACGCTCGAAATCGAAATACGCAAGCGAAGCGAAAGCCTGGGTCTGAGCAAGCAGCGCGCCGGCGATCCCCGCATAGCCCGCGGCGATCGTATAGATGGCGACCAGACGCAAATTCACGTTGATG
Source organism: Pseudorhodoplanes sp. (assembly GCF_035565795.1). Taxonomy (GTDB): domain Bacteria; phylum Pseudomonadota; class Alphaproteobacteria; order Rhizobiales; family Xanthobacteraceae; genus Pseudorhodoplanes. Next base: position 2,690 of record NZ_DATMRV010000184.1, read on the forward strand.
CCGATCGCCGAGGCGCGAAGCGGATTGTTCTTGATGGATTGCAGTGACAGGCCGAACGGCGAATTCACGATCCGCCGCGCCAGGAGAAACAGGACAAACAGCACCGTCAGGCAATAGACGTAGCCATTGTGGCCGAACATGTCGAAGCGGAAGCGCCCGAGAATTGGCTGCATGGTGACGCCCTGCAGCCCGTCCGCTCCGCCGGTCAGCCAGCCATTCTGGTTCGCCAGTTCGCGCAGCACCAGCGCCACTCCAAGCGTAACCATAATGCGGGTAAGATCGGTGCCGCGAAGCACGAGAAAGCTCGTGACGAAGCCGACGGCGCTTGCCACCAGGCCCGCGACAATCAGGGCCAGCACCGGCTCGTTGATGATTTCATGCTTGGCCAGCAGAGCGGCGGTATAGGCGCCCACGCCGAAAAACGCCGCGTGACCGAGGGATACGATCCCCGCGTAGCCGAGAATGAGATCGAGCGATAAGGCGAAAAGCGCGAGCCACGCGATCTCGGTGAGGATCAGGTATTTGGTCGGAAACAGCCAGATGGTCGAGAAGGCCGCGACCCAAAATACGATCTCCAGCGGATGCCAATGGGAGCGGCCGATGAGGCTGCGGGTCACGCTGAAGCTTGTCGGAGTCTTGATCATGGAAGTCACCGACCTGCGGGCCGCGCGAAGAGGCCCTGCGGCCGCCAAATCAGAACCACGATCATGATCGTGTAGATCACAAACGCACCGAAGGCCGGCAAGTAATACTTTCCGGCGACGTCGCCAATGCCGAGCAACAACGCAGCAACAAACGGTCCGGTGATGCTGGAGGTGCCCCCGACCGTGACCACGATCAGAAAGTAGATCATGAACTTGAGCGGGAAGCTCGGATCGAGGCCCAGAATTTCCGCGCCGAGCGCGCCGCCGAGACCGGCAAGCCCCGATCCAAACGCGAACGTGACCGCAAACACCCAGTTGACATTGATGCCAAGACCGCGCGCGACGCGCGCGTCATCCACCGCGGCGCGCAAGCGGCTGCCGAACCGTGTCTTGGTGAGAATGAGCTGCAATCCGAGTGTGAGAAGTCCGCAGATCACGATAATCAATAGACGGTAGCGCCCGACGCCCACGCCGAAGATCACGTCCTGGCCCTGCAGCCAGCTTGGCAACTGAACAAAGACCTGACTCGAACCCATCACGTAATCGACTGCGGCAACCGACATGAAAACCAGGCCGATCGTGAAAAGCACCTGGTCGAGATGCGGCTTTCGATAGACGTGAACGTAAAGCGTTCGCTCGAGGATCAATCCAATCAGCGCACTCACCACGAACGCAATCGGCAGCGCGGCAAAGAATGGAACACCCATTCGGTTTACAAGGATCACCGTGCAATAGCCGCCCGCCATGGCAAATGCGCCATGTGCGAGATTGACGAAATTCATCAGTCCGAGCGTCACGGCCAATCCGCATGCCAGCACGAACAGCAGCATGCCGTAAGCGACACCGTCGAAAAGAATCGTCAGCATAATGTCGAATTAACTCGCCCCAGACCTGACCGGCCGCGCTTTCGGCTCCAGCCTTAACGGATAGCGGGATGCGCGGCTCATCGCCGCGCATCCCTTGTCGCAACTTACTTCTTCGCCGCCTTGGCCGGATCCTTGACGTTCTCGAACGTGGCGAACTCGACGTTGTAGAGCTGCCCGTTCTTCTTCTCGACCTTGCGGATATAGATGTTCTGGATGATGTCGCGGGTTTCCGGATCAATGGAAATCGGACCGCGCGGGCTCTCCCAGGCAAGTCCCTTCATCGCAGCAATCAGGGAGTCACCGTCGGCCTTGCCGCCGGTCTTCTTCAGCGCTTCGTAGATCAGGTGCATGCCGTCATAGCCGCCGACCGACATGAAGTTCGGCCGGAAATTATTGGCCTTCTGGAAAGCGTCGACATAGGCCTTGTTCTTCGCAGAATCATGGTCTGCCGAATAAAGGTGCGCGGTCACGGCGCCGATCACCGAATCGCCCATCGCCGGAAGCAGATCGTCGTCGGTGACGTCACCCGGGCCGATGATACGGATGCCGGCCTTATCCAGACCGCGCTCCGTGAATTGCTTCATGAAGGTGCCGCCCTGTCCGGACGGGACAAAGACGAAGATGGCGTCCGGCTTGGCGTCCGCCGCGCGCTGCAGGAACGGCGCAAAGTCCGGGCTCGCGAGCGGGACCTTGATTGCGGCGGCGATTTCACCGCCTGCCGCCTTGAAGCGATCCACAAACGACTTTTCCGCGTCCGCGCCCGGAGCATAGTCGGACACCAGGGTCACGACCTTCTTGATGTTGTTCTTCGCAGCCCAGTCCGCGATGATGACCGAGGATTGCGGCAGCGTGAAGCTCGTCCGTACAATGTACGGGGAGCGCTCAGTGATGATCGAGGTGCCGGCGGCCATCACTACAGCCGGGACCTTCGCTTCAGTCGCGAGAGGCGCGATGGCGAGCGCGGAGGGCGTGACCTCAAAGCCGGCGATGACATTGACCTTTTCGTTGACGATCAATTCCTGGGCAATGCGCTTGGTGTTATCCGGGACCGACGCGGAATCGCGCAGGATGACCTCAACCTTCTTTCCGGCAACGGTGTTGCCGTGTTCCTTCTGATAAAGGTCGACTGCGGCCTTGATTTGCTTACCGGTCGACGCCTGCGGGCCGGTCATCGAGACAATGAGTCCCACCTTGACCGTCTCCTGGGCGGACGCGTCGCCTGCGACGGACATGCCGATTACGGCAGCCATCGCGGTCAACATCAGCTTCCTCTTCGTCATCAGATCGTTCCTCCTTGTTCCGATGGACATGGCTGGCGGCCTCGTGGACGAGGGCCAATGCCATTGTTTGCTTGCTTTCCTGTGACCCAATCGCGGTCCGGGTTCAAGCGTTCTTGGGGTTTGTGGGCATTACGGAACCGTCATTTTGCGAGGGATGAGTTGTCAGGAGCGGCATTCAGGCGTCGTCCGAACTGTCCGTCTTTGAGAGTGCCGGCCGGAGATCAATGGGCCGGGCCGGACCGGTCGCTGGCGAGCCCCGTCACGCCGAAGCCGGCCGATCGGCCTCAGGCGATACCCCGTTTTCCCGGCGATTGATCAATCCGGACCGCCGAAGTCAAATTCAAAAAGCAGCGCTATTATGCAATTTTATTCATCTGTTCCAGCGGGCCGCGCACGGCCGCATTTTCTGATCGACCGCTCGATCACCTCAGCAAAATCTCACCCAGATCGCTCAAGAGTACACCTTTGCGTGTACCCCCCTTAGCGCACGCGTAATGCTTGGGCTTCGTCAGACTATCTCCAGCTTGCGGATTCTGTGCCTCAGCGCTGTTTGGGTTATTCCGAGATGAGCTGCCGCCCGGTTGAAGTTGACCCTCTCGAATGGGAACAAACGCCTGCACTCCAAGGAAACCGGGACGTTTGGGCATATCCGAGGCTCCAAGATCGGCCTTTGCAAAATCGACCTTCGTCTGTCCGGAAAACCAACTCGGACATACGGACTATGAAGTCCAGCGAGGATGGCACTGCCTAGCGCTGACGCTGATTGCTCGTGCTCAATTGCTCACTCGCGAGCGCGGCCGAAGAAACAGTCAAAAGTGTCAGGCGGCGCTCGGCTGCATCCGAAAGCCCGTCGGCCGATATGACGAGGCTCAGGCTCGCGATGACGCCGAGCTCGGGCGCGACGATGGGCGCAGCAATACCAACGAGACCCGCATCGATCTCACCTCGGCTGACACAATAGCCGGCCTTGCGAATTGCGCCGAGATTATTCCTGAACTCCTCGACAGTGTGGCCAGATGGCTGGGCATCTTCGGTGGATTTCAGAAGCTTGCCGAGCTTGCGGCCATTGAGCTGCGCCAGAATGACCTTCGAGGTCGCGCCGGTCGTCAAAGGCATCAATCGGCCGCGCTGGTAACTCGAACGGAAGTCGGCGCCGGACGTCGCTTCGTCGGCGATGCACATCACCGTTTCATGATAGAGGCGCGCCAGCAATCCGACGCACGGAATGTGCGCCTGCCGCACCGCCTCCTGAAGAATGCCATACCCCGCCTGTACCAGCGGATCGGTCAGCCGGATCAGGCGGTCATAGACGATGAAGGCTGCACCAAGACGATAGCTCGCGCCTGCGGATGGTTCGAGCCAACCGCCCTTCACCAGTTCGCGAACGGTTCGATATGCCGTGCTGCTGGGCAGATCCAACGTCTGCGAGATACCCGGGACGGTCCAGCTCGGATGAGCCTCCGTGAACAATTCCAGCACCGACTGATAACGACTGAACCCTGACATCCAAATTCATCCATTTTCTCAAATATACACAAATTCAGATTTTTATGTAGTTGCAAATTCCCATATTTTGAGATTATTTAAACAACAGGTAATTTGGATCGTCGCGGTGTCGTGGGCCGCGGTGTCGGTAAAGAGGTCGCGCGATATGCAATTCCATCTCAACGGGTTCAGAACCGGAGACCCGGAAGTCCTGGAGCCATCCGAGAGCTACAGGACGTCCCCGCAACCGGATGCGCTCCCGGATGAGGTCGATGTGCTGATCGTGGGATGCGGGCCCGCCGGCCTTACGCTGGCGGCCCAAATGGCCGCCTTTCCCGATATCAAGACACGGATCGTCGAACAGAAATCTGGCCCCCTCCAGCTCGGGCAGGCCGACGGAATCGCCTGCCGCTCAATGGAAATGTTCGAGGGCTTCGGCTTCAGCGACCGCGTCATGAAGGAGGGCTATTGGGTCAACGAAACGTCCTTCTGGAAGCCGGACGAAGCTGACCAGAACAGGATCGTGCGATCCGGCCGGATCCAGGATGTCGAGGAAGGGCTGTCCGAATTTCCCCACATCATCCTCAACCAGGCGCGGGTGCATGAATTTTATCTGACGGTCATGCGCAATTCGCCGAATCGCATGGTGCCGCATTACTCGCGGCGTTTTGCCGGACTTGAGATTGATCCGTTGGTGTCATCCGGAAACACGGCGAGCCACCCCGTAACCGTGTCGCTCGAACGGGTCGATCCGGATCACCAAGGTCGGATCGAAAAGGTCAAAGCGCGCTATGTGGTCGGCTGCGACGGCGCCCGCAGCGCCGTGCGTCAATCACTCGGCCTGGAACTCAAGGGAGATTCCGCCAACCAGGCATGGGGTGTCATGGATGTTCTTGCGGTCACGGACTTTCCAGATATCCGTCTCAAAGCGCTGATCCAGTCAGCGAACGAAGGCAACATCGTCCTGATCCCGCGCGAAGGCGGATACCTCGTCCGCATCTACGTCGAGCTTGCTGAACTGCGGAAAAACGAACGAGTCGCGAACCGGAACATCACCGTGGATCATCTGATCGCGGCGACGCGGCGCATCCTCAGTCCTTACTCGTTCGAGGTGAAGGAAGTCGCCTGGTGGTCGGTTTACGAAATCGGACAGCGGCTTTGCGACAAGTTCGACGACGTTCCCGCAGAGCAAGCCGCGACACGCACGCCTCGCGTGTTTATCGCAGGGGACGCCTGCCATACACATAGTCCGAAATCCGGCCAGGGCATGAATGTCTCGATGCAGGATGCCTTCAATCTGGGATGGAAGCTCGCTGCGGTGTTACGGGGGCAATCCGCGCCAGAACTGCTTCACAGCTATTCGGCGGAACGGCAGGCCATCGCCAAGGAACTGATCGATTACGATCGCGAATGGGCGAAGATGATCAGCGCCCCGCTGAAATCGCCCGACGATCCGAACAGCGAAGGCGTCGATCCGGCCGAGATTCAAAGCTATTTCGTCAAGCACGGTCGTTATACCGCGGGCACTGCAACACGTTACACGCGGTCCGATCTGACGGGAGACGCAACATATCAGGATCTCGCCAAGGGTCTGCCGATCGGCATGCGCTTTCATTCGGCGCCTGTTGTCCGGCTGGGCGATGCAAAGACCATGAGCCTGGGTCACGCCGCCAGAGCGGATGGCCGCTGGCGAATTTACGCTTTTTGCGATCGCGGTGATCCGGCCGCTCCGACATCGCGTATCAATGCACTGTGCAAATTCCTTGGAGAGTCCTCCGCCTCGCCGGTCCGTAAATACACGCCCACGGGGCAGGACATCGACTCGGTCATTGATGTCCGCGCGATCTTCCAGCAGGGGCATCGCGATCTCAATGTCGGCGCGATGCCCGCTTTCCTGTTGCCTCAAAAGGGTCGCTACGGATTGCGGGACTACGAGAAGATGTATTGCCCCGATCTGAAATCCGGACAGGATATCTTCGACATGCGGGGCATCGACCGCGATCACGGATGCATGATTGTCGTCCGGCCCGATCAGTATGTTGCGACGATTCTGCCACTAGACGCGTTCGAAAGCCTCTCGAACTTCTTCGAGCCAATCCTGGTCCCGGCGGCCAAGCCTTGAAGTCGAGCCTCGAAAGGCGTGCCTGACGGGCCGCTGTAGTATCGACACCGTACGGCAATAACCTAGCAGGCAGTCAAGTTACGGCTGCCTTGCTCAATAGGTTGCGTGCGAACACACCGCCAGAATGCAAACGCTCGCCTGTCAGTTGGCGGCGCCTCTCGTCGGAGCCGCCATCTACTATCGAAGCCTCCCATTAATTCTCGATCGTTCTCGATGTCCACCGCCAAATACCTTTGAAGCGTCCTGCGATCTGCAACGCGGCGGTCTCTGGCAATATGCGTGCCTCCCCCGCCGCGTTGCAACGGACGCATTTGGCTTCGCGCATATACGATGCGTTTACAGATATCGATGTTGTTTCAACATGGGACAGCGGAGCGACACCAAAGCGCCCAAGTGAAGAATGTACGATAGGCGCGAGCCGGCGACGCAGAGTCCGGTCGTCGTTGCCAGAGACACATCCATGTCACGCGTGCTGAGTGCGACAACTGCTCGCCAAGCGATCCTGGGCCTGGCACTCGGGGTGGCGGCTTCACTCTACAATGCGAATGCCGGAGACCTCAATGCGCCAGCATATCGCCCCTACTCGCGCGCCGCGCCCATCTATGAGCGCTCTCCAGATCGCGAACTGTACGACCGCGCGGTGCCTCCGGTCGATCGTCAGGCCGAACCACGACCGGATTTGATCGAAAACAACGCTCCGATACTGAGCGGTCGCCTGGTCTTGCTGGGACAGAAGTTATTTTACGATGGCAGGCTTTCGCGAACCGGCCTGACAGCCTGCGCAACGTGTCATGATCCGCGTTACGCCTTCGCGCAGCCGACGCGGGTCAGTCAATCCGATACGGGTCAACTTGGACCGCGAAACGCGCCTTCGCTCATCAATGCTGGTGCCCTCCCCGTCCTCATGTGGGACGGCCGCTTTCGTACCCTTGAACAGCAGGCAACCAGTCCGTTCCTGCGTGGAGAAATGGGTATCGACATCCGTGAAGCCGAGCGACGGCTGAACCTCGACGCAGAATATCTGCATCTATTTCAAGCTGCATTGAACAGCCGACCGTCAGCGAGCGGGATGGCAAGAGCACTTGCGGCGTATCAGCGAACCTTGATCTCCGAAACAAGCCGCTTTGACCGGTTCATATCGAACAACAAGGCGGCCACCCTCACCGCCCTGGAACTGGACGGATTACTTCTCTTTGAACGGAAAGCTGGTTGCAGCGTCTGTCATCAGTTCCAATCGTCAGCACATTATCAAACTCCTGGGCTTCGATTATTTACCGACCTCGGGTTCCACAATTTGGGAATCGGTTATGCGGCCGGTCGGTTTGCGGACACCGGCCGCTACCGGGTCTCCGGCGATGAAAGTGACTTGGGAGCATTTCGTACTCCCTCCCTTCGCAACGTGGCGGTAACGGCCCCCTATATGCACGATGGAAGTCTGGCCACGCTCGAGGAGGTCATTGATTTCTATGACGCCGGCGGACGCCCGAATCCGAACTTATCGCCCTTTATCAAGCCGCTTTTCCTCAATGCCTATGAGAAAGCGGCGCTGGTCGCTTTCCTGCGAACCTTGACGGATCAACAATACGATCCGATCCGCACACCCCCGCGGGAGACGCCCGCCGTTTCATACCGGCCTAGCGTCAGCCGCGGTCACCTTAGCGACTTCGTGAGATAAGGTCGTCGTTTGTTCGGTCGGCGCGCCCTCGGAGGCACTTCGACCTTCTGACAAGCTGGCGAACGAGCGGCAAGAACTACGGCTGAAACACCGGTTACGCGGCCTCCGACTTCGCGTTCTGCTTTTCGACCTGCGGCCGAATAAGCATCGCAGCAGGCCGGGAGACCGTCATCGCGCCACGCTTGAATACGAGTAGCGGCGGCGCGAGTTCGGCGATGGCGGATGCGGCATCCATGCAATTCAGGACCACGATGTCGGCCGCGTTTCCTGTCGCGATCCCGTAGTCGGGCAGCCGCATCAGGCTTGCCGGCCTGTTCGTCACGAGCGATAGACACAATTCCATGTCTGCGGTCCGGCCGATCTGCGCGATATTCGCGTAGAGGTTGGCCATGCGCACAAGCGAACAATCCCCGAACGGGGTGAAAGGATTGAGCACGTTGTTGGTCGCAAGCGAAGCGTTCACCCCCTGCTCAGTCAGGCGATGCACCGGCGTCACCCCGCGCGGCACCGAATGCTCATGGCCGCGCCCCATCAAGAACAGGTCGGTCGCCGGCAGCACGGTGAGCGCGACGCCGGACTGCGCGAGCAGCCTGCCGAATTCGTCGAGCTTTGCCTGCGACAGCGCCGAGAGCTTGGTCACATGGCCGATGGCTACCCGCCCCTGCCACCCGCGCGCCACGGCTTGGCGGCAGACTTCCGGCAGCGACATCGCGGAGGGGTCGAGATCGAAATCGAGATGGAAGTCGATGTCGAGATCAAAGCGCTTCGCAATATCGAAGATGCGAGCAATGTGTCCGTTGGGATCGCTGTCGGTGTAGGGGCAGCCGCCGATCAGGTCGGCGCCCTGCTCGCAAGCTTCAATCAGCAGTTCTTCGCAGCCGGGATCGTTAAGGAGGCCCTCCTGCGGAAAGACGCAGATCTGCAGATCAATGGCGAAAGCATAGTCGGCCTTCAGCCTCTTGATAGCATTGAAACTCGTCAATCCAATGCGCGGGTCCACCTCCACATGCGTCCGCATGCGGGTCGTGCCCTGCAAAATCGCCTTCTCCAGCGTACGCTGGGCGCGCTCATAGACGTCGGCCTCGGTGAAGCCGCGCTTGGCCGCCGCGGTCTCGGCGATGGCTTCGGCAAGCGTGCCCTCGCGACAGTTGCAGCGGCCGAGGATGCAGGACTTGTCGAGATGGACATGGGTATCGACGAAGCCGGCAACTACAAGCCTCCCGCCGGCATCGGTCTGCGGCACATCGCACACGAGCTTCGGCTCGATCGCAATGATGCGACCTTGACGCCAGCCGATGTCGCGCAGGTCCTTCTCGCCGACGAGGCGCGCGTTGCGCAGCACGTGATCGAATTGCATCCGGCTTGGATCCTTTTGTTCTTGCTATTGCGCGGCTTCGGCGCGGCCCAGATAGGCCGCTTCCAAAGCCGGATCGCTCGCGAGCGACGCGGCATTGTCGGCGTGGACGACGCGGCCACTTTCCAGCACATAGCCGCGATCGGCCACCGTAAGCGCGAGCGCCGCCATCTGGTCCACCAGAAGGATGGTCACTCCCTCGTCGCGCAATTCCGCCAGAATGTCGAAGAGTTCGTTGATCATCGCGGGGGCGAGTCCCAGCGAGGGCTCGTCGAGCAGTAGCACACGCGGATTGGCCATCAGCCCGCGGGCAATGGCGAGCATCTGCTGCTCGCCGCCCGAGAGAAGTCCGGCCCGGCTGGAGAGGCGCTCGCGCAGCCGCGGAAAGCGATCGAGCAATGCCTCGATCTCCTTGTCGATATCCACGTCCTTCCGCGAGAACGCGCCGAGCACCAGATTGTCGCGCACGTCGAGTTCGCCGAATACCTGGCGGCCCTCCGGCACGAGAGCCAGGCCGGAATGCGCGATGCGATAGGCTTCGAGCGTGGTCACGGGCTTGTTGTCGAGCACGATATTGCCGCGGACCGGACGCAGCAGCCCGGACAGCGCCCGCATGATGGTGGATTTTCCGGCGCCGTTTGCGCCGAGCATCGCCACCATCTCCCCCGGCCGCACGTCGAAAGTGACGTCCTCCACCACGGGAGCCGCGCCATAGCCGGCGGTGAGCTTCACGGTAGAGAGGATCGCGTCGGCGGACGGCTCGAATGCCTCCTTGCGCGGCCGCTCGCGCATGTCGCCACCGCCGAGATAGGCCTTCAGCACGCGCGAATTGTGCCGCACTTCGGCGGGCGTGCCTTGCGCGATCACCGTGCCGGCGTCGAGCACGACGATGTGGTCCGAGATGCCCATGACCAGCGTCATGTCATGCTCGACCAGGATCACCGAAATGCCGAGATCGGCGATCCGGCGCAGAAGCTTCGAAAGCTGGTCCTTGTCGGCCCGCATCAGACCCGCGGCCGGCTCGTCGAGCAGCAGCACGTCGGGCCGGCAGGCGAGTGCACGCGCGATCTCAACAAGCCGCCGGTCGACATGCGGAAGGTCATCGGCCGGGGTCGCGAGCGGACCGAAATAGCCCACAAAGGCAAGCAACGCTTCGGCAGCTCGCTTTTCCTCCGCTGCATCGGCGTCCATCAGCATCACGCCGAGCCGGCCGCGGCGCAGCGCGATCCGCACATTGTCGATGACGCTCAGCGTGCCGAAAAGCTTGGTGGTCTGATAGGTGCGCGCGATGCCGGCGCGCGCGACTTTCCACGCCGGCGCGCCGGTGAGATCGGCATCGCCAAGCCGCACCGAGCCTTCGTCGGCACGATAGAAGCCGCCGATGATGTTGAGCACGGTGGTCTTGCCTGCGCCGTTCGGGCCGATCACGCTGGTCACCTGTCCGGGCTTCGCATTGAACGAAACGTCACTCGCGGCACGGATACCGCCGAAGGCGATGCCGATGTCGCGCACCTCCAGCCGGCGCGCTGCCTCCGGGGACAGGAAAGCCGCGAGATCGAAGCCACCGCTCGAGGCACTGCGCGGATCGACCTTGCGCCAGAGCGTCGCCAGCGTGCCGATCACGCCATCGGGGGCGAGCCACAGCACGACCAGCAAGAGCCCGCCGAAGAAAAGCAGGCGATATTCCGCCAGACCCGACAGCATCTCGGGCAGCACTACGCTGATCGCCGCGCCGACGACGGGGCCGAGCGTCCACCCTGCCCCGCCGACGATGACGGCGAGCAGAAACAGGATCGATTGCGAGAACGGGAAGTTCGAGGGCGCGACGAACATCAGCAGCGGCGCGAACATCGCGCCCGCAAGTCCGGTCAGCACCGCCGAAAGCGCGAAGGAAACGGTCTTGACGATGACGGGATTGAGCCCGATCGAGCGCGCCGCGATCTCGGCGTCGCGGACGGCGAGCATCCCCTTGCCCCACGCGCTCGAGGCGAGCCGGTGGAAGAAAGCCATCGCAAGGCCGGCACAGAGGACCGCCATGATCGCAATGTCGCGCTCGGTGAAGGTATGCGAGCCGATCGAGGGCGGCACGATACCCATCAGCCCGTTCTGGCCTCCGGTCAGCGAGCGCCATTCGATGGTGGAATGCTCGACAATGAAGGCGAAGGCGATGGTGACCATCGCAAGATAGGGTCCGGTGACGCGGAGCGCCGGCAGCGCCAGCAGCCCGCCGACGATGCCGGCCAGCAGGCCCGCGATCGGAAAGGCGATCCAGAAGTCGACTCCCTTCAGAGTCAGAATCGCCGCGGTATAGGCGCCGATCGAATAGAAGCCGACGTGGCCGAGCGAGACCTGCCCGGTCAACCCGAGCAGGATGTTGAGCCCGACGCCGGTGATGGTGGTCAGCGCGACCAGCGCCAGGATGAAATGCCAATAGCCCTCGGCAAAGATGCCGGCGGCAACGCCGGCCGCGGTGACGAGCAGGATCAGAAGCGGCGTCAGATAAGCCCTCATCGCCTCAGACCTTGTTCACCGCAGCGCGGCCGAGAAGGCCGTTCGGCATCAGCGCGAGCGCGGCAATGATGACCGAGAACACCACGATCTGCGTATAGGTCGAACCGAGATAGGCGGTGACCAGCGCCTCGATCAGCCCGTAGGCGAGACCCGCCAGCACTACACCCCAAGCCGAAGTGATGCCGCCGAGGATCGCAACCGCGAAGGCCTTGATGCCAAACAGCACGCCCATCTCCGAATGCACGCTGAACAGCGGCGCAATCAGAAGCCCAGCGACGCCTGCCAGCATGGTCGAGATCGCGTAGGACGCGGCGATGATCATGCGCACATTGATGCCCATCAGCCGCGCCGCGTCGGTGTTCTGCACCACCGCGAGCAACGCCTTGCCGTAGCGGGTGCGGTGCGTCAGCAGGTGAAAGGCGAGCGCCGCGGCGATCCCGACCACCGGGATGATGAGTTGCAACGGATAGACCCCGGCGCCGAAGATCTCGACCGGCTTCTGCGCAAGGAATGACGGGAAGCTGCGCGGCTCCTTGCCGAAGGTGAACAGAACGACGTTGTCGAGCACGATGCCGCCTGCGACCGTCGCCATCAACCAGGCGTTGGAGCCGCGTTCAGCGAAGGGCCGCACCAGCGTGCGTTCAACCAGAAGGCCGAACAAGCTGCAGAGAAGAAGCGCTGCGATCACCGCGAGCGGGATCGGCCAGCCGAGCGTGATGCCGAAGGTATAGCCCAGCACCGCGCCCAGCATCATCGCCGAGCCCTGCGAAAAATTGACCGTATGGGAGACAACGTAGGTGACGTGGAAACCGAGCGCGATCAGGCCATACATGGCACCGAGCCCGATGCCGGAAATGATCGCAGAGGTAATCAGCATCCACTCGCCCCCGATTCAACGCGCCTTGAAAATAGAGAGAACGCGGCGGTCGGCCCGCCGCGCTCCCGCGCCGTCGTCTCTCAGTTCGTCAATGGAAGGATTTCGCCTTCCTTGAAGTAGGTGAAGATGTAGTCGTCCGAGCCGAGTGCGTCGTGGTTCGCCGGCGTGAACGGCTTCTTGTAAGCCTTGATCAGGCCGTCATAGCTGTCGATGTCATAGAAGCCCTGCCGGATCTTGGCGCCTTCAGTCGAGCCGGCCTTGGCGATCGCGAGCGCGGTCAGATGCATCGCGTCATAGGCATTGGCGATGCCGACCGCGGGCGTGACATCGGCTGGACTCTTGATCTCCGGGTATTTCTTCTTCAGAGCGGCGAAGACCGCCTCGCCCTTCGGCGTCAGCTTGCCGGAGAAGGAGTAGGTCTGGATGAAATGCACCTTGGAGGCGCTGGGGCCTGCGAGCTCCGAGAAGCGGCCGCCGGACGGCCCCCAATGCGAAACGATCGGCACGTTCCAGCCCATGCGGTCGAGGGACTTCACCACCTGCGCGGAGGGCGCGACGTTGGCGACGAGGTAGAGCACGTCGGCGCCAGCCTGCTTCAGGCGGGTGAGTTGCGGCACCACGTCGACGTCGTTGGTCTCGAATTTCTCGATCGCCGCGTACTCCATCTTCTTGTCGGCGAGCGCAGTCTTCAGGCCCTTCTCGTTCGATTCACCCCAGGGGTTGTTGATGAGAATCATGCCGGGCTTCTTGGCGGCATATTTCTTCACCGAGTAATCGACCAGCGCCTTGTCGACGATCTCGTCCACCGCCGAGACGCGGAACACGTAATTCTCCGCCGCACCGTTCTTGGTGATCGGCGTGCCCGCCGCCCAGACGCCCATGAACGGGATTTTCGACTGATTGGCGAATGGCACGATCGCGATCGAAACCGGCGTGTCGAGACCGCCAAACAAGGCGACCACCTTTTCGCGCTGCGCCAGTTCGCGCGCCGCGACCACGCCCTTGGCCGGATTGCTTTCGTCGTCACGCACCAGGAGTTCGAGCTTCTTGCCGAGCACGCCACCCTTGGCGTTGATCTCGTCGATTGCGACCGACAATCCGCGCACGATCGCCTCGCCTGATTTCGCGGACTGACCGGACATGGCGGCGACCAGGCCGATCTTCATCGTCTCCTGGGCTGCGGCCGGCGTCAGCAGCAGCAAACTTGCGGCACCGGCAAGGACAAGCCGGCGATGGATGGGCAGGCGGGACAGCATGGCGAACCTCTCCGGTCGGTGGATACTGGGTTCGTTAACGCAAGCTGCATGCCAAAACCGCATGCACTGAAACTGCTGGGGAATCCCTGCATTCCGGTTCGAATTCGCCCATTAAGCAGGCAGAGCGGCGTAATTCTCGGCACAATCGTATACAAGATCGTATGCAATTGATAGGCTAATTGCATCCGATCCTTGGCAGGGATTATGCATGGGAGATCGGCAGCAGCGACGCATTCCAGCATCGGGAGACCGCCATGTCACCAGCCACCGCCCAAGCCACTGCACAAGTGCTTGCAGCCAGTGACGAAACCGCCGAAGCCGCAGCGATCGTTGAGCGGTTCCTGGTCGCATCCATGGTGCCGGATCCGCAAACCGCGGCGCTTTACATCGCAGAAAATCTTTCCATCACCTTCACCGGCGGACGCAAATACAAGCATCCAAGCGAAACCGCGGCCTTCAATGCCGGCCGCTACAAATGGGTGAAGAAGAAGATGGAGCGGACCGACGTCGTGCCGGGGCGCGGCGAAACCATCGTCTATAACCTTGGCACGCTCTATGGCGAATGGCCCGATGGCACCCCATTCGAAGGCAACCGCTACGTCGACCGCTTCGTGGTGAAAGGTGGCAAGATCGTGCAGATGGATGTCTGGAACGACAGCGCCGAGCGGATACTGACGATGCGGGGAATCGTGGCCTGAGCGTCGTTCAGGAGCGCGAACCGTAAGCGCGTTCGCGCGCGTCTTCGACGCGCTATGGTTCGCGAACCCGGAATCCGGATTTTCAATGCCATCATGCCCGGCCTCGTGCCGGGCATCCACGTCCTGGATTCCAGATCAGCAGAAAAGACGTGGATGGCCGGGTTAAGACCGGCCATGACAAAGAGCACTAGCGTCTCGCCCGGTTGCCCTTCTCGCCCTCGCCTTCGGCGTACCCTGCGAGAATATCCTTGATATCGCGGCTCTTGTTCGGGCGCGCAACGATCAGCGCGCGCCCTGCGACCCCTTCGAGGTGCTGGTCCATCACCCCGATGGCGCGCGCGGCATCGCCTTTGGCCAATGCGTCGATGATCTGACGATGCTCGCTCACCGCGCATTCGGAGGAATGCGGCCGGCTATAAAGCGCAAGAATAAGTCCGCAGCGTAAGGATACCTCGCTGACATAACGCTCCAGCACCGCGCTGCCGGTCATTTCCGCGAGCACGATATGGAATTCGGTGGCAAGCCTGATCGACAAGGGCTCGTCGCGGCCGCGCGCCTTTTCTTC
>NZ_DATMRV010000185.1:0-8601 GCF_035565795.1 Pseudorhodoplanes sp.
CCCGGATCGGGCACTTCGGCCACGCAGTCGCTGCACCGGATCGATCCGGCGGCGGTGAAGTCGGAGGTGGAGGCAGCGGGCTTCAAGTTCGACGCGGAATCCTCCGTGCTGGCGAACCCGGATGATCCCAAGACGGTGGGCGTGCGCGATGCGTCCGTTCAGGGAGAGACCGAAAAGTTCGCGATCCGCTTCCGCAAGCCGGGCTGATCGCCGCTCACTCGTCGCCGAACAGGCGCCGCAGCAAGCCGGGCCGATCCATCGGCCGCACCGGGCCGAAGATCATCTTGCGCCTGCAGGGATCAAGCGGCTGATGATGCGGGTTCCACGCGCTGTGCGGCCAACTCGGCGAAATACGCTGTTCGAGCATCGGAACGCTCCACGAATTCCCCTCGCGGCCGAAAAATCGACCGGCGGCAAATGGGTTCCCGCGAGCGATAGAGTGAAGTGGCTCCCGTTCATTGAAACATTTCGAACTATGTGCCGAGCACCGATGTCCAAGCTGATGGTCCGATTCGAGCAGCTACCGATGTTTTTGCCGTTGCTGGAGGGGTCTGATCTCGTGAGGCGGTGATTAGCTTCGCTATAAGGCGGCCTGTTTCGTCCTCCACACCCCAGGTGCATGATGCTCGCCGACAGTATCCTGACCTCCCGAAAACCTCGGCGCCCGGATACCCACGGTCCCACTCTGCACCTTGATACAAAACGTCGGCAGTTATGAATAAATGCTGACGTTTTGTATCGTCCACTCCATCTCCAGCCTCATCGGAGCACCGCCTCAGCGATCTGCGCCAACGAAACGTAGCAATGTCCAAGATCGGACGGGGTTAGTATGCGATGCCCAACGGCGGCTTCGCGCCTTAATTGCCGCCGTTCGCGATGCGATTTCCGATCCCAAAAGCTGCCACCCGTTTACTCACACTTGATCACGTAAACGAACGGCCTTGGCTCTGACTTCCTCGCGCTTGACTCCATCGCCAAAAATGACGATGTATCCCGGCATGGGATATGCAGGCGGAAAAGGACGGCTCTGGCAGGACATCGTGTCCTTGATGCCGCCGCACGACACCTATATCGAAACGCATCTCGGCGGCGGAGCGGTCATGCGCAACAAGCGCCCCGCCCAGGCCAACATCGGCGTGGATATCGACGCGGACGTCATCCGCGCGGCAGGCTCCTGGGGCGTACCGGGCCTCGTGCTGCACAACGCCGACGCGCTCGCGTTTCTAGCCGGCTACGCCTTCGACGGTCGGGAGCTAGTCTATCTTGACCCCCCCTATGTCGCGGCCACCAAGAAAAACCGCCGCTACTACCGTCACGAATATAGCGATGAGGATCATTGCAAGCTCCTTGATGCGGTTCTGAAACTGAGCTGCCGGGTCATGATCTCCGGCTATCCCTCGCCGCTCTATGAGCAGGCGCTTCGCGGGTGGGAGGTCAAGGAACTCGTCAATGTCAGCCACGCTGGGCTACGCCGCGAACGGATATGGGCTAACTTTGAGTTTTCGCCCGATCTCCACGACTATGCGCCGATCGGGGGAAGCTTTCGCGAGCGTGAACGCATCCGTCGCAAGACTAGTCGCTGGGTTCACAAGCTCGCCCGGCTGCCGGACCTTGAGCGCCGCGCGGTGCTCGCCGCGCTCATTCAATCGTCGGACATCGATCCGGGCTTCGCCGAACGCCTACTCGCCGACCGCAAGCGAGGAACTGCAGCATGACGGAATTCTGGCGCGCCCCGCTCGCGGAGACCGTTCGCACCTCGCAGCGCTTGGCGCGCCGCCGCGTGCCACTGAGCGATGTTGGCAACTGGCTCAAACGCTATGCCGAAGCCGCGCCGACCTCCTCAAACCAGGGCGCGGCCAACATTCCCTTCCAGCGGTGGTTCCACTTTAAGGAAGCCTTTTCGCCCAAGTTCGTTGCCGACACGCTGGGCGCGCTGCCCTACAAGGTCGACCGATGCCTCGATCCGTTCGGGGGCAGCGGCACGACCGCCGTGACCTGCCGCATGCTCGGCATCTCGTCGGACGTCATCGAGGTCAATCCGTTCCTGGCGGATCTCATCGAGGCCAAGCTTACGCCCCTGCCGGCCTCCAGCTTCTGCGCGTCCTATGATCGCCTGCTGTCCGAGCTTGAGATCGAGCCCGGCGACAGCCTTCCGATCGAGGGTATGCCGCCGACGATGGCCGAACCCGGCGTCAAGGGCCGCTATGTCTTCGCCGCCGACGTCTATGCGACGGTCCGCGCAATCGTGCGGGCATCGACCGCCCTGCCACCCGACGAGGCGCGCTTGCTCAGGGTGCTACTGGGGTCCGTGCTCGTCCCCAACAGCAACGTGACCATCAACGGCAAGGGGCGGCGCTATCGCCGCGGCTGGGAAACGCGACCGCGCTCGGCCGCTGACCTCATCGCCAGCCTCGACGATGCGGTCGACATGGCGGCCGCCGATCTCACGTCCTATGCCGGGCCGCGCCGGGGCCGCCATATCGTCCATCGCGGCGATGCCCGGAGCGCACTGGCGTGCATCGAACAGGCGGACGTCGCGGTCTTCTCGCCGCCTTACCCCAACTCCTTCGACTATACCGATGTCTACAATCTCGAATTGTGGATGCTCGGCTATCTGAAATCCGGCCCGGACAATCGCACGCTGCGCCATCAGACCCTGCGCTCGCACGTGCAGATGAAATGGCGCGAGACGCAGCGCCTTGCCGCCTCGAAGGCCCTTGAAGAAACACTCGACGCGCTGCGCCGCGCCAGAAGCGACCTGTGGAATCCCCATATTCCTGAGATGATCGGCTTCTATTTCGACGATCTCGCCATGATCTTCGCGCAGCTCCGCAGGATTCTTCCCCCCGGCCGGCACGCTGTGGTCGCGATCGGCGACAGCCAATATGGCGGCGTCCACGTCGATGTCGCTTCCATTCTCGTCGAATGCGTGCAGCCTCTGGGCTTTCGCTTAACCGAGAGCGGCGCTATTCGATCGATGCGCAACAGTTCGCAGCATGGAGGGGGATTCGAGTTGTCCGAACACTGCCTGGTATTCGAGCGTGGTTGACGTGGAGTCGGGGGGAGATGCCGGGTGCCTGACATTGCCGATCGCAAGATTTCCCTGCCCACGATCGCGCGGGTCGCGCTTGCCAACTTCGACCTCTATTCCAACGAGCCGAATGCCCGCGTCGATATCGAACGTCCGGTCTTCTGCCTGATCGGCGCCAATGGCCTTGGCAAATCCACCTTCCTGAACACGATCAATTTCGCGATCACCGGCGCGATCCCCGATCCCAGCCGCAAGTTCCAGTCGGCCCAGGATTATCTCCGCAACGCCGGGCGCGCCGATCGCGCCGACGACTATTTCAGCGGCCGCATCAGCGAGCATGCCCGCCCGATCGCGAGCGTCACCGTCGACCTCGCCTGGCCGTCGACCACCCTGAGCGTCACCCGCGACCTGTTCGGCACTGCAGGCGTCACCCGCCTGGTGATCGGCGACCTCGCCTCCGGCGTGACCGACACTCACCAATCGAGCGACGATGATGGCAGCGATCTGACTGGCCTCTACCAGGCCAAGGTTCTCGCGCTGGCCGGCCTCGAGGATTTCGCGCAGTTCGTCTTCCTCATGCATTTCGTCGCCACTTTCGACGAAGGCCGACATCTTTTGATGTGGGACGACGCGGCGCTCACCAACGCGCTGTATCTCGCGTTCGGTGCCGATCCGGTCGCGGCCAAGGCCGCGGACAAGCTCCAGCGCGATATGGACAGGGAAAGCTCGCGCGGCCGCAACGTCCGCTTTTCCGCGCGGCATGTCGCCGATCGCATCAAGCAGCTCGCCGACCTGCTCAAGGGCACCGAAACCGACGACCATACGACCGGCGCCGAGCTTCAGGCTCAGCACGACGCGCTTGTCGCCCGGCAGGCCGAAGCCGAGCAACGCATGCGGCGCAAGCAGACCGAGTTGCGCGACGCGGACCTCAAATGGACCGATCTCAGCGCGTCGCTCACCGAAACCCAGCTCGAATACCGCCGCCTATTCTCGAGCCGGCTGCAGCAATCCTCTTCAGTCCAGCATCATCCGATCGTCCGCGCTACCCTGTCGGAAGATCGCTGCGCGCTTTGCGGAACTGTCCATGTCGCGGCGAAGGTCCAGGCCGCTCTCGACAAGGGCGATTGCCCCTTGTGCGACAGTGTTCTCGACCGATCTGGCGCCGATGCCGGCGCGATTACGCAATTGCAGCGTCTCGATCGCGAGATCGCACGCATCCGCGACGACCTCGCCACGATCCTGAACAGCCGCGCACGGATCAGCGACGAATTCGCCGCCGCCCAGGCGAGCGAGGAGGCGGCGGCGGCGGAGCTTAGGCAGTTCGAGGAGAAGGAAGCGGCGGGTCTCGCCAAAGTGCAGAGCGGTTCCAGCTTCTCCGCGATCCAGCAGGAAATCGACAAGCTTGAGAAGGAGCGCCAGGAATTTCTTGCTCAGAGCGAGGCGCACTACAAAAAACGCGACGAGCTGCGCGATCAGCTTCGCGTCCACGAAAAGGTGCTCAAGGCGCAGTATGAGGCGGGTTCCGAGCGCTTCGTCCCCAGGTTCCGCGAGCTCGCCGAGGACTTCATCGGACTGCCAATCGACGTCGAGTTGGAGCATCGCCAGGGCGCAAACGATTCCGGCTTCGGCCTGCGCATGCGCATGGACGACCAGTTGCGCGCGCAGCCCGATACCGTGTCGGAGAGCCAGCGCTTCTTCATCGATATCGCACTGCGCATGGCGCTGTCGGAATATTTGGCGGACGGCGCCGCCACGCTCCTGGTCGACACGCCCGAAGGCTCGCTCGACATCGCCTATGAGGCACGCGCGGGCTCGATGTTCTCGAAGTTCGTCGCCGAAGGCAATCGCGTGCTGATGACCGCCAACTTGCGCAGCTCGCAGCTCGTGCTGCGTCTCGCCGGGCTTCAGAAAAGCGCGGGGATGCAGATCGTGCGCATGACCGACTGGACCGACCTGAGCGAGGTGCAGCAGACCGAGGAAGCGTTGTTCACCCAAGCCTATGACGCGATCGACGCGGCGCTCACTTGACCAGCGCGGACGACATCATTCCCGAAGCGTATTTCGACGCCGTGGCGATCGCGGCCGATGCGCCGGCGTCGGTCATGCCGATGACGATCATCGAGGCCCATCTCTACGCCTATCTCGGCTGCATCCTCGGCCTCTTCAAAGGCCAGGCGGTTGGCGATTGGGGCTATTCGTTCGCGGTCACGTCCGAAGGATTCCCTTTCAGTGTTCAGTTCGAAACGGCCCGGTCGATGGTTGTCGCGCGCGGCTTAGTCGACGAGGATGGAGCGGGCTTTATGAGCGCGCGCCACGACGAGCTGGCGGCGGAGATCGGCAGCCTTCTAACCTTTGGTTCTTGGGCCGCCCGGCGCCAGTGGCTGCGCGCAGCGACGCAATGCGCGCTCGCGCTTCCGGTCGGCTCGATCCGCCATGCGATCGGCCAGACGCCGGGGCTCGCCTCGGTCCGGCTAGGCCAGCGGCGGCTCCTGCTCCAGGCCGACGACATCGAACTGCTCTACGAGGAATATGGCATCGTCAGTTCGGTGCTCGGTGCCGACGTGAAGGATCTGCTGTCGCCCGCGGTCATCTGGCTGTCCGCGCGGATTCTGCGGACGGAGGACGCGCCCGTTGATTAACCTCGAAAATGTCCAGGCGCTGGTGCGCATGGCCTATCTCCCGCACGCGAGCGAGGCGTTCGGTGAGCCGGGCGCGCGCGCGATCACCGCGCTCCTCGATGCCGTCAAGCTCATCTATCAGCGCTATCCGCCCGAAAGCCTGCACGGGACGCTGACGGTGATGATCGGCATGAACGCGACGCCGTCGGTGCCGATGATCGCTGCGTGGGGCGCACCGTCGGTTTTCCAGACTTACGAGGAACTCGGCACCGCGCTTGCCGGCGCGGACGCCAGCGCGCACTGCCTGATCGAGCTGGTGCCGAACGGCACCTTCCGTTTCCTTCAACTCGCATCCGATATCGATCTCAAGGCGGCTGCCGCCGACGCGCTGGTCTATCGCTACGACAATGGCGTCGATCGGATTCTTGCCAAGGATCACGACGACTATGTCCAGAAGGTCTCGCCGATCCTCGCCAGCAACTTCGCCAATGCGACGCTGAGCAGTCTTGAGGAGGCGCTTTCGCGCTACAGCGAATTTGCTCGGGAAACGAAATGCCGCATCCTGGCAGATGTCTGGGAGGGCGGCGTCGATGGCCCGCGGTTGGTTCTCGTCAACCGGCCCGAATCGATCATGCGGGATTCGCTCATCCAGGCGCTGCAATTGGTCCTGCGCGACGCAAATGCCCGGCCCGAACATAACACCGACGAGACCAAGCCGGTCGACGTTCGCGTCGAATGGTTCGCTTCCGGCGCGGCGGCGCTGATCGAGGTGAAATGGCTCGGACGGTCCACCGCGCGGTCCCGCAACCCGACGCCGCAGCCCACCTACACCGACTATGGACCGCCGCGCGCGCAGGAAGGAGCGGACCAACTGGCCGACTATCTCGATCGCGAGGTGCGGCACAGCTCTAGTACCGCGACCCGCGGCTATCTCGTCGTCTTCGATGCACGTCGCCGGAATGTCCAGGGCGCGGGCGATCAGCTTGTCGAGGCCGACGCGATGCACTTCGCGAACGACATCCTTCACTATGATCCTGACCATGCGCAATCGCGTGACGATTTCGCGACCCCCGTACGCTTCTTTCTAAATCCGAGGAAATCGAATTTCGCAACTGCCTAATTGCCTGGACTCGGCGACGATTGGCGGGGGCGACCGTTACATCTGGGGCTGTCAGCAGTTGAATATCGTGCGGTGAGCCGGTGTCGTCGGCCATGATGTTCCATTATTGCGGCATTCTTGCCGCTAAACCACGGTCAGTCCAGCAGACCGGGCCGCGTCCGCTTTCGCGTATCACAATGCCGAAAGTCGATAGGCCGCAGTCGGCCCAATATCCGCCCTTGCTACGCCATTTCGATGGATGCTGCGATGTCGGCGATCGAGCGGAATAGCGTCAGTGGGTCATCTTTGGTGGGGACAAACCCTCGGCGGGTCCAAAAAGCGGCCGCTTCGTCATCCACGGCGTTGACGATCAATGCCCGCCCGCCGATGAGGCGAGCGGCGGTGACACAGCGGTGGAGGGCGTGCTTGAGCAGGCCCGATCCGATGCCTTTGCCTGCCCAGTTACTGTCCGTCGCGAGTTGGCCCAGCAACAGGCAGGGAACGGGATCGGGCGGCTGTCCGGTGCGGATCGAGCGGGGAAGCCGTCCCGGTATGACTGCTGTCGGCGCAAGGCCGTAATAGCCGACCACACGGCCGGCCTCATGCACGACCATCACCGCCGTGAAGCCTTTCTCCTGGTTGGAAAACGCTCGCGTCTTGAGCCAACGATCCAGCGACGGCTTGCCGCAGGAGAATTCCGCTATTTCGTGCGTGGCCGTCAGCGGCTCCGGGCCAGATAGGGGCAAAGCCTAGCTCGCGTCTGCCGGATTGCTTGTTTCCCAGGGGGCAGCGCGCCGGAACAGCTCGACCATTCCTGGAACAGGCGCGGCGGGGCCAGACACGGCAGCCATGAAGGCGTCGAAGCCGGCCGGACTCATGCGGATCAACGTCGTCTCCAGCAACACTTCCTCAGCCGCACGCACGGCAGCGTCGCGCACGAAGTCGGTGCGCGAGTGGCCCCGCAACCGTGCCGCGCGGTCGATGATGGCGAGGTCGGCGTCGGGCAGTCGCATTGAAAGCGGATGCGGCTTGCGTTGGGCTTGGTGTGGCATGAGTACCTCCGAAGGTCCAGATAGCAGGTTGTATTGCATTTTTCAATACGACCTGCCATTCGGCGGGCAACGTGCCGTATTCCTCCCTCCCGCTCGTAACCCGACCGGGCAATCATGAAAGAGCCTTGGTGTCCAAGAAGAGAAATAGGGTCGCGCCGGAGCGCGGTCCGATTGAATTGCATGACTA
Organism: Pseudorhodoplanes sp.; assembly: GCF_035565795.1. Taxonomy (GTDB): domain Bacteria; phylum Pseudomonadota; class Alphaproteobacteria; order Rhizobiales; family Xanthobacteraceae; genus Pseudorhodoplanes. The sequence continues at coordinate 7,988 of NZ_DATMRV010000185.1, forward strand.
CAAGCCGAGCCAGGGCCTTGTCGATCAGATGGCTACCTTGGCCGAAGAGCGTACCGGCAAAAAGCCGACCGATGGTGAAGCCGAAGTGATGCTTCAACGGCTGGTCGCGACTTTCAAGCTGCTGCACCAATGGGACAGGGAGGCGGCGCGCAAAACGCAGGACAGCGCCTCGGTCAGTACCGAGGTCACGTCATCAGATGCTGAGTAGTCATCGGATGAGGTTGAACGCTTGGCCTCCGCGAGCCTCGCAGGAGGCGCATTCGCTGATGGGGAACTGATCGTCTCGACGGTGTTCGTCGCCAGCATGGGCTTCCGGAAATTGGCCTCAACCCCAAGCCGGATTCGAACACCACGATCGCTGAAAAATCGCCCTTATTTCAATAGGCTATGTGATCTGCAATTTGCGGATGCTTTGCCGTGCGCTTTCGCCTGTCCGTAAGTGCCCGATAAATAAGGACAAATTTCGCGGCGAAAAGTGGCTCCCCGAGTAGGATTCGAACCTACGGCCATTCGATTAACAGTCGAATGCTCTACCGCTGAGCTATCGGGGAGCAGCCCTGACGGGCAGAGTGCGCCCTATATGGAGGGGGATTCGGTTTGACAAGCCTGTCCTG
>NZ_DATMRV010000186.1:0-3122 GCF_035565795.1 Pseudorhodoplanes sp.
GCGGCGCGCGACCGCCGCATCCAGTGCGTCGCGCAACTCGCGGCGCGTCGTGACGCGTACGCCATGGCCGCCGAGCGACGGGGCGATTGCCGCGAAATTCCAGTCCGAAAGATCGTTGAACTTCGACTCGGGCTGGAACACCCGCAGCATTTCCCATGAGCAATTGTTGAACAGCACGACGACCGGATCAAGGCCGTAGCGGCGGCAATTGCCGAGCTCCCAGCCGGTCATCTGGAACGCGCCGTCACCGACAAGGATCACCGGCCGCTCGCCAATGGCCGCAGCGACGCCGATGCCAGCTGGCACACCGAAACCCATGCCGGCGTAATAGCCGGGGGCTGCAAGCTCTGTATTCTCGATCTCCATCGCGGTGAACAGGCAGTCGCCCATGTCCGCCGTCATCGGCATCGTGCCATGCCGGTCGAACAGATCGTTGATGGCGCAGGCGATGTCGGATGGCACTACCGGCGTGTCGTCGGCCTCAAGACCGCGCGGATAGATGATCTGAGGCCGCGCGACGGCGAGCGGACGCGGCGCTTCCGGGGCCCAGGTCACCAGCGCTTCGACCAGATCGTCGAGCGGGACGCCGGGATAGACGTGATGACCGACCCGCACCTCGCGATCGATCGCCAGCATTGTGCGGCGCGGATCGAGCTTGCGTCCCGACAGCGCAAAATTGGTATCGGAGAGGATTACGCCGAGCAGAAGAAGCGTATCGGCCTCCTCGACAAGGCTTGTGATTTCGGCCGCCCCCGCCGCACCGAGATAGGTCCCTGTCACGACATCGGGAGCATCCGCAAGAAGACCGCGCCCCATGAAGGTGGTCACAACCGGAATGCCGAGCCGGCGCGCCAGCAGCGCAACCTTGTCCTCGATGCCGTAACGGCGGATTTCGACATCGACCACGATGACCGGACGTTCCGCCGCCGCCATCCGCGCCAGCACCTCGCTCGCGCATTCCGCCAGCGCTTCCTGATCGACCGCAGCGCGCGGCAGCATGGGCACGGCGGCGCATTCGACATCCACCATGTCGCGCGGGATTTCGATATAGACCGGAAGTGCACGCTCGCGTGCCGACCGCAGTACGCGCGCGATCTTCGCGGGCGCGGTCGCAGCATCGGTCAGCACCGCCTGATCGCTGGTGATCTCGCGGAACACCGCGAGCTGCGTATCGACGGTCGCCGCCTGATGATGCAGCAGGAGCCCGCTCTGCCGTTCACGCGCTCCCGGTGCGCCGGCAATGACGACGACCGGCGAGCGCTCGGCATAAGCGCCGGCGACCGCGTTGACGACGTTGAACGCGCCCGCGCCATAGGTGACGACCGCAACGCCGATGCCACCGTGGAAGCGCGCCGCGGCATCCGCCGCAAATCCGACCGCGGGTTCGTGGCTCAATTCGTAATGCGGCAGGATGCCGGACTGCTCGATCACCTTGTAGAACGGCAGCACGAAATCGCCGGGAATACCGAAGATTTCATGGGCGCCATGTGCCTTCAGCGCATTCAGGAGAACGGTTGCGAGACTGGCCATGCGAAAGTCTCGCACGCGCGCATCACGGCGACAATCCGGCGTTCCTTACCAGAGCTGCGGCCGTGTAATTATCAGCCAGAGGGAATGAGCGGACGGCAAATCCGGTCCGCACTTCGGGGCGAACCGCCTAGAACGGGATCTCGTCGTCCATGTCGCGACCGCCGCCGCCAGCCATCGCAGGCTTGCGTCCGCCGCCGGACGACGAGGGACCGCTCGAACCGAAGTCGCTGCCGCCGCCATAATCTGACACGCGATCGCCACCACCGCCGCTGCGGCCGTCAAGCATGGTGAGCTGCGAGTTGAAGCCCTGCAGCACGACCTCGGTCGAGTATTTCTCGACGCCGTCCTTGTCCGTCCATTTCCGGGTCTGCAGCGCCCCCTCGATATACACCTTGGCGCCCTTCTTCAGATATTGCTCGACCACACGGCAGAGCGGCTCGCTGAAGATCACCACGCGGTGCCACTCGGTCTTTTCCTTGCGCTCGCCGGTCGCCTTGTCGCGCCAGGTCTCCGAGGTCGCAATCGACAGATTGGCGATCGGGCGGCCGTCCTGCGTACGCCGGATTTCCGGGTCCTTTCCGAGATTCCCAACCAGGATCACCTTGTTTACCGAACCCGCCATCGCACATTCTCCCGTTCCGGACACCGCGCAGTCTGCGCTTCCCAATTCGACGCACCCTAGTGCGAAGCCTGCCTCGCCGCTTGCAGAAGCCGCGCCGAAAATCCCTTTTCCACAACTGGCGGCGGCTTCGCTCCGTTCAAGGCCCGACTTGTAGGCAACGCCAGTACCGCAGCCCCATGTTCACTTTTTGTTCTTAACATGCCTCCGCCCCCTGCGCAACGGCACGGCGGAGCCTCACTTCAGCTTGGGCAGGACCTGCTTCAACTCGAAATAGCCGGGCCACGGGTCCTTTGATCCGACGAACCGCTTCACCTCTCCGACCGCGACCGGATGCGCGCTGTCGAGCCGCGCGAGGCGTTCCCACGACACCGGCACGGCAACCGATGCACCCTTGCGCGCGCGCGTGGAGAACGGAGAGATCGCAGTCGCGCCGCGCTGGTTGCGCAGATAATCGACGAAGATCTTCCCGGTCCGCTTTGCCTTCGACATGTTGGCAACGAAGCGGTCGGGAAATTGCTCGGCCATCACGCGCGCCAGCGCCTCGGAGAATGCGCGATGTTCGTCCCAGCTGTGCCCGCGTTTCAGCGGCACCACGACGTGCACGCCCTTCCCTCCCGTCACCATCGGAAAGGATTGCAGACCGACCTCGGTGAGCATGCCGCGCATCTGCTTCGCGGCGTTGCGGACATGCTCGAAGCCCAGCCCCTCGTCGGGATCGAAATCGAACACCATGCGATCCGGCTTCTCGACCTCGTCGACATGGCTGCACCAGATATGCAGCTCCAGCACGCTCATCTGTGCGGCGGCGACCAGCCCGCGCTCATCCTCAATATAGAGATATTTGTCCGTGCCCGATTTTTCGCGGATCGAGATCGCCTTGAACTCGTCCGGCCAGCCTTCGGACGCGTGCTTCTGATAGAAGGTCTCACCGCCGACGCCGCGCGGCGCGCGAACGAGGCTCAGCGGCCGG
>NZ_DATMRV010000187.1:0-3446 GCF_035565795.1 Pseudorhodoplanes sp.
GCGCCAGTATTCGCCCGGATATTTCTTGCAGATCGCGCGCACGCCTTCGCGGATATCCGGATAGTCCTCGCCGAGCGGGACCGAAACATTCAGCGCGTCAGTGTTGATGGCATCCATGTTGTTGTCCTTCTTGTTGCGCCCCCTGCGCCCTTGCGCTTACGAGTGGCGCTTCTCGTTGTGCTGCAGCAGCATGTCGTTGTCTTCCGCAAGCGCCGGCGGATTCTTGCGGAACGCCGGACGTTCGCCGTCGAATTGCAGCGGCAGGCCGACCAGCTTGAATTTACGATCGGCGCTCTCCTGAACGATGCCGACCGCCTCAGTCTGCGGATGGCTCAGCACCTCGTCGAGCGTCTGCAGCGCAGAACAAGGCACCGACACCGCAGCAAGCGTATCCAGCCAATACTGCCGCGGCTTTGTGATGATCACCTCGGCCACGGCAGCGTTGACGCGTTGACGATTGCGTACGCGGTTTGCGTTCGTATCCATCTGCGGGTCCTGTGGCCATTCCGGATGTCCGAGTGCACCCGCGAGCCGGCGGAATAGATTGTCGTTGGCGGCAGCGATGACGACCCATCCGTCGCTCGCCTCGTAAGCCTTGTACGGCGCCATGCCGCCATTCTCGGAGCCGCCGGGCCCCGGCACCTGGCCCGATGCGAGGTAGCGCGCGACATGCATGCACATCCACGACAGCGCGGTCTCGAACAGCGAGGTATCGACCACGCAGCCATCGCCGCCATCCTTGCGGCGCAGCAGCGCTGTCAGGATGCCGATAACCGCCCACATGCCGGCGCCCTGATCGATGATCGAGGGGCCGGTGCGCACCGGCTCCTGGCCGGGATGACCGGTCACGCTCATCAGTCCGCCGAAGGCCTGCAGCAACGGATCGTAGCCGGGCGCGTCCTTCATCGGCCCTGCCGAACCGAACGCGGTCATGTTGCAATAGATCAGCGAGGGCTTCCGCGCGCGCAGCGTGGCCGCATCCAGACCATATCGCTCGACGAGACCGGGGCGCATGTTCTGCACCACGATATCGGCCTTCTCGACGATAAAGCGACGGAGAGTCTCCAGCGTCGCCGGATCCTTCATGTCGGCCGCGATGGAATGCTTGTTGCGGTTGATCGACTGGAAGGTGCTCGCCGCTCCATGCATGAAAGGCGGGCCCCAGTTCCGCGCATCGTCGCCGCCGCCGGGATTTTCGACCTTCACGACGGTCGCGCCAAGCTCGGCCAGGATCATCCCGGCGATCGGCGCAGCGACGCTGTGGCCAAGTTCGATGACAGTGATGTCCTTGAGCGGCAGTTGCATCCGGCAGCGTCCTTTTTCTGAGCCGACGTAAAAACCCGCGTAGTTGCTATGTCAATCACACGTTTGACAGGTCAACATTACCCGTCACCATGTTTCGCGCTCCGAAAAGCCGCGCGGCATGCGGCAAAACGATCGAGAAAACGCAGGCAAAAGGTTTGACCGGTTCCCTGCGCCACAGCCAAGATGGCGCAAACGCACAACATGCCGGATCAACCGGCTGTGTCCGGGAGGAACAATGTCGTCACGCTTCGCCTCGCTGCTGCTGGCTGCCGCCCTGACGGCGGTGTCGGCGCCCGCCTTCGCACAAACCTATCCGTCGAGCCCGATTCGCATCCTTGTCGGCTTCGGTCCGGGCTCAACGGCCGATACGCTGGCGCGACTGGTCGGAAAACACATGGAGCAGGTTTTCGGTCAGCCGGTCGTTGTGGAAAACCGGCCCGGCAATTCCTCGATGATCGCGGCCGATACGGTCGCACGCGCAGCGCCTGACGGCTACACGCTGTTCATGGCGACGGTCGCGCAGACGCTCAATCCGGCGCAGACCAAATCGGGCTTCGATCTTTCCAAACAGATGGCGCCGGTTGCGCTGCTCGGCGTCGTACCGAACATGCTGGTGGCGCATCCCGATGTGCAGGCCAGGACGCTGAAGGACGTGATAGCGCTCGCCAAGAGCAAGCCTGACAGCCTGACCTTCGGCACCTCGGGCTCCGGCACCGCAAGCCATCTCGCCGCGGAACTGTTCAACCAGAAGGCCGGAACGAAGATTGTGGCCGTGCACTATCAGGGCGGCAGCAACCAGGCTTTGACCGACCTCCTCGCCGGACGCATCACGCTCATGTTCAACGTCGCGGCGACGCTCGCCCCGCATGTGAAGAACGACAAGCTGAAGGCGCTCGCCATCGCGCAGCCGAAGCGCGCGGGCATCATGCCCGAATTGCCGACGATGGACGAGGCCGGCATGCCAGGTTTCGATGTGGGAATCTGGATCGGACTTCTGGCGCCGGCCGGCACGCCCGCCGATGTGGTCGAGAAGCTGTCGAAAGCGGCAAACGACGCGCTCAAGACCGAGGTCGTGACAAAAGCGATGTCGACGCAAGGGATCGACGTGCTCGGCGGAACGCCGAAGGAATTCGAGACATTCATCCGCGCCGATATCGACAAGTGGAACGCGCTGCTGGCGGCGATGAAGAAGGATTAGTCCAGGTCGTGCGTACCCCGCGAAGGCAGGGACCCAATCCTTTCTGGATTCCCGCCTTCGCGGGAATGAGCGGAGTATGAGGCGCGGTCGCGACGGTCGGAACTCCCCCCTGAAAGGGGGAGGTAAGAAGGAAAATCACTTCGTCCCGTACATCCGGTCGCCGACATCGCCGACGCCCGGCACGATGTAACCTGAAGCATCGAGTTCCTCATCGATCGCCGCCGTCCAGATATGCACGTCGGGATGATGTGCTTGCACCTTGTCGATGCCCTGCGGCGTCGCAAGGAGACACACGATCCGCACGGACTTCGCTCCGGCTTCCTTGAGCCGGTCGACAGCAGCGACCGCCGAATTGCCGGTCGCCAGCATCGGATGCAGCACCAGCACGAGGCGCTCGGCGATGTCCTCGGGCGCCTTGAAGAAATACTCCACGGCCACAAGCGTGCGCGGATCGCGATAGAGCCCGATGTGAGCTACGCGCGCGGCGGGCACGAGTTCGAGCATGCCCTCGAGAAAGCCCATGCCCGCGCGCACGATCGGCGCGAGGACCAGCTTCTTGCCGGACAGGATCGGCGACTTCATCGACGCGAACGGCGTCTCGATGTCGATCATCTCGAGCGGGAGATCGCGCGTGACTTCGTAACAGAGCAGATTGCCGATCTCGGAAAACAGTTCGCGGAACGCTTTGGTCGAGCGGTTCTTGTCGCGCAACAAGGTCAGCTTGTGCTGCACCAATGGATGATCGACGATAGTGACGCCGCGCATATTGAACTCCAAAGAACCGGCGATCCTCGAAATGGCTAAAACACAGTGCCGTCGCTGATAACATGAATCGGTGGTGCCCCGCCCGGACGCCTGGCATTGGCGAGACGTCGTCCGGCCGCCCAGGTGCCGCCCTCGAGCACCGCCCCGAGCGGGAAGTTGGCCGCGTCAAGCTGAAGCT
>NZ_DATMRV010000188.1:0-32804 GCF_035565795.1 Pseudorhodoplanes sp.
CATTCGAAACGAGTTCAATCACTGTATGTACACGGTGAACGCGCGCGGCGACATCACACACACACACTCGATCCGCATCGTCGAGACGCGCAAGCAATTGCAGTTTGGCGATGTGAAGCCGATGGACGACGCGCGAATGAAGGAGATGATCGAAACGATTCAGGGCTTGAAGAGTCTCAATCGCGAGATCTGGGATTTTCTGCCGAAGCTCGAGCAGCATCTCAATCGCACGAATGGCGATCCTTCGTCGAGCAGCGCGGCAGATGACACTTCGACCGAACGAAAGCAGAAGAAGTCCAACAACCAGAAACAGTAAAGACCGACCGCTGCCCGCTCGCTAGCGTCCGCACAATTTTGGCGCGATCTTCCTCACAAGGTCGTGTTTGAGACATATTTTTCACCAAATTGCCAAAAAATACTGTAATTTTATCAACAGCTTGAAAAGCTCACGTTTTCGACGTGGAAAGTGCCTTTTTGTTGTGACCTTGGAACCCCGACAATACCAGTAGGTGTCAGTAAATTTTGTGTCCCGTACCAGCAGGGAAAGGGCTGGCTGTGAAACGCGTAGCGTCGAGTTTGCGTGTGCAAGTGCGAGAACGATCACCTCAACGGTGTTCCCCCGCGACGCGGACTTCTGTTGTCTCCATCTCCGGTCATAACGTTAATCTCAACATAAAAGACGGGTTGCAGGGCAACGTTGCCGGCAAGCCGGTTATATGTGTCGCGCTGCGAAGCAGAACGCTTTGCGGCCATAAGACTCCTAACAAACATACCGGAATGGCGTTCAGATCCACGTGCCACAAACGCTGGCGGGGGTTTGAAACGGCTTTTTTGAACGAGGAAGAGAGCATGACACGCGACACGAGAGCGATAGTTAGGGAGCGCATTCATGGTACCGCGTACAGGTTCAACGACCCGGCCGACGTCTCGAGCAGAGATTGATCCGTCTTACGAAACTCCTGCTACCATTTTGACCGGCAATCAGCTGGTCAATGGAGACGCACTTTTTGCTGACCAGCAGACCGCCGCGATCGTTGTCATTGAACAGCGGCTCCTTATTCGCGATTGCCTGGTCAAATGCCTGAGGGAAATCGACCTCGGCTGCACCATTCTCTCGTTCGGCAGTATTGAGGAATGGCTGGAGACGGCGGGCCAGTATGTCCCGATCCTCATTCTGTTCAGCCTTCAGACCCAGAATGCCGATGATTCTGAAATTGGCGAGAATCTCTCGCGCCTGAATGGCAACAAGACCGGCGCGCCGGTCGTCATCCTCTCCGATTCCGAAGACACCAGCCGCGTCGTTTCCGCGCTGAAATGCGGCGTCCGCGGTTACATTCCAACCAGCGTCACGCTGAACGTCGCCCTCGAAGCTATGCGGCTCGTGGGCGCCGGCGGCACATTCGCCCCAACCAGCGCCCTGCTCGACTCCCGGGCACCAAGCGCGTCGACGCCACCGCATTACGATGTAAGCAAGAAGGTTCTTTTTACTGCGCGTCAGCTCGCAGTGCTCGTCGCCTTGCGTCGAGGCAAGGCCAACAAGCAGATTGCATATGAGCTGAACATGCGCGAAGGCACGGTTAAGGTGCATGTGCGCCACATCATGAAAAAGTTGCGTGCAAGGAACAGAACGGAAGTCGCAATCATCGCGAACGATATGTTCGCCACCCCGGATCAGACGTCCTAGCGCCATTTTTTCGAATCATAGAGGGCCTCGTTGAGTGTGCCATGCAGACCTTATTCGAGCTGCACTCATAATTTGCGTCCCAACTGCCCCCATGCGCTGCCGCCCGTCCCCTGCCATCCGATCAAGTAATTCCGAGGACTACCCCTCCCTGATCGTCAGTCACGCTCCTCTTTGAGAGGAGGGGCGGCTGGCTCCAGGGGGGAATGGAGCCAGCCACTTGATCCCGTGCTTGGAGGTTGGGGCTAGGGGAAAGCCGGGATCAATCTCGTTGAGCCTTCAGTTCTCGCGGAACGCCCGGGCCATGCTGTCCCGGATCGGTCGCGTGACGTATTCAAAGAAGGTCCGTTCACTGGTGGTGATGTACACCTCAGCCGGCATGCCGGGTGTCGGTGTAAAACCTGGTATCGACGTCGCTTCCTTCGGATCGAGTGCGATCCGCGCAAGATAAATGTCGCTGGGGGATAACTGCCCGCCCTTCTTCTCATCGGGAACGGCATCCGCCGAAACGTAGACCACATGTCCGCCAATCATCGGCGTAAGCCGTTGATTGAGCGCATTGAGGCGGACCATCGCGTGCTGTCCCGCTTTGACGTGATCGATATCCTGCGGGCGGATGCGGACTTCGATGATCACCTCCGTCTGCAGCGGCAGAATTTCCATGATGTTCTTGCCGGCCTCGATGACGCCGCCAGACGTGTGATAGCGAAGCTTGACGACGACGCCCTTCACCGGCGCGACGATCTGCATGCGGTCAAGCACGCCACGCGCGGTTCGAATGCGCTCGCGCACGTCGTTGAGCTCCGCTCGCACGTCGTGAAGCTGTTCGGCTGCTGTCTTGATGGCTGCCTTGCGCGCTGCGGCGATCTGCTCCCAGCCGCGCGCCATGCGTTCTTTCGCATCGCCCATTTCGCCCTGAAGACGCCCGAGTTCTCCCTGCAGGTTGGCTTCGGAGCGCTGCAACGCCAGCAATTCCGGCTTGCGCACGAACCCGCTTTTCAGCAACTGGGTTTTGGCGTCTATTTCCTCGCCGAGCAGCCGAAGCTGTTCTTTCACGCCGGCCATCTGCAGCCTTGAACCCTCCACGCGCTCCTGGAGCGCATTGATGCCGTCCTTGATCGTTGCGATTTCACTCTTCAGCGACTGTCGACGCGCCTCGAAGGTGAGCCGCTGGCTCTCCAGGATGGGGCCGATATCGGGGTCATCCGCAGCCGCGAGAACCTCGGCCGGCATTTCGAGTTCGTCCTTCTCTTTCATCTCGGTTTCAAGGCGTGCCGACATGGCCTGAAGGCGCGCAAACCGCAGCTCCAGGCGACGCAATTCCGCCTTCGGCGTGGTGTCATCGAGATTGATCAGAACCTGCTGCGGCTCGACCCTGTCACCTTCACGCACCGCGATGTCACGGATCACCCCGCCTTCAAGGTGCTGGATGATCTTGTTCTGCCCGGTGACAACGAAAACACCCGACGCGACCACCGCACCCGCAATCGGAGCGGTACCGCCCCATACGCCGAAGCCCAGCACAGTCGCCGCAAGCACGACGGCACCAAAGAGCGTGTGCATCTTTGCCGACCGCGGAACGCTCGCGTACCACATCTTGTCGCCTGCTGTACCGTATGACATGGCTAGCCCTATCCGCTACGAATCCATCATTGGCGCATCATCGATCGGCGACTTGCTGCCGTTCAGCGCCTTGCCGTTGGCGAGAAGCGGCAGAAGTTCGTCCCGCTTTCCGAACGCCTGGACGGATCCGTTGTTGAGAATCATGATCTTGTCGACGCTTCGCAGAAGCGCCGGACGCTGTGTGATGGTAACGACAGTCAGGTTGCGCTTCTTGGCGCGAAGCAAAGCATCCGCCAAAGCACGTTCACCGCGAGAGTCGAGGTTCGAATTCGGCTCGTCCAGCACGATCAAGCGCGGATTGCCATAAAACGCGCGCGCCAGTCCGATCCGCTGCTTCTGTCCGCCGGACAGCGGGCTGCCGTCGATGGCGATTTGCGTTTCGTAACCTTGTGCGAATTCCGATATCATCTCGTGGACGTCAGCCATTTCCGCGGCATCGAAGATCGCGTCGTCAGTCGCATCTTCCCGCATGCGTGCGATATTCTGCTTGATCGACGCCGGGAACAGTTGGACATCCTGCGGGAGATAACCAACGCTTTCACCAAACTGACGCGGATCCCAGTTGCGCAGGTCCATCATATCCAGCCGCACGTTGCCGGCGGTCGGCGATATCGATCCGACGAGCATGCGCGCTAGCGTGGATTTTCCGGTGCCTGACGAACCGATGATGGCGAGTGACTCCCCCGGATCGAGCTGAAACGTGACGCCGTTCAGGATCACTTTCTTGTTCGGCGGCGGAACATACAGCACGCGTTCGACATTGAGCCGGCCCTCCGGACGCGGCAGGCGGAGGCGCGCCATGTTGAGAGGAGAATTCTGCAGGAGCGACTTGACGCGAGCGTAAGCGGTCCTGGCCGAAACGAAGCTGCGCCAGCCCTCGATCGTGCCTTCAAGCGGCGCAAGCGCGCGGCTGGCGACGATAGACGCAGCAATGATCATGCCGCCCGTCACCTGACTGTCGAGAACGAGCACGGCACCCCATGCGAGGATCATGACCTGCGTCAGGAGACGAAGAAACTTCGACAGGCCCGTCATGATGATGTTGCGGTCATGACCCTCGACCTGAGCTTTGAGGGATTCGACGGTCTCTCTGCCCCAGTATCGTACGCCCTCGGGGATCATGCCCATCGCATTGACCACCTGAGCATTGCGGGCCATCGATTCGGCCTGAAGATTGGCACGCGTCGCATAGGCATTGGCCTTGGCGAAAGCGACCGCGGTCACCTTCTGATTAAGCAGCGCAATAACAATGAGCAAAAGTCCGGAGGTCGCTACGATGAATCCGAGTTGCGGCTGGATCAGGAACACCACCAGCAGATAGACCGGCGACACCGGAGCATCGAACATCGTCAGAATGACCGGACCGGTGATGAATCCGCGCAGTTGCTGCAGATCAGCCACGGTCTGGAATTCGCGTATCGATCCGCTTTGCGCCGACTTTGCCGCAGCGCTGAGGACGGGCGCGCCGAGCTTGCTTTCCGCCTCGACCGCGATGCGCATCAGGATGAAGCGCCGCATCATATCGAGCAGAACATGCGAACCGATCGCACCGATGACTACAATTGTCAGCATGATCAGCGTGTCGGTGCTGCGACTGGTGAGCACACGATCCGACATATTGAAAAGGTAGATCGGAATGCTGAGGAGCAGGAGATTGGTCGCTACCGAGAAGATTCCAACGGTAACGAGATTCCGGCGGCACACCGCGAGACCTTTTCGCAAGACCTCTCGGAAATCGCTGTCCTCTGATCGCTGCTCGAGAGGGGCAGATCCCTTACCACCGCCACCTCCATTTCCGGCGCTGGTGGGCGCTTTCGGCGGACGGCCGCTGCCGTTCGCACTAATCTTTGTATCCAACCCGGATTTCGCGGACACAGCCGCGCCCGCGCCAGCAGCACCTCCATTGGGCTTGCTCTGGCTCTGAGATTCCCATGCAGGTTCAACGCCCGCTCCGCTCGAGGCCTGCGGCTTGACCGGCGCGCCGGATGGCATGGCATCTTTCGCGGGTACGGCCGCTTGCGATGTCTCTCCGACAACGGGTCCGACAAAGGCGGCTGCAGTCGCCTCGACCAGCACGCGCGCGTCGTGTTCAACGGTGCTCAGGCGGTCGCGCAGGGAGACGATCTTGGCCTTGGGCTGCTCACCCTGCGTCGCATTCCTCATGGACGTGGCTTCATAGGCCTCGAAACCATTCCTTTCCGACTCCTCGGCAGCATCATTCGATGCAAGGTCTGGATCGCCCGAATCGCCGTAACGCGGATCCCGCTGATCTCCCTCCATCACGCCGTCCCCTTATCAACCATTGTCTGCCCTTTCTCCGGAACGGTTGGGCAGGCGTTCTTGAGATTCAGGTCAAAATGCTTGCGAGCGTATCGTCGGGCACGATCGGCGCCCGGATATCGGTGACTTCCTCGGCAGGACATTCCTCGCCGGTGAACGCCACAATTTCGGGCACGAGCGCCGAGGGATCGCCGAACGTGATCTTGTCGTTGTTCTCGCCGACGAGGTTTCCCTGGATCAGGATCGTGTCGTGATAGACGTCACCGCCAACAAACGACGATGTCGCTCCGACATCCACGATGATGGCTTCGTTCGTCATGTGATTTGCGCCGGTCGAAACCGACTGCGTCAGGCTCCCATCGCCCGCGATCGCGGCTGGCGGCGTTTTCGACAGGTACTGAACGGCAGTATCCGCATCCGCGATGACGTTTGTCTGCCAGATCGCGTTGATGTCGTAATAGTCGCCGGTGACGTAGAGAACATTCAGTACGCTTGAGCCGTTGCCCGGGACATACCAGCCATAGGCCGGGCTGAGCGAACTCTGCTCTTCGGCAAGTGCGGTAACTACGCTCTGCATGTCTTCGGTCGGCTTTTGGAAGACATTGTCGCCGTAGTTGATGATCCTGGCCTCATTGAGCAATTCATTTGCGCCTGTGCTGACCGACTGATCGGCGACTGCCGATGCGTCGCCTGAGGCGGCCGCTTTCACGACGTCGGAATCGAGAAGGGCATTGTGTTGGAAAATCCAGTTTGCGCCGTGATAATCGCCGCCAATGACGATCAGGTCGTACTTGATATCGCCGTCGCCGATCTTGGCGACGTTGAGCTGTTGGTTCTCGCCAAGATGGGCTTCATAGTGCGTCTGGCTGGTGCTCTGGACGGACACATCGTTATCCCGCAGGACGTTCTGCTGAACGACGACATTGACGTCGTAGAAATCGCCATCGACTACCCGCACATTCCAGAACTGCCCCGCATAGAGCACCGGAATGCCGTCATACGGCCCAGCATGTTGCTGGAACTCAGCAATGTTGTCCGTGGTCGTGCCGCCGGCAACGATGTTCTGGACCTTGTTTGAGGAAATTTCGATCGTGTCGTTGTCAACGTACGAGTTGGTCTGCACCACCGCATTGGTCTTGTAGAAGTCGCCCAACACGACCATCGTGTTCGAGCCCTCTTTGAAATCTGTGATCAGCGCACCATTGGTGGCCTGGTTGCCGCCAAGGAGAGCCCACTGCCCTTTCAACTCGTGATTCAGTTCTGGCACCGGATCCGGCTCAACCGGGTTGGTGTCCGGTGGCGGATCCGTCAGCACACCATTCACATAACGGCCCGGCTCGATGGAATGCGGATTCGGATCGCCGCCTTCTGCCATATGGCCGTCACGTGCGACGACGAACTCCACGATCGAGGAGGTACTCGCCTGCGACGCGGGAAGATCATCCGGCACCGCATCCTTTGCCTCAGCGAGAAGCCGCTCCAGAGTGGCGTCCGCGTCGACTTGATTGAGGTCCTCGACACCGCTGCCATCGACCACTAGCAGCCGGTCATCGTCCAGCATGAAATTGTTCTGCTTGATGTCGGCCTGTTGCTGCTCGCCGCCGGCCCAGTACGTTACGGAGATATTCTGCGGCCCGTGCCCTTCCGGTCCGAGAAAGATCGGAAAATCCTTTCTGGGCATCGACGTGCGGCCTGCGCGGTCCGCGTCATAGTCGGTCTCCTCGATCGCCGGCAGGGCCCGCATGGGATTACCGTGCAGCAACGGATCGAGGATGGCTTCGGACGGGGCGGGAAGCGCAAACGGGATTTTGTCTGTGTCGAATTCGTCGAGATCGTTCTTTGCCAGGAAGTCCTTGAGTTCCGCTGTGTAATCGTCAGGACGCACACTGATACCACCCTGCTCGTACACAAAGCGGTTCTTCATCACCTCTTCGATCTGATGGAAGTATCCGGCAAAGTAGGCGATCTGTTCGGTAACGCCGCCAGGAACCATTGACGCCTCCTGCTACCAGGTGCCGGCACTCATCGGCCGGACGGAGCCTTGGGTCTTCGATCCCATCTTCATATTTGTCGGAAAGGGATGGCCCGCGCGGCGAACCGCGCGGGCCGGTATGCGTCAGACTGGTAGAGTGTCGGTCAGATTGTCGCCTGCGACCGTCATCTCGATGCTGTTGAACTGGATGTTGGCGCCCATGACGATGTTCTGGGTGAACGCCTCCTGGCTCACGATCGCATCAGCGCTTGCGGTGAGACCGTCGCCGAACGTCGACCCGTCACCCTTCATGTCGAGCTTCGGATCGTCGAACTTGACTTCGCCGCCCTCTGCCTTGACATCCCATTCGAACTTGCCGTCGTCCGCGGACACCTTCGGATCGTACAGCTTGTCGTTATCGACCAGGTTGTTGACCTGATCGATATTGAACTGGTTGCCGTCGCTCAGAGACTGATTGACCACATCAGGCATCACCACGCTGCCGGCGATGTGTTCGATCTTGTCGATGTCGATGATGTCATTGTCCTCCGGCAGATAGCCGGTCAGATCCAGATCGACCTTCACGTCGACATCCACATCGACCTTGTTCTCGACGTGGTTCTCGACCTTGTTGTCGATTGAGTTCTCGACCTTGTTGTCGAGCTTGTTGTCGACGTTGTTGTCGACCTTGTTGTCGAGCTTGTTGTCGATTTCGTTGGTATTTTCGTTCTTGTTGTCGTTCTTGTTATCGTTCTCGTTGTCGTTCTCGCTCTTGGAGTCAAGGCTCTGAACGGCGAACTGGAACTGCCCCTGACCCTGCGCCTGGCCTTGGGCCTGACCCTGCAATTGTGCCTGCAGCTGATCCTGATCCTGCTTCTGATCCTGATTCTGCTTCTGATCGTCTTCTTCCTTCGGCGTGGGATGCGTTTGCTTCGGCGGCTGGTTATACCTCTTACCCATAGTTGTAGCTCCTGTTGGCATCAGGAGCATCGGGTCGGTCTGAAATCGCTGATCTTCTGCGTCTGCGATGCCAAACGTGCGACGATGCTGCTGTGCGATGACAATGATTACGCGTTAAGTTGAGCTTTGATCGCCCGGTGATCCGGCACCCGCTTCGCAAGGCACCCGGCTTCGAGGCGACCGAATGAGGTGGTCGGTTCGCGTTTCTGTGGGTGGCGCCTCCTTGTCCTGTTTCTTCTGTTTGCAGCCCGGTTTTCAGGAGCCAAACGCAACGTGCTTCGAAAACCAGAATGCCGTGCAAGGTTGTCGAACCGCGCTCGCTCCGCATAGATGAACGATGGAGTATGGGCGTACGCTTTGGAGTACGACGATGCTCTTTGGTGGTAGGCGCCCAGCGGCCTCATGCGAGAAGAAGGGCCCTGCGCGCGCACTCGCCACGGCCGGAACGGCCGTGGCGCAATGCACAAACGAATGAAGAAGACTAAGGCCGCGCCTCGTAGGCAGGCCGTTGAGCGACTGCACGAACCGGCGGCATAATCGACGCAAGGCGCTCGACAACGTCCTTGTAATCCGGATCGATCTCCGCTGCGCGACGATAGCTTTGTTGCGCCCCTTCCACTTCGCCACGGGCAAGAAGAATCTGGCCAAGGCCATAATGAGCCTGAACCACGTCCTCCTTCATCTTGATCGCCTGCTGATAGCAGCGCGCCGCGAAATCGGTAGCGCCGTCCTTACTGACCTTGTCGCCGAGAGCCGCATTCATCTCAGCGTAGCGCTCGATCTGCTCTGGCGACAGCTTGCCCAGCATGAAAAGCGTGTTGGCGCGGCTGACTTCTGCTTCGATATTGTCGGGCTTCAGCTCGATCGCCTTTTCGAAGGCGGCGACAGCCTCGTCAAACCGGCGCTGTTTGAACAGCAGACTGCCCAGCTTGTTATAGGCGTTTGCAGATTGCGGATTCGTGGCAACGACTTTTTCATAGGCCTTTATCGCGTCCGGTACGCGGTCGCGCGCCTCGAGGGTTTGCCCGAGCCACATCCATACCTTTTCGGACTGCGGCCTCAATTCCGTCAGCGTCACGAATATCCGCTTCGCCGCGCCGTGCTTGCCCTGGAGGGCAAGCAACTGGCCGAGGCAATAGAGCGTCTGGACATGCTTCGGGTCTGTGTCGAGGATCTGGCGATAGCCCCGTTCCGCCTTCGCGAGGTCGTTTTGCCTGTGCAGCTGGGTTGCGCGCTCGAAGACAGCAGGCACGCTCTTGGGCATGAGCTTGTCACCCAGATTGCGCTCGCTTCTGGTGCTGACCGCGAAGCACTTGATATGCCGCTCTTTGGCGCCGAACGAATATTTGTAACTCTCGTTTCCGCGAAGAAAATCGTAACTCTTCATGCCGAGGCTGATGGCATGGCGAATGCTGTGTGCATGCAGGACGAGCCCCGGCGGCGGATCATTGAACGACTCGTCGCGCCCCGCGAGGTAGAAATGAATGGCCTTTTTCCGCGGGTCGATGAGGCTGGCGAGCCCGCCAAGCGGTTCGTCGCCGCGCCAGAGCATCGGCATGAAGAGATGATCGGCCTCGCCGCACCGCTTCAGCATATTGTAGTTCGAGCTGAGGATGCTGGAGAGCCTGTCGCCTTTTCGGGCGCCCCACTTGGCGACCCAGAATTTCAATATGATCTTGAGATCGCGTTCAAGGGTTTCGCGATCCGAATGTGTGATCCGGAACGTCGGATCGGCCTCGATCTGCCGCAGGAAGCGCCGCAGCTTCTGCCGCATGTTCGAGCTGGTGGATGTCGCGAGATATTGATCCCAGTCATCCGGAAGCGAGACTGCGGGGCAAATGCAGTTGTTGATATTGTCCCGCTTGTTGATGCGCGTTCCCTCTCGCGTCTCAAAGCGCTTGTCCGAGAAATTGGACAGAAACATGCGCAGCCTTGCCGGTGTCGTGCGGATATAGTCCAGATTGATCCTTCGCCAATGCATGCGCTTCACATGGCGGGCTAGCGCGCCGATGGCGCGCTCTTCAAATTCCGGCTTGCAGATGAACCCGGTATAGTCGGCCGCGTAGTTACCGGTCATCGAGATTTCGTTGTAGAAACCCGTTCGCGGGTCTTCACGCAGCCGCCAGCGCAGCGGAAAGAACGCCACATAATCTGCATCTTCGGACGGCTTCACCGCGAGAATAACCCAAGGACCCGACAGCATCGGGATCCATTGCGACAACCACGTCCAGGACAAAAAGAATTGCGCGTCCGGATCCGCGTCATAGACGTCTTCCCAAACAGGCTTCAGTCGCTCGAAGGACGCAAAATCTTCGATGACATCGATCAACATCACGCGCTCCCTCGCAAAAAGCGGTTAGTCGCAAAACTCCTCTTTCTCTACAAAACTGTAATCGGAAACGTGCCGGTCTGTACGGCTTAGCGCGCTACATCAAAGGCGTATCGGCCGGAAGGCGTAGTGCTGGCGACGCCGCTCCGCGGGCATCCTCCGTCCGGCTAATCCTTTCGAGGTACGAAACCGTCTGACAGTTAAATTTTTCGTTCGCGGGGACGACTCCGACACGGTTTCGTGTCGGCACATTTTTGACATGCGCACGTGTTTCATTGACCTCGTTGACGTTCAAAAGATCGCCGCGGAATAAACACGCAAGAACAGGACGCGGCGACGTTCAACGATCAGACGGCGCGAGCACGCGGATCACAGCTCACGCAGGCGTGAGTTCACCGGCTTGTGTCGCACACCGCTGGAACGCGGCAAATAACAACGGATTAATCGGACAATCACGATGGAGGGGTCCATGACCGAGCGACCTACACTTCTTGGCCGAGCTGACCCGCTAGGTCACGTCTATCTTCCCGAAGGTCACGGAGATACACATACCGCGCAGTGCGGCTGCGTCCTGGATCAGGCCGCGCGGGAGGAGCATGACGTCGATACCTGCCTGCGAAGCGCGAAATCTATCGTTCTGTCAGCGCGTTCTCATATCCCGGTGAAGCTGTAATGGGAGCGGTCGCCCCCTGTCCGCTGGAGCGCCTGTCGATGCGACGGTCCCGCCTTCGGCTGGCGGCGTAACTGCCGATTGACGCCATCTCGCCCTGCCGGGCCGACATGCTCCGACGCTGCAACGGCGCGCGCTCCCGGCCGTCTCGGGCACCCGATGCGGCTCGTCGGGACAAAATCGGGTATCGTCTCCCCCAATCAGACGACGAGTAGATGCCGGCCTCAAATTTCGCTTCATAATTTCCGCGAGCATTGCGATGCTACGGCCGGGCCGCATCCCAAAGGCCGTTAGCGAATTTCAGCATCTGGAGGCAATCAGCATGAGCAAAACGGACAAGTCGCAGGGGTCTCGCCAAGGCCTGTCACGCCGTCGGCTGATGGCCACTGCCAGCTTCGCTGCCATGGGCCTCGCGATGCCGGGCGTCCTGCGCGCCCAGGGCCAGCCGGTCAAGATCGGCGTCCTGCACCCGGTGACCGGACCGCTGGCCTACGAGGGCGAGCAATGCCGCCGCGGGGCTCTGCTCGCGATCGAGGAGATCAACGCCGCCGGCGGCATCAAGTCGATGGGCGGCGCCAAGATCGAGGCGGTGCTCGCGGATGCCCAGTCCAAACCCGAAGTCGGAGCGGCGGAAATCGACCGGCTCGCGGAAGCGGGCGTGGTGGCGGTTCAGGGGCCGTACGCCTCCGGTATCGCGCTGGCAACCACCCAGGCCGCCGCCAAGCACAATCTGCCGCACCTCGTCGACGTCGGGGTGGTCGACGCAATCGTAAACCGGGGTCTGCCGAATACATTCCGGTTCGCGCCCGGCTTCGGCAAGGTGACCTCCTTTGCGCTGGACGCGCTTCAGAAAATCAACGCTGCCGCTGGAAATCCGGCAAAGACAGTGGTGATCGTCCACGAAGACGGCGCGTTCGGCTCCGGCATGGCCAAGCTTCTGAACGAGCGCCTGCCCGGCCTCGGCTTGCAGGTGCTGCAGACCCTGAGCCACCCCACCCCGCAGCGCGACTTCACCAATATCGCCCTGCAGATCCGTCAGGCCAATCCGGACCTGATCATCCCCTCGAACTACAAGAACGACTTCATTCTGATGTCACGCACCCTGCAGCAGCAGCGCGTAAAGCCGAAGGTTGCCACCTACGCGCTGCTGGGCGGCGCCGCATCGAATATCGGGTTCGCCAAGCAGTATCCGGAAGCGGCCGAATACATCATGGACTGCAATCACTGGTATAATCCGACCAAGCCGCTGTCGCAGGCCTTTGCGAAAAAGGTTGCCGAAAAAGGCTGGGAGTTGACCTACGAGGTCATGCTCAACTACGCCTGCATGCGGTTGCTCGCCGATGCGCTTGAGCGTGCGGGCGCGCCGGATCGTGCCAAGGTGAACGAGGCGCTGGCCTCATCCACCTACAACGATCACATCATGCCCTACGGCCCGACCAAGTTCGAAAAGGGCCAGAACATCGGTGCCCAGCCGGCAAACACGCAGATCCTCAAGAGCAATGTCGAAGTCATCTACCCGCAGGAATTCGCGTCAGCCAAAGCTGTCTTCCCGCGTCCGTGAGGTGCACGTCGCATTGAACCTGCGGCAGCACCGCTGACATGCTCAATTTCGGGCTGCTGTTACCGGCTATCCTGAACGGCGTGACGATGGGGGCGGTCTACGCCCTCATCGCACTCGGCCTGACGCTGATCTACGGCGTGCTGCACATCATCAATTTCGCGCATGGCAGCCTGCTGATGCTGGCGCTCTATGCGGCTTTCTTTCTGTACGCGCTGGCCGGCGTCGGTCCCTATCTTGCGATCTTCGTGCTGGTCCCGGTCTTCTTCGCGCTGGGTTATGTGCTGCAGCGCTTCGTCATTCACCCAGCGAGCCATGGGCGCGACGAGAATATCCTTCTGGTTACGCTGGGCCTCGCCATCATCATCGATAATCTTGCGCTATGGCTGTGGACGTCCACGACCCGGACCATCGACACGAAATACTCCTTCGAGGTGGTCGATCTCGGCATCGCGCTCATCCCCCTGCCCAAGGCCATCGCCCTGGTCGGCGCGCTGATCGTCGCCGCGGTCCTGTGGTGGCTGATTGCGTGGACAGATCTTGGCAAGGCGATCCGTGCGGTGGCCCGCGAACGGGAAGGCGCGCGGCTCGTCGGCATCCGGGTTGATCACATCTACGCGATGACATTCGGCCTCGGTACGGCGGTTGTCGCCGCCGCTGCATGCCTTCTCCTTCCGACCTTCTACGTGACGCCGCAGGTCGGTTACGCCTTCGTGCTGGTCGCGTTCACCACCGTGGTGTTGGGCGGAATGGGCAGTTTCACCGGCGCGCTCGTCGCAGGACTCCTGCTCGGCGTCGTCGAGGCGTTATGCGGGCTCTATCTCGGCGAGAGCCTCGGCCAGATCGGCATCTTCGTCATCTTCATTCTGGTCCTTTTGTTCCGGCCGACCGGATTGTTCGGAGCGCGCGCATGAGCGCTCGTGTCGCCGGAATCATCCTTCTCGCGCTCCTGTTCTGCGTTCCGTTCGCCGTCCGCTCGGAATTCTGGCTGTCATTCTGGCTGCTGGTGCTGATGTTCGCGTTTCTCGGCCAGTCCTGGAACGTACTCGGCGGCTATGGCGGGCAATTCTCCTTCGGGCACGCATTGTTCTTCGGGATCGGCGCCTACGGCACGGCCGTTCTGCAGATGCGTCACGGCGTCAATGCCTATGTCGCCGGCGCAATGGCGATCGGGGTCGGCGCCGCTGTCGGCGGCATCATCGGCCTTCTCGTGTTCCGATATCGCCTGCGCGGCGCCTATTTCGCATTGGTCACGCTCGCTTTCGCCGAGGTTGCCCGCGTGCTCGTATCCTCGTTCCAGTATACCGGCAGCGGCTTCGGTATGCTGATCCCGTTGTCGCGCAGCGTGGAGAATTTCCAGTTCGCTGATCGTCGCGTCTTTTATCTGATCGCCTGGGTCCTTGTGGTCATCGGAAGCCTGATTGCGGTCTGGCTCGAGAATTCGCGTTTCGGCGCGCAATTGATGGCCGTCCGCGAGAACGAAGATGCTGCGCAGGCGCTCGGCATCAACCTCGTCCGGACAAAGGTGCTCGCACTGACGCTGTCCGGCGGGATGGCGGCAACTGTCGGCGTGTTCTACGTGCAGAATTATCTGTTCGTGGACAGCCACATCGCCTTCAGCCCGGCAATGTCGATCGAGGCGCTATTGGTCTGTATCGTCGGCGGCCTCGGCACGGTGTTCGGTCCCCTGTTCGGTGCAGTCGTGCTGCATGCCCTCGGCGAGGCAGCCAAACAGGCCACCGGCAACGCGCCCGGCCTCAACCTCGTGCTCTACGGCATCGTCCTGATCGTCGCACTCCGGTTCCTGCCGAACGGCGTCGCGGGACTGTTCGCACGCAAGCCTCGCCGCAAGCAGGACACCGGCAATGCTTGAGGTGCGCGATCTCGGCAAACGCTTCGGCGGCATCAAGGCCGTGGACGGAGCCTCGCTCGACGTCGCGCAGGGTGAGATCGTCGCACTGATCGGGCCGAACGGAGCCGGCAAGACCACGCTGTTCGCCGCAATCACGGGTTTTGTTCCGCCCGATACCGGCCATGTGCGCTTCATGGGCGAGCCGATCACCGGCCTGCCCCCGCATGTCATCTGCGCGCGGGGCATGGTCCGGACCTTCCAGATCGTGCAGCCCTTCGGTGCGCTCTCAGTCCGCGAAAACATTGCGGTCGGCGCTCATCTGCACCGGCCGCGCCGGCGGGATGCGCTGGCCAAGGCCGAACAGGTCGCCGCCCGCGTCGGCCTGGACCGGCGTCTCGATCAGCCGGCCGCGACGCTGACGGTTGCAGGCCGCAAGCGCCTCGAGCTCGCTCGCGCGCTGGCGACCGATCCGAAGCTGCTTCTGCTCGACGAGGTCATGGCCGGCCTGAACCCGACCGAAATCTCCGAGATCGTCCCCGTCGTCCGCGGTATCCGAGACAGCGGCGTGACCGTCATGCTGATCGAACACGTGATGCAGGCCGTGGTGAGCCTGTCCGACCGCGCCTATGTGCTCAACAACGGACGTATCATCGCCTCCGGCAGCACCGCGCAGGTGGCGAGCGACCCGCAGGTGATCGAGGCCTATCTGGGGCATGGCGCCGCGGAGCGCGTGAAATCGCAATTGCAGGCCAGCCATGCTTCTTGAGGTCTCGAACGTTGAGGCGGGATACGGCGCAGTGCCGGTGCTGCGCGGAATCTCAATGCAGGTCGCGGAAGGCGAAGTCATCGCAGTCCTCGGCTCGAATGGCGCCGGAAAGTCCACGCTCAATCGCGTTCTGAGCGGCCTGATGCCGCCATGGTCCGGATCGGTTCGCTTCGCAGGTACCGACATGACCGGCCGCGATGCAGCGATCATGGTCGAAGCCGGTCTCGTGCACGTACCCGAAGGCCGCCGCGTGTTCCCCAATCTGAGCGTCCGGGAAAATCTCGAGCTCGGCAGCTATCGCCGCGGACGTGTCAACCGTGCCCGAAATCTCGATCACGCTGTCGGCATTTTCCCGCGTCTCAAGGAGCGGCTGAGACAGGCCGCGGGAACCCTCTCTGGCGGCGAGCAGCAGATGCTTGCTATCGGCCGCGGCCTTATGGCGGAACCGAAACTGCTCATTCTCGATGAGCCGTCGCTTGGGCTTTCCCCTCTTCTGGTCGAGGAGATGTTCGGCCTGATCGAGCGCATCCGCGCCGACGGCCCCGGAATTCTTCTGGTGGAACAGAATGTCGTTCAGTCGCTGGCTATCGCCTCACGCGCCTATATGCTTGAAAATGGCAGTATCGTCCTCGAGGGTCCGGCCGCGACATTGCGCGACGATCCGCAGTTGAAGAAAGCCTATCTCGGTCTGTGACATGAGCCTGCGCGCACGCCTCAACAGTCCCGGCTTGATCGTGGCACCCGGCTGCTACGATGCGTTGTCCGCGCTCCTGATCGAGAGAGCCGAATTCGAAGCCGCCTATGTGTCGGGCGCGTCGATCGCCTACACCCGCTTCGGACGTCCCGATATCGGTCTCGTCTCGGTGACGGAACTCGCCGATGTGGTGGCCGCCATCGGCGAGCGCGTTTCGATCCCGCTAATCGTCGATATGGATACCGGCTTCGGCAATGCGCTGAATGTGCAACGGACCGTAAAACTGCTGGCGCAGGCCGGCGCCACGGCCTTGCAACTCGAAGATCAGGTCACCCCGAAACGCTGCGGACATCTCGCCGGCAAGGAACTCGTGTCCAGCGACGAAATGTGCGGGAAGATCCGCGCGGCGGTCGACGCAAGGCCGAATGACGATGTGCTCCTGATCGCGCGAACCGATGCGATCGCGGTCGAGGGCTTCGACGCGGCGCTGGATCGCGCCGAAGCCTATCTTGGTGCAGGCGCCGATGTTCTTTTTATCGAAGCGCCGCAAACGGCTGAACAATTGGCCGAGATCGGCCAACGCTTCGACGGCCGCGCGCCGCTTCTTGCCAATATGGTCGAAGGCGGCAAGACCCCGCTCCGCGACGCCACCGAACTCGAAGCGCTCGGCTTTTCAATCGCGATCTTTCCCGGCGGCACGGTGCGGGCACTCGCGCACCACCTCACGGACTATTTCGCCAGTCTGAAGGCGCACGGCACCACCGCACCCTTCCGCGACCGGATGCTCGACTTCAAGGGCATCAACGACATTGTCGGAACCGACGACATGCTCGAACTGGGCCGCCGCTATGAGTAGCCTCGACGCGGTGACACTGGCCGTACTCAAGGGCCGGCTGGAGCAGATCGCAGACGAAATGGATGCGACCCTGTTCCGGACCGCATTCAATCCGATCATCGCCGAAGCGCGCGACGCGAGCCACGGGATCTATCAGGCCGATACCGGCGAAACGCTCGTGCAAGGCAAGGCCGGCCTGCCAATATTCGTTGGGGCCATGGCCTTTGCCGTCAAGGCAGTGATCGAGAAGTCTAGCCGTCAGGGCGACCTCGCCGATGGCGACGTTTACATCTTCAACGACCCGTATGACGGCGGCACGCATCTCTCCGACTTCAAGCTGGTGCGCCCGTTCTTCCGCGACGGCCGGGTGTTCTGCTGGCTGGCCTCGGTCGGCCACTGGCACGACGTCGGCGGCAATGTGCCGGGGAACTACAATCCGGTCGCGACCGAAAGCTTTCAGGAAGGGATGCTGATCCCTCCGGTGAAACTGTTCGCCAAGGGAGAGATCCGGTCGGATGTGATCGACATCGTCACCGCGAATTCCCGTTTGCCCGGCAGCGTCTATGGCGACCTGAACGGCCAGATCAATGCGCTCGATCTCGGCGTCCGGCGCCTTGGCGCACTGCTCGACGAGTTCGGCGATGCCACTGTCGCCGCGGCCTTGTCGGAATTGCGGACACGAGCCGCGCAACTGATGCGCGCGAATATCGCGGAGCTCAAGGACGGCACCTATTCCGCGGAGGACTATCTCGACAATGACGGCATTCGCGATGAGCCGCTGAAGATTGCGCTCGACCTGCGCGTTGAAGGGCAATCCATGACCTTCGACTTCTCGCGCTGTTCGGACGCCTGCGCAGGGCCGGTCAACATCTCCCGTTCGACCGCCATCGCGGCCTGCTATGTCGCGCTAAAGCACGTGTTCCAGGATGTGCCGGCGAATGCGGGCGTGCTCGACCCGATCCGCTTCGTCATTCCGGAGAACTCGCTGCTCGACGCGAAACGGCCGAAGCCGGTCGGCGGCTATACCGAAACCATCCTGCGGATGATCGACACCGTTTTTGTTGCGCTGTCGCAGGCCTGTCCGGACCGCATCAATGGCTGCGCCTATGGCACCATCAACGCGCTGTCGCTCGCGGGACATCGCAAGGACGGACGACGCTGGGTGATGTTCTCGTTTTTCGGCGGCGGACATGGCGGTCATCCCGAGGGCGACGGGCTCAACCACGGCAATGCGCCGATCTCGACGGCCACCATCCCGCCTGTCGAAATCCTGGAAGCGGCTTACCCCGTGATGTTCACGCGCTGGGCGCTACGGCCGGACAGCGGCGGCCCCGGGCGTCATCGCGGAGGGCTTGGCGCGATCTATGAAATCGAACTGCTCGAGGAGCAGGCCGACGTATTCCTGTTCGGCGAGCGAGGGCGCTTCGCCCCGCCCGGCGTGCTCGGCGGCGATCCCGGCGCACTGAACCGTTTCAGCGTCGTCCGGAAAGACGGCACCGCGCAAACGCCGCCGATGGCGTCGAAATGGGTCGGCATCAAGCTGACAAAGGGCGATCGGGTACGCCTCGAAACGCCGGGCGGCGGCGGCTTCGGCCCGGTTGCCGAACGGACGGACGCAGCGGTCGTACACGACATTGAAAACGAGTATGTGACGCGCGAGGCCGCTTTGCGCGCTTACGGCAAGACGGGCACCACATGAGCGGACGTCTGGTTATCGGCGTCGATGTCGGCGGAACCTTCACCGACCTGTTCTATCTCGACGAGAACACTGGAAAGTCATGGATTGCCAAGGTGCCGTCCACGCGCGGGCGCGAGGCGACGGGTTTCCTCGGCGGCATCCGAAAAGGTACGGACGACATCTCGGCCGTCGCGACCATCGTCCATGGCACCACCGTCGGCACAAACGCGCTGCTCGAACGCAAAGGTGGCAAAGCGGGCGTGCTCGCGACCGAAGGATTCCGTGACGTTCTGGAGATGCGGCGGCGTGACCGGCCGCAGACCTGGGGATTGTGGGGTCAATTCGAGCCGGTGGTACCGCGCGAGCGTCGCGTCGAAGCGCGCGAGCGCGTGCTGGCCGATGGAACAATTCAGACGGCGATCGATCCAGAAGAGGTGAAGAAGCGTGCGCGGGACCTGCTCGCACGCGGTGCCGAGGCCATCGCAGTCACCTTCATCAATGCCTATGCCAATCCCGCCAACGAAAAGATTGCGGCGGACGCAATCCGCTCGGTCTGGCCAAACGACTACGTGAATATTTCCAGCGATATCCTGCCCGAGATCCGCGAGTTCGAGCGCACGTCCACCACCGTGCTCAATGCCTATCTCCAGCCGGTCGTGGCCGACTATCTCGACCGGCTCGCGTCCGAACTGGAAAAGCAGGCATTCGCCGGCCAGTTGCTGATCGTGCAGTCGAATGGCGGCGTCATGACCGTCGAGACCGCGAAGGCGATGCCGGTGCGCACGGCCCTCTCCGGCCCGGCGGCCGGCGTCATCGCGGCGGCTCACATCGCCGAGACGGCAGGTTTTCCAAATGTCGTGACCGGCGACGTCGGCGGCACAAGCTTCGACGTGTCGGTGATCGCACGCGGCGAGACCGCGCTCGCCGCACAAACCGCGATCGATTTTGGCCTCGTCGTCCGCACCCCGATGATCGAAATCACGACCATCGGCGCGGGTGGCGGTTCCATCGCGCATGTCGATCGCGGCGGCCTGCTGCAGGTCGGCCCGGAATCCGCAGGCGCCGTGCCGGGACCAGTCTGCTATGGCCAGGGCAACGAGCGCCCGACCCTCACCGACGCCAATGTCGTCCTCGGACGCATCAATCCGGATCGGCCGATCGGCGGCGCTCTCAAGCGGCTCGATGTCGACGCAGCGAAGGCCGCGATCAAGGTGCATGTCGCCGATCCGCTGGGGCTCGATCCGGTCGCTGCGGCGGAGGCGATCGTGCGTGTCGCCAACAGCCGTATGGCCGGTGCGATCCGTCTGGTCTCCATCGAGCGCGGGCATAACCCGCGGGACTTCGTGCTGATGCCGTTCGGCGGCGGCGGTGCTCTGCATGCCGGCGCCCTGATGAAAGAGGTCGGTCTCAAGGCCGCACTTGTGCCACCCTATCCCGGCGTCACCTCGGCGCTCGGCTGCGTGATCGCGGACATGCGCCATGACTTCGTGCACACGGTCAACCGGACGCTCGACGAAATCGACTTCGCAGCTCTCAACGCCGATATCGCGGAGAAGCAAAAGGCCGGCATGACGCTGCTGGACCGCTCCGGCGTCGTGTTCGAGGGGCGCGAGACGCTGGTCGCCTGCGACATGCTCTATCTCGGCCAGACGCACACTGTTTCGGTTCCCGTCGCTTGGCAGCCCGGCCGCGCCGTCGACAGGCAGACATTGCGCGACGCGTTCGAGGCGCGCTACCGCGAGGTTTACGGACGGCTGCTGGACGGCATCGCCGTCCGTGTGCTGAACCTCCATGTCGCGCTGATCGGCCGCCGTCCGAAACTCGATCTGTCGAAGCTCGCACCTGTCGGGGGCAGCATCGAGGGCGCAGTGCAAGGCGGACGGGACGTGTATGTCGACGGCAAGTGGCACAAAGCCGCTGTTTACGCCCGTCGCGCCCTGCCGGTCGACGCGGTGATTGCGGGCCCAGCGATCCTCGAACAGGAGGATGCGACCATCTTCATCGAGCCGGACCTGCAGGGGCGCGTGGATCGCTTCGGCAACGTCATCATCGAACGGCGCGCACCATGATCGATCTCTCACGGCCCGAGGCTGTCGGCCTCGTCATCGTCGATCTGCAGAACGACTTCCTTCATCCGGAAGGCGCCTATGCCCGCGGCGGCGCGACGTCCGCGGCCATCGCCGCGCTCCCGCAACGCGTTAAGCCGGTTGCGGATTGCATCCGCGCGGCCGGCGGATGGGTAATCTCGACCCATTTCACGCTGGTCCCCGGCAAAGGCGGCGAGCCCTTCATCTCGCCACATCTCAAGGCTTTGCGCCCGTTTCTGCGCAAGGGTCATTTCGCGCCGGGCAGCTTCGGACACGCGCTGGTCGACGAATTGCAGCCCGCCGACCTGTCGGTCGAAAAGGTCGCCTATTCCGCGTTCTACATGAGCAGGCTGGAATGGGTGCTGCGCAAGGCGGGCATCGACACGCTGGTCTTCTCGGGCATCGTCACGAATGGCGGCGTTGCCTCGACACTCCGGGACGCGCATGTGCGCGACTTCTCCTGCATCCTTCTGGAAGACGGCTGCGCGGCATTTTCGCACGAGACGCATCAGGCGAATGTCGCAGCGCTGCGCTCGGTCGCCGACGTGATGACCTGCGCGGAATTCATCGGCGCAATGAAGAAGAGCTGATCAGCCCGTCGTCTTTGCACCGAACCGTTTCTCGAGATGCGGCACGAGGCCGCCATCCGCGAGCATGTCGAGCAGGAATTGCGGAAGCGGCTCGCTCTGCAGCGTGAGGCCGCTGGTCTCGTTCGTGACGATACCGCTCGCAAGATCGAAATCGATCCGATCGCCGGACCTGATCGCATCGGTTTCCGCGCAGACCACGACCGGCAAGCCGAGATTGAGCGCGTTGCGATAAAAGATCCCACCGAACGACTTCGCAATCACCGCGGAAACGCCGAGCACCTTCAGCGCCTGCGCCGCCTGCTCGCGCGAGGAGCCCATGCCGAAATTGCGTCCCGCGACCACGACATCGCCCGGCCGCACGTCTGCTGCGAAATCCGGAGCGATCGCCTCGAGGCAGTGCCGCGCGAGATCCTCGATCGACCCCTTCATATAGCGCCCCGGCGCGAGCGCGTCGGTGTCGATATCGTCGCCAAAAACGAAAGCTCGCCCGCTCACGCCCGCGATCCTTTCAGATAGGGCCGCGGGTCGGCGATCCGCCCTTCGATCGCTGACGCCGCCGTGGTGTAGGGAGAACCGAGATACACTTTGGAGCTTGCCGCGCCCATGCGGCCCTTGAAATTGCGCGCGGTCGATGAAATCGCGACCACGTCTTCGCCGAACCGGTTGTCGCCGTATCCCGCACAGATGCCGCATGCATTGGGCAGCAGACGCGCACCCGCTTTGAGAATTACGTCGAGCGTGCCTTCCTGACGCGCCTGCTCCTGATCGCGCAGCGAGGCCGGCGCGCAGACCAGATCGACGCTCTTCGCCACCGTGCGGCCGGACAGCACCTCGGCCGCCATCCGCAGATCGTCCAGCTTGGCGCCGGTGCAGGCCCCGATATAGGCGACATCGATCGCCGTGCCTGCGTGCTCCTCCACCGGAGCGGCATTGGCCGGACTGTGCGGAGCGGCGACCTGCGGCGTCAGTGCGCTCGCGTCAAACACGTGATGTTCGGTTACCTCGCTGTCGGCGTCGCCCCGCCATTGCGCGAATTCAGCATCCGGTGCCCCAACGGATCTCAGATAGGCCGCTGTCGTCTCGTCGGCTTCGATCAGGCCGGCCTGCGCTCCAAGTTCGGCAGACATGTTGGACAGGGTCATGCGCTCCTGCATCGGAAGCGCACGCACACCCTCGCCGACATATTCCACCGCCTGATAGCGGCCGCCATCCATCCCGAGGCGCGCGCACAAATGAAGCATCATGTCCTTGGCCGACACGCCGTGGCCGAGGCGCCCTGTCCATTCGATGCGGATCGTCTCCGGCACGCGCACCCAGATCTCGCCGGTTGCAAGAACGCCCGCCATCTCAGTCGCGCCGACGCCGAACATGTACGCAGCGAAGGCGCCGCCGGTCGGTGAATGACTGTCGCCACCCACGACGAACATGCCCGGCCGCAGATGGCCCCGCTCTGGCAGCACGACATGGCAGATGCCCTGCTGATCGTAGAAATTCGTTATGTGCTGCTCGGCCGCGAAACGCCTCGTGATGTCCTGAATGCGCCGGCTCTCGTCATCGGTCGCCGGCACGTAATGGTCCGTGATCAGGACGACCCTGCCCGGGTCCCAGATGCCGACGCCGAGACGCTTCAGGATGGGCTCGACCCTGCGTGGCCCGCCGGAGTCGTGAATCATGGCAAGGTCGACGGCACACGTCACAATCTCGCCGGGAGCGACGGATGCGCGTCCCGCCGCCCGTGCGATGATTTTTGCCGCGAGAGTCATGCCCATGTCGGAACAGCCGTACCCGTTGTGGGGCTAATCTAACCACGCGATCGGGAGACGCAATTCAGGGACCGGAAAAACTGCGGAATCCGCCGGGCTCGCCACCGGCATCGTCACGAATAGAGCTTGTCCGCGGCCTCCTCCGAGACCTTGCCGTTGCGTACGTCCTCCTGCAGCGCGCGTCGATCGCGTTCGGCCGGGCTGCCGTAACCGCCGCCACCCGCCGTCGACATCACCACACGATCGCCTTCGCGCAAGGTGGTCACGAGCTTTGAGGGGATGATCGTCGTTTCCCCGGATGCCGCATGAATGATCGATTCCGCCATGCCGCCGGGGCCGCCGCCATCGAAGCCGCTGGCCGCGCAATAATGGCGCTCACCGCGATGCGTGAAGCGAACCTCGCCCTGCAGGATCTCGTATTCCTTCACGATGCCGAGGCCGCCGCGCTGCCGCCCCGCCCCGCCCGAGTCCTGCTTGAGCGCGATGCGATGAACGCGGATCGGCGCTTCCATCTCCATCGCTTCGGCCGAGAGATTCATGCAATTGGTCACGTCGGTCTCGATCACATCGACACCGTCATCGGCGATTCCTGCACCGCTCCCGCCTGCAACCATCTCGCCGGTCACAAAGGTAGAGCCGTCGGCGCGCTTGCCGCCGAACATGATCGCGGCCATCTCCCCGCTCGCATCCGCCGAAACGCGATCCGGGATGACGGGCCGGAGCGCGCCGAGAATGGTCCCGGTGATGCGTTTGATCGTCGCGGTGCGCGCATTCACCGCCGCAGGCTCGACCGGGTTGACGATGGAGCCCCTCGGCAGGTCCAGCGTAATTGGCCGGAAGCAGCCGGCATTGGTCGGAATTGCAGGATCTGTGATGGCGCGGATCGCGAAGCAGGCCGCAGCCAGCGATCCGGACGGCACGCAATTGAATGGCCCGCGCACCTGATCGGAGCTTCCGGTGAAGTCGCAATGGAACGAGCCGTCGCGGATCGTGACCGCAACCTCGAAACGGATGCGCTTGTCGAGTTCGATGCCGTCATTGTCGTTGAAATCGACGTAGCGGTATGTGCCCTCGGGAAGCTTTCGCAATGCCTCGCGTGTCATGGTCTCGGAACGCGTGAGCAGTGTTTCGAAGATCACCGGAAGCGCGTTATGGCCAAGCGATGCGGCAAGATCGGACACGCGCCGCACACCGACATTGCAGGCCGCGATCTGCGCGTTCAGATCGCCGATGACGGTGTCCGGGATCCGAACATTCTGGCGGATCATCGCGACCAGCGTTTCGTTCATCTGCCCGTCGGAGCACAGGAGAAGCGGCGGAATCCGCAAGCCCTCCTGAAAGATCTCGATCGCATTGGTCGGGACCGAACCGGGCGACATGCCGCCGACGTCCTGGTGATGCGTCATGGTCGCAGAGAGCGCGACCGGCCGGTCCCCGGCAAAGATCGGGCGGATGACCGCGATATCCGGAAGATGCGTCCCGCCAAGATAAGGATCGTTCATCACATAGGCGTCGCCCGGGCTCATGCGTTCGACCGGGAAGCTTTTCAACACCGTGGCGACCACCGGGATGAGCGTGCCGAGATGCACCGGGATCGCGCAGGCTTGCGCCAGGGTTTCGCCAGTCAGCGTGAACAGGCTGGCCGACGCGTCGAGGCCCTCCTTCACGATCGGCGAGAACGACGAGCGCAGCAGCGTCTGCTGCATTTCTTCAGCAATGCCTTCGAGCTTGTTACGGACCACTTCGAGCGTGATCGGATCGATGTTCTGTGCCGCGGCAGAAGACATGCTCACGCTCCCTTCCGCTCGAGGACGAGATTGCCGGCGGCATCGACGCGACCGGACCAGCCGGGCTCGACCAATGTCGTGGTGTCGGATTGCTGCACGAGCGCAGGGCCCGAAAATTCGAACCCGGAACTCATCGCGTCGCGCGCAAGCACGCGCGCCTCGACCGGACCCGAAAAGCCGGCGACATGGATCTGCCGCGACGGCAGATCCAGCGCTGTCCCGGACGGTGCGAACCGCATCTCTTCGATATCCTCGCTGCCGCCTGCCTGATGGACCGCACGCAACGCGGTGATCTTGGCCGGAGCGCGGAAGGCGTGGCCGTAAACACGGTCATGCGCGACCAGGAAATCCTCATACAGCCGTTCGGCGACATCCGCATCGGCGGCTGCGACGGGAATCTCCAGCGTGTACGACTGGCCGATGAAGCACACATCCGCGAAGTGCGTGGCGGTGACGGCGTCCGCCGCGACATGTTCGTTCTGCATCAGCGCCGCGGCCCGCGCATCGAGCTCACGGATTACGCGGCGGAATGCGCCAAGATCGAGCGCGTCGATCGGCGATGCGAACGCCGCTGAAACTTCATGCTCGACCGGCGCGGCCAGCAATCCGGCGGCGGCGAGCACACCGGGCAGCCGGGGAACGAGAACGCGCGTCATGCCGAGTTCGCTCGCGAGCGCGGTTGCATGCAGGCCGCCCGCCCCGCCCAACGGAACAAGCGCATAGCTGCGCGGATCGATACCCTGACGAACGGACACCTGCCGGATGCCCTCCGCCATCTGCGTGTTCAGCACCCGATGGATGCCGAGCGCCGCCGCTTCCACGGTCAATCCGAGAGGACGCGCGACCGTCTGCTCGATCACATCGAACGCGAGCTTCGCATTCAGCTTGAAGGTGCCGCCGGCGAAATAGTCCGGATCGAGATAGCCGAGGACGACAGATGCATCGCACACCGTCGCCTGCGTGCCGCCGCGCCCATAACAGGCAGGACCCGGTTCGGAGCCGGCGGACTGCGGCCCAACCTTCAGGCCACCACCGGCATCGACGCGCGCAATGCTACCGCCACCCGAACCGATGGTGTTGACGTCTACCATCGGCGTGCGCACCAGGAAGCCGCCGACATCGCCCTCGGAGCGGATCAGCGGCTTGCGGCTGGAGATCAACGCGATATCGGCTGAAGTGCCGCCGACATCGATCGTGATGAGATCGCCGTCGCCGGCCGAGGCGCCGACGATGCGACCACCGACCACGCCCGCTGCCGGCCCCGACAGAAAAAGCCGCACGGGACGGCCGCGTGCCACGGTCGCGCTGGTCAATCCGCCGCGCGATTGCATCACCTGAAGCGGCACGGGCGCGCCGCTGCGCGCGAGCCCCTCTTCCAGCCGCGCGAGATAGCGATCGACCGTCGGCTTCAAATAGGCGTCGAACGCGGTCGCGACGGTGCGCTCGTATTCGCGGAAGGCCGGATCGACCTCGTGCGAGGCCGACACCATCAGGTCCGGATATGCTTCCCGGATCAGGTGCTTGGCGCGCTGCTCGTGAACCGGATTGACGAATGAAAACAGGAATACGATTGCGACCGCCTCGACGCCGTCGGCGACGAGTTCGTCGACCACACGCCGCAGTCCAACCTCATCAAGCGGCGTCACGATCTCGCCACTCGCGGAGATCCGTTCCGCGACCTCCTTGCGAACACGTCCGGGTGCCAGGAACACCGGCGTCTGCGTACGCAGAACGACGTCATACATCTGACGCCGCGATTGCCGGCCGATTTCCAGGACGTCGCGAAAGCCTTGCGTCGTGATCAGCCCAATCCTCGCACCCTTGCGCTCCAGTACCGCATTGGTGGCGACAGTCGTGCCGTGCGCAAAGCGCGAAAGCTGCTCGGGCGAGACAGCATGGTTCTTCTGCAATGCCTCAAGCGACGCGAGCACCGAAATGCTTGGGTCGGCCCGCGATGTCGGCACCTTCATGACGTACAAGGGGCCGCCCGGCCGCCGACACACTACGTCGGTAAAGGTGCCGCCAATGTCGACACCTATCTCCCATCCCGCCTCGGACAATCCTGACATCGGAACGGATCCCGCCTTGCCGGGGACGAAGGGTAAGGCATCTCACCGGCAAACAATAACAATGAAATTTCATCGTCAGTGTTCATTCTGGCTTGATCTTAGTCAAGCCTCGTCAATAATGATCCCCGGCATTGCGTTGGCGCGTTTTCGGCCAACATTCGAGGCTCGTCACATGGATGGTTCAGAGCCGGGCGCGAAGGCAGCGGTTGCCGCAGAGAGGGCAAGCCTCCTCGATGAAGCGGCCGAAAACCTGTGGCTCGGACAGAGATTGCGCCAGAGCCGGCGCCAGCGGCAGCTGTCGATCCGCGAACTCGCACAAAAGGCCGGCTTGTCGGTCGGGATGGTCAGCCAGATCGAACGCGGTCTGTCCGCACCCTCGCTTCGCACGTTGCGGCTGCTGGCCAACACGCTGGATGTGCCGATTTCCTGGTTCTTTCCGGACAGCCCGCAGGCCGTGGCGGAGCGCCGTTACATCGTGCGCAGCGACCAGCGCCGGCGATTGAATGTGCCGCATGTCGGCATCGTGCAGGAAGTGGTCAGCCCACCTGATCCCGGCGCAATCGAGATCTACGAAATCGTGCTGGAGCCCGGCGCATCGTCGGGTCCGGAAACCTACAGCCACGACGGCGAAAAGGCCGGTCTCGTCCTCACCGGGATGCTGACGATCCAGCTCGACGCCGACGAATATACGCTCGAGGCGGGAGACAGCTTTCGCTTCCCCAGCACGCTGTCGCATCGCTTCGCCAATCCAAGCGCCGCCGAAACGCGGCTGATCTGGATCGTGATGTCTCCCCTAGCCGGGCGCGCCAAGACGTAAACGCATGTTCACTATAGTTGAACTTTAAATCATACTGTTCAAACCACGCATCCTGCTTTGTTAGCTCGGAATGGCCGGGGGGGGAAACGATGACAGCGCACTCGGACAGATCCCTGCCCTTGCTGGTGGTGGGCGGCGGAATTGGCGGCATCGCCACCGCGCTCGCCATGTCGCGGCGTGGACAGGCGGTTCGGGTTCTTGAGCAGGCATCGGAATTTCGCGAGATCGGCGCGGGCATTCAGATGCCACCGAACGCGTTCAAGGCCTTCGCCGCGCTCGGCGTGCTCGACGCCATCCAGCAGGTCGCGGCCTACCCGGACGATCTGAAGTTCGGAGACATGCTGACGGGCGAGATTGTCTATCGCGCACCGATCGACAAGGCATTCACCGATCGCTTCGGCTATCCCTACGGTCTGCTGCACCGCGCCGACATTCTCGAATGCCTGGTCGCAGCCTGTCGCATATCCAGCCTCGTGACACTCACCTCAGGCGAACGCGTGACGAGCTTCCAGGACACCGGCAGCAAGGTGATCGTCAAGACCGCCAGCGGCAACACCTATGAAGGCTGCGGCCTCGTCTGCAGCGATGGCCTGTGGTCCATGGCGCGTGCCGCGCTCGTCGACGACGGCATGCCGCGCACGGACGGCTATGTTCTCTGCCGCGGCGTCGTTCCGGTGAAGGACATCCCGGAAGAGCTCTACTCGAAAACCGTCACGATGTGGGGCGGGCCGGGTCTCGACTTCTTCCATTATCCGCTTCGCCGGCACGAGATCTTCAACATCGGCGCGAGTTATTACGATCCGGACATCCGGCCGGGTCCTCACTATC
This sequence comes from Pseudorhodoplanes sp., assembly GCF_035565795.1. Taxonomy (GTDB): domain Bacteria; phylum Pseudomonadota; class Alphaproteobacteria; order Rhizobiales; family Xanthobacteraceae; genus Pseudorhodoplanes. Next base: position 28,840 of record NZ_DATMRV010000188.1, read on the forward strand.
CAACCATCACGCGCGAAGACTTCCTGAAGCATTTCAAGGACGCCTGCCCGCATGTGAAAGCGCTGTTGCAGCATATCGACGTGTCGCGGACATGGGTGCTGCACCACCGGCTGCCGATCAAGGACTGGTCGAAAGGCCGCGTCACATTGCTCGGCGACGCCGCGCATCCGACCAGCATCTACATCTCGCAAGGCGCCTGCATGGCGCTGGAAGACGCCGTGATCCTCGCCGAGATCGTCAGCCAGACCGCCTCGATCGAGGAGGCATTCACACGCTATCGCGACGTCCGCTATCTGCGCACGGCGCGTATCCAGTTCACCTCGCGCGAATTCGGAAAGCTCTATCACGCGCGCGGCGCACAGCGGGACCTGCGAAATGCGCTGCTGCCGGCCGCCGGATCTACCGCCCTTGCCGACATGCTGGCGTGGCTTTGGGGAAGCCCGCTCTCGGCGGACTCCCCGGGCTATATGTAAAGCTAACGCCCTACCCGCCGACGGTCGCGACCACGTCCGAAAAGCCCGGATCGCCTTTCAGGATGCCACGCCGGCGCGCGAATTCGTTCATCGCGGCGACGAAATCCGGCGTGATCTCCGTCGAGTAATAAGGCAGATCACGCTCGATCAACGTGGCGATCAACGCAGCCTCTCGCGGGGGGAAGACCTTCTGACCGACCTGAGCTGCGAGCGATACGTCCTTCTTCAAGGCCGCATGCGTCTCCTTCATCGCCGTCACGGCGCGGCGCGCATCGTCCGGCCGTTGCGCAAGGAAATCGTCCGTCACGGCGAGAGAAGCCATTGTGTAGTTGAAGCACTCCTTCGGGCCGTCGCCGCGCCGAATGTCGAGCACGACCTTTCCGGCGCCGCTGAGCACGGCAACCTCGGTTCCCATGCCATTGGCCCAGAAACCATCGATCAGCCGATCCTCAAGCGCCTTCGCGGCGGTGAGACCGAAATTCACGCTGGGCCTGCCCGTGTTCGGCACGGGCGCAACCGTGACATTGTCACGCGCCTCGTCGATCCCGGCAGCGACCAGAAGCTGCTTCAGGCCGAGATCGACCCAGGGCGCGGCCCCGATCTTGCGGCCGCGAACCACGGTCACGTCGCCGCGTGCCGGGTTGATGTCGGATCGCATGACCAGGAACCAGTACATGCCCTGGCCCTGCGCGCAGAGCAGCTTCACGCCGCGCCATTCCGGAAACGCCGCAAGCGCAGAATGCGCCGAACCCGCGACGCAATCGACTTCGCCGGCGCGCAAGGCCTCGTAGGCCTTGCTGACCGGGAAGATCAGTTGAACGTCCGCATCCAGACCCTGGTCGCGGAATTTGCCGAGTTCGGTTGCGGCTATAGCCGGGAAATACGAGTTCGAAATCAGGTCCGGAACGGCGATCCTGAAACGCTTCGACGATACCGTCATGCTGCAGCCTTCTGCTTGCGTACGCTCTCGAGAAGCGAAGTCCGCATCAGGAATGCACGATGTGCAACAGGATCTTCGGCCGTGCGACGGAGATTGTCGAAATTGGCCTGACGCGTCGCGGGCTCTTTCTCTTCGAGGCGCTTCTTGTTGGCGATGGTCTGCTGCTGAACATACTCGATGTTCATCGGGCGGCGTACCGCATCATAGGTTTCGAGTTCGGACACGGGACATTCGCCACGCAGGACCGACGACAGCAGCCCCGAGACATGCATCGCATCGTGAATACCGCAATTCAGACCAAGACCTCCGATCGGGTTGTTCACGTGCGCCGAATCTCCGGCCAGAAACACACGGCCGTGGCGGAAGCGCGCGGCGACGCGTTGATGAACCCTGTAGATGTTGCGATGGACGATGTCGTAGGTCCCGGATTTCGGGAAGAACTTCTGAAGTCGGGCTTCAGTCGCAGCTTCGTTCAAGACCTCCTCGTCGGTCTGCCCCGGCAATGTCGGGAAGACGGCGCGCCACCGGCCCTTGCCATCGTCGCCCGCAACCTTGAACAGGTTGGTCCATTCATCGGGATCCGAGAAATAGGCGCGATAGGCAACGCCGTGCTCGGTCGCGAAATCAAAGAGCGTCGTCAGAACGAGAAACCGTTCCGGGAAGGTGTAGCCATCGAAAGGAATGTCGAGCGCCTTTCTCACCGTCGAGCGTCCGCCGTCCGCGCCGACGAGATAGCTTCCCGAAACCGTCTGCTCCTTGCCGTTTACCGTTACCGTGATATCGACATGGTCGTCGGCCGGCGCGATCGCAGTCACTGGCGAGGAGAAGTTCACTTCGGCATGTTTGAATGCGCGGAGCTTCTCGATCGCGAGATTGGCTATCTTGTGTTGCTCGCACTGAACGACATACGGATAAGCCGTGTCATCCTTCAGGATCGCGTGATCGAACTCCGCCACGACGCTGCGGGTCGGCCGATCCCAGAACTGAAAGGTCCGGGCGACCAGCCCGCGCGCAGTGACTTCGTCGAGCAACCCCACGGCCGCGAGCATTTCCAGCGTCGCGGGGTGGAGCGTCGAGGCGCGAGGCGCGTCGTTGACGCTCTCGGCCGCCTCAAAAACACGAACCGGGATGCCACGCTGCGCCAGCGCGAGCGCGGTGATGACACCGACCGGCCCGCCGCCGGCCACGAGGACGGGAGCGTCGTTCATGAAAGCCTCCCGTTACTGCTTGACGCCGGCGAGGCTGACAGCCTCCGCCCAGGTCGCAACGTCACGTGCGAGCATCGCCTTGTATTCAGCAGGAGAATTGCCCAGCGGATCCACCCCGAACTCGGACAGCCGGGCCGCGAATTTCTCATCCTTCACGGCGGCGGCGATCTCGGCAGCGATCTTGTCGATGATCGGCTTCGGCGTGTTGGCAGGCGCCATCAGGCCGTTCCAAGTCAGGACGGCGTAATCCGGATAGCCGGACTCGGCGACGGTCGGCACCTCCTGGGCGAGCGGATTCCGCTTGTCGGACGACAGCGCAAGCATCCGCACATTGCCGGCCTTGGCTTGCGGCAGCGCGTCCGAGAAATTTGAGAACATTGCCGGGATGTGTCCCGCCACGACATCGGCAAGCGCCGGTGCGTTGCCCTTGTAGGGAACGTGCGTCATCTCGAGGCCGGCCTTCTTAAGGAACAGCGCCATCGACAAGTGATTGAGGCTGCCGATACCCGCGGACCCGTAGCTCAGCTGGCCCTTGCGCGCGCCGACATAGTCCACGAACTCCTTCAGTGTCTTGACCGGAACATCCTTGTTCACCACCAGCACGAAGGGATTGGTCGCGATGTTGCTGATCGGCTCGAAATTCTTGACCGGGTCATAACGCACCTTGTTGACCGCCGGGACAATCGCCATCACCGGGAGCGCGGCGATGAACAGTGTGTGTCCATCGGGCGCAGCCTTGGAAACGAGCTCGGCGGCAATCGCGCCGCCTGCGCCGGGCCGGTTTTCGATCACGAAGGACTTGCCGAATGCGCTGCTCAGGCGCTCCGCCGTGATGCGCGCAATGCCGTCAGTGTTTCCACCGGCGGCGAACGGCACGATCAGCGTGACCGGCCGTTGTGGCCAATCGGCCTGGGCATGAACGGGCGCAGGAAGCGCCGCGGCGAACGCAACCGCGGCGGAGAAAGCAGCGGCGCTGGTGAAGAAATGGCGGCGACTACGCATTTTCATGAACTCCGTGTGAGATGTCAGAGACCGCGGGTAGCAAGCGACCTCACAGGTGTCGGCGGGCGGTTGATCGTGTCCGCCGCGCTCGTGAGATTGAGGCCCGCTTAAGCCTTGTTCGAAACGCTCTTTTCGTAAAAATGCAGTTCGTAAAGCAGGCAGCCCGTTTCCGATTTGAAGGGGCCGTGCACCGCACCAGGCGGGCGGCAGGCATAGGTCGGCGCCACAAAGCGCTCGCCGCCGTTGCCGTTGGCGTCGTTGCCGACGATCAGGTCACCCGACATCAGGTAGACTTCTTCCCAATGGTCGTGAACGAACGGCGCGGTGGTGTATTCGCCGGGA
>NZ_DATMRV010000189.1:0-10476 GCF_035565795.1 Pseudorhodoplanes sp.
CGGCTACCACGTCGTGTTCTCGCATCGCTCGCTGCTCGACATGGAGAACCGGCTGGTCGCGGAAGGCGACAAGGGCATGTCCTATTACAAGGGCCGCCCGGACGAAGCGCCGATGTACATGAAGTATTTCGGCCACGGCCACCACTTCAAGGACAAACGCCCGAACATGGAGATCAAGCCGGGCGCGATGTGGGCGGTCGAAAGCCCGCATCCCGGCATGGAGCATTACGAAGCCGAACTGCGGCGTCGGCTCGGCGATCGCGCCCCGGAAGCGCTCGACCTCGCCTCCTCCGAGCCGGTCAATATCAACATCTTCCCGAATCTCTCGATCCTCGGAAACCATCTGCAGGTGTTCGAGCCGCTGAGCGTCAACGAAACCAACACGATCTGGTACGGCACCGCCGTCGTGGACGATGAAGGCGTGTGGGGCGACGAGCTGCCGCTGATCAATGCGCTGCGCATGCGCACACAGGAAGGCTTCCCGAATTTCGGCGAGGTTGACGATCTCGCCAACTTCGAGGAGATCCAGCGCGGGCTCGCGGCGTTCGAGGACGAATGGGTCTACATGCATCGCGGCATGGACATTCCGGGCCGCACCGTCGATCTCGGCGACGGCGTGAAGAAGGCGCCGGCGACCGACGAGATGTTCATGCGCGAATACATTCAGTACTGGAAACGGCTGATGCAGACCGAGCCGAATGTCCAGATCAAGCGGGAGCCTTAATCATGCAGGCACAAAAAAGCCAAGCACCGCTGAAGCACGATCCGCACAAGACGTCGTTCTACATCACCGACGCGCTGTACGAGGAGATCATCGCCGATTTCTCGAACTGGCAGCGCGACGACCTCGTCATCAACGACATGGCGGAGCGCGACCTGTTCCGCTCGCTGCTGGAGCATGAAGCGCGGCTGCTCGACCAGGATCGCCTCGAGGACTGGCTGACGCTGTTCACGCCGGAATGCGTCTACTGGCTGCCCTCGACACCGGCCGGCGGCGATCCGCGCAAGGAAATTGCCATCACCTTCGACGACCGGCGGCGTCTGGAGGACCGCGTCTATCGTCTGCGCACCGGCTATGCCTGGTCGCAGAAGCCGAAGTCGCGCACCGTGCGGCTGGTGACGAATGTCGAAGTGTTCGACAGCGGCCGCCCCGATACGCGCATGGTGCGCTCCAACGTGATGATCGCGGAATTCCGCGGCTTCGAGACGCGCTGCCTCTATGGCTGGTGCGGTCATCGTTACACCAAGCAGGACGGCAAGTGGATGATCGCGGTGCGCCAACTCAACCTGATCGATTGCGACCAGTGCATCCGCAATCCCAGCATTGTGCTGTAGGCGGCCTCGCGAAGTACAAGGTCCCTGGCTGAGGCAGAACGAAGCAATACAGGGCAGTGTTGCGAGGAGCAGACCGCGACGAAGCAATCCACCAGGCGACGATCATACTTGTGAATTGCTTCGCTTCGCTCGCAATGACGCGTAATATGGAGCGTCTGCCTGGACGTTCCGCAGGATTCCGCATGCCCGGTCTCGCTTCCGCATTACTGATCGCCATCTCTTGCCTGCTCCTTCCCGCCGCCGGGTTCGCGCAGGACAAATCAGGCCTGCCCATGCAGGGCATCTGGCGCTTCGAAAAGGATTCCACCAATGCGCCGTCGCTATCCTTCGTACGCGACGGCAAGGTGATGTTCCTCGTGCGCGCGGGCCGCACTATCAGCATCTGGTTCGCGTGGCCGGAAGGCCCCCAGACCAAGGGCCCGGTGCGCGTCCGGATCGAAACCGGAGGCAGAAAGCCGTGGCGGCTCGATGGCGACCTCACCACCGAAGACCAGGGCGGCAAACCCGCGATCTATTTCATGCAGAACGACATGGGCATGAGCGACCGCAAGAAGAAATGGGGCAATCTCACGCAGCGCTACAATCAGTTCATCGATGCACTGACCGCAGCCAGCGAGATCGTCATCACCACCAAGCAGGGTGTGCTGCGGCTGCCGCCGGTCAGCATCCCGGACGCACGCAAGGAGATGCAGCTTTGATGCGCATTCCGGGGCGGCCTTGAGGCGCCACGGACCACCCGCGATCAGAATTTCACCGACACCGTCTTTCCGCTCGGCGGCGTGAGTTGCACCACGCCTTTCGGATTCGCCGGCAGATCTCCCGTGACCTTGCCGGTCAGCTTGCCCTCGGCGACGTCCAGCGTGATGCGCTGGCTCTTGCCACCGACCGACAGGATCGCGAGGCCCTTGTAGCCCGTGACTGCGACCGGCTTGTCGTCGTGGTCGGTCACATAGACTTCGAGCGCTTCGCCCTTTGCAACCAGCTCGACATGGTAGTCGCCGGCGTCGACCATCCGGCCGCCATTCTTGCCCTTCTCGGCATGACTGTGCCCATGGCCATGCTTGTGCTGGGCATAAGCCGGCCCCGCTGCACCGAATGCCAGCGCCGCCGCGACAGCAAGCATCTTCAACATCATTGTCAGTCTCCCCGTTTAATAGGATGGCGCGGATGGCGCGGATGGCGCGGCCGCGGCCTGCGCCTCCGGTTCAGGCTTGCTCACGACCTTGAGCCGCTCGATAGCCTTGCGGCCGAAAGCCAGCACGAGAAGCGGCGTCACGAAGGCATCGAGCAACGTCGCGCTGATCAATCCGCCGAAGATCGTCACCGCCACCGGATGCAGGATTTCCTTTCCGGGACTCGCCGGATCAATCAGCAGCGGAACGAGCGCAACACCCGCAGCGAGCGCGGTCATCAGCACCGGCGTCATACGCTCGAGACAGCCGCGTGTGACCAGGTCGTGGCCCCACGGCATGCCCTCATGCAGATGCAGGTTGATGATGTGGCTGATCTTCAGGATGCCATTGCGCGAGGCGATGCCGGTGAGCGTGATGAAGCCCACCATGCTCGCGACCGACAGCGGCTGGCCGACAAGCCATAGCGCTGCGACCGATCCGATCAGCGCCAGTGGCACGCTGCCGATGATGATCAGGGAAAGGACGCTCGATTTGTACCGGCTGTAGAGGATCGCGAAGATCAGAAGCAGCGACACGATCGAGAGCAGACCGATGGTGCGCGCCGCCTGTTCCTGCGCCTGGAACGTCCCTTCGAGATTGACGAAGGTGCCCTCCGGCATTTTGGTCCCGGCGAGGATCGCGCGGATCTGCTCGACGAGCTTCGCCATGTCGACCTTGCCATCCGAATTGGCGAGGACCACGAGACGGCGACGCCCGTTCTCGCGCAAGATCTGATTGGGTCCGACCGTCTCCTTGATCTCTGCGACCTGCCGCGCCGGTATCCAGCCCGCCGGCGTTTCGATCAGGAGGTCGCCGAGACCCTGTGTGGTGCGCAGCGTGTCGGGCAATCGCATTACCACATCGAACCGGCGATAGCCGTCGACCACGCGGGAGATCACGCGGCCGTTCGAGAGCCGGCTGAGCTGCTCGACAACGACCGCCGGCTGCACGCCGTATAGCGCAGCGCGCGCGTAATCGACACGGATCTCAAGCTGCGGGATCAGCACCTGCTTTTCGACCTGGACATCGGTCAGACCGGGAATGGCCGAGAGCTTTGCGCGCAGCTCCTCCGCCGTGCTGCGCATCGTGTCGAGATCGTCGCCAAAAATCTTCAGCGCAATCTCGGACCGGATGCCGGTCAGCATGTGATCGAGCCGATGCGCGATCGGCTGACCGATATTGACCGACAGCGGCAGCACGCCGAGCTTGCTGCGAATGTCGGCCACGATCTCGGTCTTGGGGCGCGACGACGGCTTGAGATCGACCTCCAGCTCGGTGACATGGATTCCTTCGGCATGCTCGTCGAGCTCGGCGCGTCCTGTGCGACGGCCGACCGACTTCACCTCCGGCACCTGCATGATGAGTTGTTCAGCGATGGTGCCGACGCGGTTGGATTCGACCAGCGACACACCCGGATTGAACTGGACCAGGATGTTGAAGGTGCCCTCGTTGAACGGCGGCAGGAACGAGCGCGGCAGAGTGAATGCGGCGACGGCTGCGCCGACCACGAGGATCAGCGTCACGCCGAGGATGAGCCTCGCATTCGCGTAAGCCCCCGTAAGCGCCGCGCCATACCGGCGCTTCAGCACGCGAACCAGCCAGCTTTCATGCTCGTTGAGGCTCTTCAACCCCGGCAGCATGTAATAGGCCATCACCGGCGTCAGCGTGATCGAGACCACAAGACTCCCCAGGATCGCGACGATGTACGCGACACCCAGCGGCGCGAACAGCCGGCCCTCGATGCCGGAGAGCGCAAACAGCGGCACAAACACCAGAACAATGATCATGGTCGCGTAGACGATGCCGGACCGCACCTCCTGCGACGCGCTGACCACGATATCGAAGACCGAGCGCGGATTGCCGAGCGCACGGTTCTCGCGCAGCCGCCGGAAGATGTTCTCGACACCCACCACCGCGTCGTCGACCAGTTCGCCGATGGCGATGGCGATGCCGCCCAGCGTCATGGTGTTGATTGACAGGCCGGCGAAATAGAACACCACCGCCGTGATCAAGATCGAGGCCGGGATCGCGGTAAGCGAAATCACCGTGGTGCGCCAGTTGAGCAGGAAGAGATAAAGGACGATCGCGACCACGACGAAGGCTTCGAGCAGAACGGTCTGCACGTTCCTGATCGAGGTCTCGATGAAGTTGGCCTGCCGGAAGACCAGCTGATCGGCCTTTATGTCCTGCGGCAGGGTCTTATTCAGCTCCGTCAGCGCCTCCTCGATCTTGCGGGTCAGCGAGACGGTGTCGACATTCGGCTGCTTCTCGACCGCGACGATGACCGCGGGCTTGCCCATATAGCCGGAGTCGCCGCGTTTGGCGCGCGCGGCGAACTCCACGGTCGCGACCTGATGCATGAACACCGGCTTGCCATCGACCTTCGCCACGACAATGTTGCGGAGATCATCAAGACTCGTGGTGCGTCCGATATTGCGGATCAGGTATTCGCGCGAATTGAGATCTGTGAATCCGCCGCCGGCATTGGTGCCGAAGAATGCCAGCGCCTTCTCGATCTGCTCATAATTGACGCCGAGCGCGCGTAGCGCCGGAGGCTGCGGCGACACCCGATATTGCCGCACCTCGCCGCCGATCGGAATGACCTGCGCAACGCCGGGGATGCTGAGAAGGCGTGGCCGGATGGTGAAATCGGCCACCTCGCGCAATTCCATGGGCGTCGCGCGCTCGCTGGTGACGGCGACCATGAGGATCTGCCCCATGATCGAGCCGATCGGCCCCATCATCGGGGTGACATTCGCGGGCAGCTGGTCGCGCATCAGATTGAGACGCTCGGACACCAGTTGCCGGTTGCGATAGATGTCGCCCGCCGACCAGTCGAATTCGACATAGACGAACGACAGCCCGACACCCGACACGGATCGCACGCGTGCGACGCCGGGCACGCCATTCATCTGTGTCTCGATCGGAAACGTGACGAGCAGTTCGACCTCGGGCGGCGCGAGCCCCTCCGCTTCGGTCATGATGGTGACGACCTGCTTGTTCAGGTCGGGCAGCACGTCCACCGGAAGCCTGGTGATGCTGTAGCCGCCGAACGCCATCAGCGCGACGCTGAGCGCGAGGATCAGCATGCGGTTGCGAACGGATTGACTCACGAGGAAGGTGAACATCGATGGGCCTCCCTCAGCGCACGTGGTCGAGCAGTTCGGCGCCCTGCACCACGAGACGCTTGCCGGGATCGATCCCCGCCGCGATCAGTACGCGATCGGCATCAAGCGGCTCGATCCGCACCGGGCGCGGCTCGAAGCGTTCGGCGGTCGTGTGTTCGAACACGAAGTCCTGCCCGTTCGCCGCCCGGATCACCGCGGTGCGGGGCACCGCGATTCCGGAGCGTTCAACGCCGGTCTCGGTGAAGACCGTGACGAACTGCCCGGCGCGCAGATCCTTCGCGCCGCCATCGATGGAGAAATGCACCGGGATCGACTGGCTGCGATCGGCTAGGCCCGAGCCGCGGAAGGTCAGCGCGAATGTCCCGCCGTTGCCGGTCTTGGCTGACGCGCGCCCTTTTCCCGAAACCGCATCGAAGCTCAGCGCCTCGACCCACAGCTTTTCCGGGGTCACGATATGGAAGACGATGGCGTTGCTCTGCGCGATCTGTCCGGTGATCGGCGTGCCGTCGGCGATCATGCCGGAGACCGGCGCAATCAACGGCACCGGTTCGCTGCGGATCTTGTCGAGCGCAGCACGCCGGTCCTTCAGCCCTTCGAGTTCAAGACGCGTCTCTTCGACCATGGTGCGCGCCACTGCGCCCGACGTGACGAGAGACTCCTGCCGCGCGAGACGGCGCTGCACGATCGCAATCTGTTGATCGAGTTCGCCCTGCTTCTGGCGCATGTCGGAGACGTCGATCGCGGCAATCGGCGGCGTGATATAGGCGAGGATGTCGCCCTCCTTCACCTGCGTGCCGAGGCGCGGAAAGCCGCCGCGCGGCGGCGAGAGCACGCCGCCAACCGCGGTCTGCACATAGCCGCTGGCATTCGGGTCCGGGATGATGCGCCCCGGCAATTCGACGGTCCGCGCGAATGTGCCCGGCTGCGTCTCGATCGTGCGCAGGCCGAAGATGCGCTGGATCGGCTTCGGCACGAACACGGCACCGTCCGGCTGGCGTTGCGCACGCTGGTCACCGTTCGACGCGGCAGCGGGCTCGGGGCCATGGTCGTGGCCTTCATGCGCCATCGTGCCTGCGGTTCCGACCAGCAGGATCAGCAGCGCCACCGCTCCGCTGCGGCGCGAGCGGCGCAACAGTCCGACAAGCAATGCGCCGACCACGAAGCCGGCAACACCGGTCGCGAGCGGCGATTGCGACAACGACGCGAGGATCATAGCCGCACTGCTCTTTGCAGCGGCGCCACTTGCGCCTGCTGCGGGAGCCGGAACATCGATGCTGACCGGCAGAATGTCGGGATCGCCGCCGGCACTGACGGTAACGATCAGATCGATATGTCCGCCCTTTTCCAGAAACGGCGCATCGAGATGGTAGAGACCCGCGCCGATCGCCCTTGCGGGCGCAGGCCCGGACGGTGTTTCGACTTCGATCCCGGCCTGTTCGACCGGAGCGTTGGTCTTGTATTCGTCGAGATAGATCGCGAGCGTCTTGCCCTGCGCGACAGCGACAATTTCGAAGCGATCCGAATGCGCCTCGCCGCGCGGCGCGGCGGTGGCCGGCGCCGCCGGTGCCTCCGGTCCGTGATCGTGACCCTCATGGGCACGAGGTCCGGTTGCGCCGAACACCAGGACGAATGCCGCCGCGGCAAACACCGGCAGAATCTTGCGGAACATGAAGGTCAGTCCTTCGCATGAACGAAATCAGGCGGCCGCCCATTGAAGGCCGCCGCTCCCGCGTCAGAAAACGCGGGTCGCGATGTTCAGGCGAAGAATTTGGGAGGCCGCGGCGGGCCTTCGCGCGCAAGACCCACGGGCGCGGCCGCGTTGGAATGCAGCAACTGAGAATGCGAAGAAGCGCGCAGGCACGTCCAGACGCTTGGGGCGATCGCAGTGGTGCAACCGGCACAATGTCCGGCACTGCAACAACCACGATCGCTGCAGGGCGTATCCGTACCCACACCGAAATCCGAAGACGCCGGCATTTGGGCGCGGAATTCCGCCAAGCCCGCACGGACGACCATGTCGGCCTTGGCAACGCTGACAGTCGACGCGGCGGAGCCCTTAGCCGCATGAACATGCGGCACGCTTCCATGAGCAGCCGCACCGGTCGGCATCAAAGCGACCAGCATCAGCGCCGCGAAAGCGACGAGTACAGCCGATATGGTGGCCCGGATGGACATGGCACTTCTTACACCAGCCCCGGCGTCGCCCAAACCCTTCTTTTGTCTGGAACCCGCTGGCGGAATGAAGGCACACCCACCTGAATGTGATGCAAATGCGACATCCTGCGCAGGATCAACCGCCCTTTGTCTTCGAAGCAGACTCCAGTTCGTGCGCGATCTGCGGCGAGACCGTGCCGGCGCTACGGATCACGTGATAGCTGAGTTCGTCCGGATCCATCAGGTCCGGCACCTTCCAGCCGTCCAGATCGTATTCCGCCATGCATTGCTCAGCGAAGCCCTGCAGGTTCTTCGCGGTCCCGCTCGCCATCGCACCGAACAACACATAGCGGCGGATTTCCTCGGTCGAGCCGCCGTAATTGATCTCGTACAATTCGTGGCGGCCGCCGAATTCCGAACCGATCGCATCCCAGAGCAGCTTCAAAAGCTTCACGCGATCCACCGCCTCGTAGCCGTTCGATCCGCGCATGTATTTGTCGATATACGGACGGATCTCCGGATTCTTGAAATCGCGCGCCGACGAATTGAGATAGATGAGGCCCGACGCCACGGTCTGCTCGATGATGTGCTTCACCTTCGTATAGGCCATCGTCGAGATGATCTGATAAGCGCCGGCCGGCTCGATATCGGGCAGAAGATAATCGCCGATCCAGGGCTTCGGATTGCGCACCATCGCTTCCGTCATTCCCCAGAACATGTTGCGCCAGACCAGCACCTCGCCGACATTGGCCTGCACGCCGCGGAAATCCTTGGAGCCGGTGGCTTCCACGGCCTTCAGCAGAAGCCCTGCGATGAAGTCGAGTTTCACGGCAAGGCGCGTGCAGCCATGCAGCAAGGCCCGCGGCAGGAAGCCGGTGCGCGGGAAGAAGTTGTTCGCCTTCTCCACGTCGCCGTAACAGAACACGTTCTCCCAGGGCACGAGCACCTTGTCGAGAATGAACACGGCGTCGTTCTCGTCGATGCGGCTCGACAGCGGATAGTCGAACGGCGAACCCATCGCGGTCGATGTCATTTCATACGACGTGCGGCAGATCAGCTTCACGCCCGGCGCGTTGGTCGGGATCATGAAGATCGCCGCAAAGGATTTGTCCTGCACCGGGATCAACCCGTGATGCGCGACGAAGGTGTAGTTGGTCAGCGCCGAACCGGTGGCGACAACCTTCGCCCCGGAGACGATGATGCCCGCATCCGTCTCCTTCTCAACATGGCAGCACACGTCGCCCACTTCGTTCGGCGGCCGATTGCGATCGACCGGCGGATGAATGATGGCGTGATTGACGAACGGCACGCGCTCCTGACAGAACTGATACCAGCGCCTCGCGTTGTCCTGCCACGGATCATAGAAATCGGCATTGGCGCCGAGCGTACCAAGGAAGGCCGCCTTGTAGTCCGGCGCACGGCCGAGCCAGCCATAGGTGATCTTCGCCCATTCCGCGATCGCGTCGCGTCCTGCGACCGATTCCGCGAGATTCTTCGGAGCCTTGAAATAGGCATGCGTCATGCCGCCGTTACCGGTATCGGTCGGGACCAGCAGCTTGTCCTTGTGTTTCGGATCATGCATGGCGTCATAGAGACGGGCCACCATGCGCGCGGTGTTGCGAAACGCCGGATGCGTCGTCACATCCTTCACGCGCTCGCCGTAGATATAGATCTCACGACCGTCGCGCAGCGATTCGAGGAACTGCTGGCCGGTCATCGGCATGGACGACTTGACCCTTCCGGTCGTCGCCGGATCGGCCGCAAAAGCCACCTTGTCGTCGCGAAGCGCCGCCATCCTTGAAACCCTCCCAAAAAGGCCGCGTTATTCGCGGCTCATACGGCGTCGAATGCCCGATTGATTTCAAGCCTCTAGCCAGTCGTTCGCGTACGATATGGAAGCGGTTTTCCGATGGCAAGAGAGCCGCACCGCCCTGTAAAATGACTGACACGCCACGAATGTGGGCAAGGACGCCGGCCTGATGATGACCACCGTTCGATCCCTGACGGGTGGCTTGAATTCGATCACCCAATCCCCGTTTTGGGTCACACGTGTCGCCCTTGGCACCACACTGGTGCTGGTCTTCGTGGTGATGGAATGGCTGAGTTCCATCCACGAATTCATGAGCGTCCCGATCACGCCGTGGAATCCGGGCCTCGGCGTGGTGTTCGCCTTCATGCTGCTGCGTGGTCCGCTCTACGGGCTCGTGCTGTTCGCGGGCATGATCGTCGCGGAACTGGTCGTGGTGCGGACCGAGTTGCTATGGCCGGTCATCGTTGCGATCGCGGGCATCATCTCCCTCGTTTACGGCACAGCCGCAACCGTGACACGCCGCGTGCTGCATCTCGATGCGGGTCTTTATCACCTGCGTGATCTGATCGTGCTGCTGGCCAGCGGCATCGCAGCCGCGCTCGTCACGTCCGCGCTCGTTGCGTTGCTGCTCCTGCTCGACCATCGCATCGAACTCGGCAATGTGCTCACGGCGGCGACGCCGCTTCTGCTCGGCGACATCATCGGAATTGCGGTGATGACCCCGCTGACCTTGCGGCTCGTCATGCTCGCCCAAGGCCGCGGCTCGCTCTCCGGATATTCGCGCCCGATCGCATTCGAAGTTGCGTTCTATGCCGCACTGAGCTGCGCCGCTCTCTACATCATCATCGGCGGACAGAGCGGCAGCGGACTGCGCTAT
>NZ_DATMRV010000190.1:0-20728 GCF_035565795.1 Pseudorhodoplanes sp.
CGGGCTTATTCAGAAAGCGGTAGCCGAGACGCGCGCGGCGCGCGAAAAAGCCGTGGCGACGCGGAAAGATCCTCTGACCGGGACGAGTGAGTTTCCGCATCTTTCGGAAGTGCCGGTCGATGTCCTGATGCCAGCCGCGCACCCGTTGCGGGAAAGCGAGCGCACTGGCTTCTCTGCCCTGCCCTCGATTCGTCTGGCGGAGCCCTATGAAAAGCTGCGCGATGCGTCCGACGTCATGCTGAAAGCGAACGGCACGCGTCCGACAATCTTTCTCGCCACGCTCGGCAAGCCGGCCGACCACATCGCGCGCGCGACCTTCGCAAAGAACTTCTTCGAAGCCGGCGGCATCGCCGCAGTCGAGGCATCGGGGAATGATCTTGCTGACGCGTTCAAGCAATCCGGCTCATCGCTCGCTTGCCTGTGCTCGTCGGACGAGGTTTACGCAAACGAAGGCGCAGCCGCCGCGCGCGCACTTTCTGCGGCCGGCGCCACCCACATCTATCTCGCCGGACGGCCCGGCGACCTTGCGGACGCGCTGAAGCAGGCGGGCGTGCAAAGCTTGGTTTTTGCAGGCTGCGACGCGCTTGCGACCTTGAACGAAGCATACGCCCTCCTCGGGAAACGCCCGTGATGCGCCGCACAAAATGTGCTACCTTTCCGCTGCTCGGAGCGTTGGAGTGCCATGAGCCAGCTGCCTGATTTCACGTCTGTTGAATGGCGGGCCCCACAGATCGCGGCCCCCACGGATACAGCCGCACCCGACTGGATGACGCCGGAAGGCATCCCGGTGAAGCCGGTCTATGGCGAAGCCGACATCGCCGGGCTCGATTTTCTGGAAACCTATCCCGGCATCGCGCCCTATCTGCGCGGTCCCTACCCGACCATGTACGTGAACCAGCCCTGGACGATCCGGCAATATGCCGGCTTCTCCACGGCTGAGGATTCCAACGCCTTCTACCGGCGCAACCTCGCCGCCGGGCAGAAGGGCCTCTCCGTCGCCTTCGATCTTGCCACCCACCGCGGGTACGATTCCGATCATCCGCGTGTGTCCGGCGACGTCGGCATGGCCGGTGTCGCAATCGATTCCATCTACGACATGCGCACGCTGTTCTCCGGCATTCCGCTGGACCAGATGACCGTGTCGATGACGATGAACGGCGCGGTGCTGCCGGTGCTTGCGCTCTACATCGTCGCAGCGGAGGAACAGGGCGTGCCGCCGGCGAAACTCGCGGGCACGATCCAGAACGACATCCTCAAAGAGTTCATGGTGCGGAACACCTATATCTATCCGCCCGCGCCATCGCTCCGCATCATTTCGGACATCTTCGCGTTCACCTCGCAGAACATGCCGAAATTCAATTCGATTTCGATCTCCGGCTATCACATGCAGGAAGCCGGGGCGACGCAGGATCTCGAACTCGCCTATACGCTCGCCGACGGCGTCGAATATGTGCGCGCCGGCATCGGCGCCGGCATTCCGATCGACAAATTTGCGCCGCGCCTGTCGTTCTTCTGGGCGATCGGCATGAACTTCTTCATGGAAGTTGCCAAGATGCGGGCGGCACGCCTGCTCTGGGCGAAGCTGATGAAGGAGTTTGCGCCGAACGATCCGCGCTCGCTCTCGCTGCGTACGCACTGCCAGACCTCGGGCTGGTCGCTCGCGGCGCAGGATGTGTTCAACAATGTCCCGCGCACCATGATCGAGGCGATGGCGGCGACGCAGGGACATACCCAGTCGCTGCACACCAATGCGCTGGACGAAGCGCTGGCGCTGCCGACCGACTTTTCCGCTCGCATCGCGCGCAACACGCAGATCGTGCTGCAACAGGAAAGCGGCACGACACGCATCATCGATCCGTGGGGCGGCTCGTTCTACGTGGAGCGGCTCACCGACGAACTCGCGAAGAAGGCCTGGGGTCACATCCAGGAGGTCGAGGAACTCGGCGGCATGGCGAAAGCCATCGAGGCCAGCATTCCGAAATTGCGCATCGAAGAAGCCGCCGCCAAGACCCAGGCCCGCATCGACGCGGGCGTGCAATCGGTCATTGGCGTGAACAAGTACCGGCCGAAGGCCGAAGCGTCGATCGACGTGCTGAAGGTCGACAATTCGACGGTTCGCACGCTGCAGCTCGACAAGCTCGCTCGCCTGCGCAAGGAGCGCGATCCGAAGGCCGTCGAAGCCGCGCTCACCGCACTGACCAACGGCGCCACACAGGGCGGCAACCTCTTGGCGCTGGCGGTCGATGCCGCGCGCGCCAAGGCGACCGTCGGCGAGATTTCATCAGCGCTCGAGAAAGTGTTCGGGCGTCATCGCGCCGAGATCAAGGCGATCTCCGGCGTCTACAAGCGGGAGGTCGGCGGAATGTCCGACGCCGTCGAGCGGGTCCACAAGCTCGTCACGCAATTCGAAACCGACGAAGGCCGCAGGCCGCGCATCCTTGTCGCCAAGATCGGCCAGGACGGGCACGACCGCGGCCAGAAGGTGATCGCGTCTGCCTTTGCCGACCTCGGCTTCGACGTCGATATCGGGCCGCTGTTCGCGACCTCGGCGGAAGCCGCGCGTCAGGCGGTCGAAAACGACGTGCATGTCGTCGGCGTTTCCTCGCTTGCCGCCGCGCATTTGACTGCCGTTCCTGAACTTAAGGCAGAACTTGAGAAGCAGGGCCGCGGCGACATCATGATCGTGGTTGGCGGCGTTGTCCCGCCGCAGGACTGGGACGCGGTGAAAGCTGCGGGCGCGGAAGCCATCTTCCCGCCCGGCACGGTGATCGCAGAAGCGGCGGAGGATTTGATCCGCAAGCTCAACAAGCGGCTCGGCTACGGGCAGAAAGCGGCGGAATAGCCTGGCTGTCATACGATCGCGTCTCGATGAACGCCCGGCGTTCAAGCGTGTTTAATCGCCGTTCGATCCAAAGGGCTTGAGTGGCCGTCCGATCGGGATGACATTGCGGCGTCCAGGGGGAAGATGCTCGTGTCCGACGCCGCTGTTCAGCCTGGCCAGGCCATTCTCCCTGGCTTTCCCGACACGTTCTGCACCTACATGGCGCGGCAGCTCGTCGCGAAGGAGGGCTATGTGGTGGGTGTCGTCGCGGAGGCGGCGCCGCTCGCCGAGAATTGCGACCTCGCACTGATGCGGCATGACGGCTACAGCCTGACGCTTCTTTGCCTTATCGATCGCGAGACCAATCCGGAGAAAACATTCGGACTGACGCCGGAAGCGACCACCGATATCGGCAAGGCCTGCCTGCACTACACCGGCCGGATTCACTTCAACAAAATGCCCGTCATGATCATGGTCATGGAGGTCGGGCCGGAGGATCCGGACACGCGCCAGAGGCTCGCTCCGTTCCGGCCGTCCGGGATCTTCTCGAAGGTGCAAATCTCCGGCTGGGCCATCGATCCGGATAAAAAGGCGCTCTGGAACAACACGCTCTACGGGCGTTGGACACCGCCGGCCACTTTCATCGGAAAGCTTCTGACCTCACCGCGCGAAGAAAACGTGGTCGCGGCGGCGCCACCGGCCGCAGCGAGCAATCCCGATCGCGGCTTTCCCTATCTGACAGCTGGCATCATGGCCGTGCTGTGCGCGATCTTCGTTGCGGAAATCGTCTACGGCGTCGGTCCGTGGACGGGAATGCTGCAGCCATCGATCGCCTCCCTGCTCGCCTTCGGCGGCATCTATCGGCCGCTGGTGATGCAGGGCGAATGGCTCCGGCTGTTCTCCGGTCCGCTTCTGCACGCCGATATCGGCCATCTGTTTCTGAACTGCGTCGCGCTTTATCTCGCCGGACGCATTCTGGAGGGCCTCGTCGGCCGCGCGTGGCTCGCTGCGATCTTCGTGATCGGCGCCATCTCGGGCGCCCTGTTCTCGCTCGCGTTCAATCCGGACACTCTCGTGTCGGTCGGCGCATCCGGCGCGGTGATGGGCCTGTTCGCGACGCTGCTCGTGCTCGCGTTTCATTTCCCGAAGGGAGCGGACCGCACCGCGCTGCTGGCCACCTCGATCTACGTCCTCATTCCCTCGATGCTGCCGCTCACCTCGTCTGGCGGAAAGGTCGATATTGCCGCGCATGCCGGTGGCGCATTGGGCGGGCTGATCATCGGCGGTCTGCTGCTCACGATCTGGCGCAAGGAGGACACGCATCCGCGCTTTGCAGGTCTGGCGACGATCATCGGCCTTGCGGGGTTCGCCATGTTCGCCTTTGCGTTCACGCCGCTCCCGCAGAATTATCGCGTCGGCATGATGGCTGCGGCGATCGTGCCGGAAAGCGAAACGCCGAAAGGTGCGGACGAATGGCGCAAGCGCGCGCTCGACCTGATCGCGCAATATCCGCGCGATCCAAGGCCGCGCTATTTCCACGCCATCGATCTCATCGACGCCAAGGACAATGCGGGCGCCGAGCGTGAATTGCGGACCGGGCTCGCCGAAGTGGATCTGTGGCGCAAGGTTCTCAACCCGGAATTTGCCTTCCACATGCAGATTGCCCTAGCGCTCACGCTTGCCGACGGCCGCATGGCCGAGGCCCGGGAGATCGCCAGACCGGCCTGCGAATGGGCCAAGGCCGGTCCGAACCGCGCATTGCTGGATGAGAACAAGCTGTGCGATCGCTAGGGCTGCGCGACGGTGGCGGCATTTGTGCTATGGCTACCTGACCAAGCTGCCCGGAATCGAAAGCGCTTCTGCCTCGTGACTTCAAAGCCCGCCGATCCTCGTCCCTTGTCCGACGCCATTCGCACGGGCGACCGCGCGACGCTCGCGCGCGCGATCACGCTGATTGAGAGCCGTCGCGAAGATCATCGCCGGCAGGCGCATCAGCTCGTGCAGAGCATTCTGCCTCACACCGGCAAGGCGATTCGTGTCGGCATCACCGGATCGCCGGGTGTCGGCAAGTCCACCACGATCGATGCGCTCGGCAGCTTTCTCACCGCCAAGGGTCACAAGGTCGCTGTGCTCGCGGTCGATCCGTCGTCCACCCGCACCGGCGGCTCGATCCTTGGCGACAAGACGCGCATGACGCGACTGTCCGCCGACGACAATGCCTTCATTCGTCCGTCGCCCTCTTCGGGCACGCTCGGCGGTGTCGCGGCGAAAACCCGCGAAACCATGCTGCTCTGCGAGGCCGCAGGCTACGACGTGATCCTGGTCGAGACCGTCGGCATCGGCCAGTCGGAAACCACCGTCGCGGGCATGACGGACTTCTTCCTCGTGCTGATGTTGCCGGGGGCCGGAGATGAATTGCAGGGCATCAAGAAGGGCGTGGTCGAACTCGCCGACATGATCGCGGTCAACAAGGCGGATGGCGACAACATCGCCCGCGCCAGGGCGGCGGCCGCTGAATATCGCGCGGCGCTGCATATATTGAAGCCGGCGAGCGACGGCTGGTCCCCGCCGGTGGTGACTTATTCGGCCCTCACCGGCGATGGTCTGGCCGCGATCTGGCAGAGCATCTGCGATTATCGGCAATTGTCTGAAGCGTCCGGAGCGCTGGCGGAAAAGCGCCGCGAACAGCAGGTGACATGGATGTGGTCGATGCTGGAGGAGCGCCTGTTCGCAAAGCTGCGCGCCGATCCCGAACTGAAGAGCCGGCTGCCGCAGATCGAGAAAGCCGTCGCCGCGGGCAAGCTCTCGCCGATGCTCGCCGTCGAGGAGATCGCAACCGCGATGGGGATGTAACGCGATGGCAGACCTGCAACACCGCCTTGCCACACACGACGATCTCCCGGCGCTTGTCGCCCTGATGGAACGCGCCATCACCGAATTGCAGAAGCCTTTTCTCGATGCGTCGCAGATCGCATCGAGCCGAGCCATCATGGGGCTCGACACCCAGCTCGTGTCCGACGGCACCTATTTCGTGATCGAACAGAACGGGTCGCTGGCGGGCTGTGGCGGATGGAGCCGGCGCGCAACACTCTATGGCGGGGACGCATCGTCCGGACGTGACGCCGCCCTGCTCGATCCGACGAAGGACGCGGCGCGAGTGCGCGCCATGTACACGCATCCCGAATTCACCCGCCGCGGCGTCGGCCGCCTGATCCTCGATCTTTGCGAATCTGCAGCGCGCGCCGAAGGCTTCACGCGGGTCGAACTGATGGCCACGATGTCGGGCGTGCCGCTCTACCGCGCCTGCGGCTATCAACCGGTCGAGAATGTGATGGACGAACGCGGCGGCGCACCGGTGCCGCTCACGCGCATGAGAAAGCGGCTGTGAGGCCCCGCTCCTTGCGCATCCTTGTGACCGGTTTCGGTCCCTTTCCGGGAGCGCCCGCCAATCCGACCGGCCCGCTGGTGCGTGCGCTGGCGCGCAAGCGCCGGCCGGCGAAAGACGGCGTCACGATCAAGGCGCATGTGTTCCAGACCCGCTACAGGACAGTGGACCGCGCGCTGCCGCGCCTTCTGAAGACCTACAAGCCGGACGCGCTGATCATGTTCGGGCTCGCGACGCGATCACGAGCGATCCGTGTCGAGACGCTCGCGCGCAATCGCATCTCGCACCATCCCGATGCGGGCGGCTTCACCCGCGGCCCTAGCCGGATCGACGAGGCCGGACCACGGACCCGCGCGGCACGTGCGCCTAACGCCGCTCTCCTCCGCGCGCTGGTGCGTTCCGGCCTGCCGGCGCGCCTGTCGCGCGATGCCGGCGACTATCTGTGCAACTACACGCTCTGGCACGCGACCTGCGCGGCGGAGGATGACGACGGACCGAAGCTCGCTGCGTTCATCCATGTGCCGCCGCTATCGGCGCGCATCACGCCCGAAAGATTGGTGGCGGCGGGCGAAGCTATCATCGAAGCCGCAAGCGCGGCTCTCCGCCGGAGGCGGCGCTAACGCCGGAACAGCATCATGATCAAGCGCAATGCCATCGGACTGAAATTCGCCGCGCGATGGGCGGCAGCGTTATCGCTTTCACTATGCGTCATCCCTCCCGTTCTCGCGCAGACGCCGGATCAATTCGACAAGCCAATGTCGGTCCAGACCGTGAAGCCGAAGCCGGACGACGACGCCGAAATCCGCTGCACCTATTTTCCGGACCTGATGATCCGCGAAACGCAGGACGGCCCGAGTTCGGAGAATGCCGAGATCGTGCGCGATGCAAAGGCCGCCTGTACCGCGTCGCCGGTAGCGGGCGCTACGGTGCTCGACACCAACGGCATGACGCTCGAGGGCCGCAGGGGTATGTTTCTTCTGTTCTCGGATCTCGATCCGCATGGTGCAACCGGCTTCGTCATCATCGATGCCAGGAGCGGCAAGATCCTCCTGCGCGATGCGGCGCTGAGCAATCCGGTGCTGCAAAATCTGGCGCTTGCCAACGGCACCCTGCGTCTGCGCTACAAGCGAGGCATCAATGCGCCCTGCTCGCTGATGGCGGATGCACAAAAATGCTGGGCAGAACTCGTCAAGGAAAAGCTGGTGCCGTCCGACCTGAAAGCCCCGTCGGCCCAGATCTGCGCGGAGGCCTACAAGCGCGACAAGGCTCCACGCGACAATCCGAGCATCGTGGCCTACGCCACCGAAGTCGCGATCGACGCCGCCGGCGGCACAAAAGTGCTGTCGCGCGGGGCCCTGGAATGCGACTCGCTGCCGTAACCCAGCCCCTGCCATTCATCCGCAAGCGCGCAAAGGCGCGCCTGCGGATCGCGTGATGACATCTACGCCGCAAGCTTCAGGGCGCTTGATATCTCCTCGAGCGTCGCCTTTTCAGCGTCGCTGACCTGGACTCCACCGAACCCGGCAAAGCCGCCTTCGGTTGCAGCTTCCGCCACGCCCTGGCTGATCTCACGGAGCCAAGCCTTGAAGGCGGCAGCATCGGCGGGTGCCTTGGCATCCAGCAGCGCGGCCGCCTGGCTCAGCGTCTCGATGCTTCGCTTCTTGATCTCCGGAGCACTCGCTCCGGCGAGCTTGGCCTTGATACCGTCGCGTGCGGCGCTGCGCCCTTCTGACGTTTCGAAATCAGCGACCACCGCCTTGATCAAGGGATTGCCGCTCTCGGCGAGATTGACCTTCGCGAGCGCCGTACCGCTGGCGAAGCTTTCCTTGAGCAGACCCCAAAGACCGCTGGGCTCTGCGGCGGAAACGGCCATACCGGCCATCATCACGCTCTCAAGAAGCAGCTTCCATTCATCGGGAGAAAAATTCGACTTGTCAGTCATCGTTCTGCCTCCAATACGCTCAGGCGCGCGCCATGGTGTCGAGCTTGGTTCGCATTGAATCGATCAACGGTTTCGCAATGGCCGCGACGCCCGGAATTGCGAGCACACGGTCGCAGAGCTGATTAAAGGCGGGCATCACATTCGTCAGCTGGTTTGCGAGCGTGGATCTGGCGTCCGGCGAAAGCCGAGTGGCCGCGTCGGAAAGTTTTTCCAGGTCCGCATTCATCTGCTGCAGCTTGGGGAGAGCCGCCTGGGCCGATGCCGGATCGGTAATGCCTTCCAGCACGTTTCGCATGCCGTTGACCGAACTGGTTACGACACCCGTCACTTCAGCCGGCGTCGGATTTGCGCTCGCTAGACCCGTCGTCTGAGGAGGCGCGGTCTTGACCGGCTGTTCGGCAACATCCGTGCCTTTGTCCACGTCCCTCATATAGAAGAGGCCGATGCCGGCCAGAATTGCCAAACCGGCCAGCCAATAGGGCCAGGTCGTCATGCCTTGCTGCGCTGAAGCCATGGCGCTGCGCGAGGCCGCGTAAGTGGTCTCGTCCATGTCCCGAACCTGATGCGCGGTGCTGGACGTCGCCGACGCAACGCTCTCCGCCTTCCGGCGTAAATCGCCATCGAGCGTATCGAGGAAGCCGCTGTCACGCAGTCGACTGGCGAAACCTTGCGGCATGGCTGCGGCGATTTGCTCGCCTTGTGACTTCAGGAGCGACGCAAGACCGCCAGCGTCAAGACCAGCCTTGGCCTGCTGTTTTGCGAGGCCACCCACGATGAACGGGGCGAGCAATCCGAGCAGCGACTCGCTCTTGCCCGCGCCGAGACCGGCATAGTCACCGAGCGCGGACGTGAGGGAATTGAGGCCACCGCCTCCCATAGCCGTAGAGAGCATGTCGAGCCCGTGCTCGGAACTCGAACGAACGGCCTGAGGCGATCCGCCAAGCGCGCCAAGCAGAGACTCCAGGCCGCCCGGATTCTGCTGCGCCAGCATGTCCGACAATTGGCGCACGCCGCCAGACTTCGAGACGAGCCCGGCCAGGCTTGCGAGAATGGCCGGTATCGCAGCACTGACCGCCTTCTGAGCCATCGTCCGGTCAAGACCAAGCGCCGACGCAATTCTTCCGATCACGTCCGGCGGCAGCATCTGCAAAATGGATGAGACGAGATTTGTGGCCATATCCTTACTCCATTACTGTCTGCGATGAGACGTACGGTAAGAAAGCGAGCACGAATGCTTCGCCCAAAGGAACCAGCCCGTCTGGGTTAAGACGGTAAGCAGGCCTGAGGTTCCGAAGATCCTGCCGCGTCGCCGCTTAACCCTGCCGCACGATAGTTGGATGCGGGCGGGCGGAGTGGCCTCCCAGCGGCTTATGATGATGGCGGAACCGTCCGAGCCGGGAAGCCGCGCCATGAGCATCACCCGCCGCACCATCATCGCCGCAGGCTCCGTCGCAGCGGCTGGGGGCGCCGCGCCTGCGTCGGCTACGCCCCTGCTCGGCATCGACGCCAGCGGACTCGGCCTCAAACCGGATTCCGCGCTGGACCAGACGCAAGCCCTGCAACGGGCCATCGATCGCGCCGCGCAGGCGCGCACGGTGCTGATCCTGCCGCCGGGCACCTATCGCGCAGCCGGCCTTCGTCTGCCGCCCTA
This sequence comes from Pseudorhodoplanes sp., assembly GCF_035565795.1. Taxonomy (GTDB): domain Bacteria; phylum Pseudomonadota; class Alphaproteobacteria; order Rhizobiales; family Xanthobacteraceae; genus Pseudorhodoplanes. Next base: position 9,800 of record NZ_DATMRV010000190.1, read on the forward strand.
TGCCAAGATCGCAGGGACGCGCGGCGCGAGCCGCATCGTGCTGGCGCAAGCCGCGTCTCTATTCACTGGCGACAACGCTGCCGGCATCGACCTCACCGGTCTTGTCATCGACGGTGCGAAGCTGAAGCCGCAGCAAGGCCGCGCACTCGTGCATCTGACGGATGGTCAGGACCTGCGCCTCACGGACTGCACCATCGTGAATGCGGGCCGCAACGCGATCTCGCTCGAACGCTGCTCGGGTGTGGTCGCCGGCTGCACCATCGAGGATGCCGGCGACGGCGCGCTGTTTGCGATCGATTCCACCGGGCTTCGCATCGCAGGCAACGTGATCCGGCGGTCCGGCAATAACGGCGTCCAGGTCTGGCGCAGCACCTTTGGTAATGACGGCACCATCGTTACCGACAACCGCATCGAAGACACCCGCGCCGATTCCGGCGGCGACGGACCCTACGGCAACGCGATCAGCGTGTTCCGCGCCGGCAACGTGATGGTGCGCGGCAACCGCATCGACGGCTGCGCCTTCTCCGCCGTGCGCGGCAATTCGGCGTCCAACATCCAGATCGCGGACAATGTCTGCACGCGCATGAGCGAAGTCGGTATCTATTCGGAATTCTCGTTTGAAGGCGCCGTCATCACCGGCAACACCGTCGATGGCGCGACTATCGGCATCTCGGTGACGAATTTCGACGTCGGCGGACGCCTTGCTGTGGTTCAGGGCAACCTGATCCGCAATCTCCTGCCCACCGGCAACGGAAACGGCATCGGCATCGGCATCGCCGCCGACAGCGTGGTGACGGGTAACGTGATCGAAACCGCGCCGACGGCGGGCGTCGAAGTTGGCTACGGTCCGTATCTGCGCGACGTCATCGTCAGCGACAACGTGATCCGCGGCGTCGGCGTCGGCGTCGCGGTCAGCGTGGTGCCCGGTTCAGGATCAGCGCTGATCGCCGACAATCTGATTGCGGACGCAAAAAACGGCGCGGTGGTCGGGATGGAATGGGACAAGCGCGTCACAGGTGACATGACCAAGGACGGCGCCGGCAAATACGCGCATGTCACGTTGAGCGGGAACAGGGTGCGGTGACCGCATGCGATCGGTCGTGCGCATCTGCGACGCGCGACGCGTTTTAGGTCACGCCGCGACGCCCTGCGATGCCTCGACCGTCGCGCGCCCGGGAGACACCCATGCACCGGACTCGATCTCCGCGATCTGCCGCTCGATTTCGGAGATAACAAATTGAGAGAACGGTCCGAGGTGAAGATAAAGCCCCGCCATCATGCCTGCGTAAGGCAACGCTCTGGGATTGTGTCTCGCGCATTCATATAACAGGCGGCAGAACTGGAAAAACACAAGCGGCTGCCTGACCGCAATTCGCCGGGTCAGGCGCCACAACAGCGCGATATCTTCGAACGGAATGCCCCCAATGCCGGGCCGGACCGGGTCCTTACTGGCGCTTTCATCCTGAACGGGACAATCCAGCATCGTGAGCATCACGCGAACACGCTTGTAATATGCGCCCGCGCTGTAGATGCGCTTCAGCACCGCGCTGTAGTCGCGAAGAATTTCCGCGCGAGGGCGCACGGTCTCGAAGTTCAGACCATGCACCGATTGATCCCCTCCTCCCCGGGCGACCACGCTTTCATTGTATGAAACCGGAAACAATCGGCCTTCCGCGGCCAGACGTCGGGTCAACTGCGTGCCCGGAAGTGCATAGAGCAGACCCACGGTACACATCGGTATGCTGGTCTCCTCTATGCACGCAATCATCTCTTCGGCAACGCTCGTTCTTTCGCTATCGAAGCCCACAATGAACCCGGCATGCACCGACATTCCGGCCCTGTAGATCTTGTGGACCCCCTCGGACAGCTTGCGACGCGTATTCTGCTTTTTCTGCATCGAAACGAGGGTTTCGGTGTCGGGACTTTCAATGCCCATGAAGACAGTGAAGAAATTTGCCTCGCGCATCAGCGCAAGCAGCGCGTCATCATCGGAAAGGTTGACCGATGCTTCGGTGGAGAACAGGAACGGGTAGCCGTGCGATTTCTGCCAGGCGATCAGATGCGGCAGGAACGCCTTCACCGCCTTCTTGTTGCCGATGAAGTTATCGTCGACGAAGTCGACATGGCCGCGATAGCCGGAGCGATACAGCACGTCGAGCTCGTTCAGCACCTGATCGCTCGACTTCGTGCGCGGAACCCGGCCGTAAAGTTCGATGATGTCACAGAATTCGCAGGTGAAGGGACATCCGCGCGAGAACTGAATGCCGAGATAGGCGTATTGTTCGCGCTTCAGCAGATCGAAGCGAGGAACGGGGCTCCTGGTGACATCGATCTGGAACTTCTCGGCCGAGAATACACCTTCGCGGTCGCCCTCATTCCAGCGAGCGATGAAGGCCTCGATCACACCCTCGGCCTCGCCCAGAACCCGAAAATCGGCCGCCGCATAGGCCTCGGGCACGGACGTCGCATCGGGCCCGCCGACCACCACCGGCTTGCCATGCGCATGGGCCAGTTCGATGACCGTCAAGGCATCCGGACGTTGCGGCAGCATGCCACCGGTCATGACCATATCCGCCCAGCGCAAATCGGCCTCGGTCAGGTCTTCCGTATTCCTGTTGACGAGGCGGCATTCCCATGTCGGTGGCAGCATCGCCGCCACGGTAATGAGCCCTAGTGGGGCGGACGGAAAACGCGCCCCGAAAATCTCGCACGCCGCCGTGAAATTCCAGTACGATTGTCCGCTGAAGCGCGGCGCGACCAATAGCACGCGACAGGACTGCATCGCTGTTGGCTGCCGCATCGATCGATGTCCCCCCCGAGACCGCCATTTCGGCGGATTGCCGCAGCCAGGTTTGGCCCGACAAGCAATCGTAACACGAACCGCGACGGCAACTGGCGCGAGACATTGCCGCGGCACTCGCCCTTGTCCGGCCGCAAATCGCTTCTTAGCTTTGCGCCATGGATGCCCCGCCTCCGCGACGCCGCTCCTGGCGCAAGATCATCATGCTCACAATCCTCGTTCTTTTCCTCGTGCCGGTCGCGGCACGGGCCGCCTTGTTCGCGTTCGAAGACCGGCCGAGCGGCTGGCGCAATGCCGACTGGTCGAGCATCGGCGCCCTGCCCCCGGCCGCCGCGCATCCCGAGGCGCGCGTGCTGTTTCTGTCCGGCCGCACCGGCGGTCTGAAGGGCGCGGTCGCGGTCCATAGCTGGGTCGTGTTCAAGCGCGCCGGCGCGACGAACTGGACCCGCTACGACGTGGTCGGCTGGGGCAATCCGGTGCGGATGAATGGCTGGGCGCCGGACGGGCGCTGGTATGGCTCCGCGCCGTCGGTCGTTGCCGACATCCGCGGTGAACAGGCCGAGGCGATCATTCCGGCGGTCGAGAAAGCCGTGAGGAATTACCGCTATTCGAACGCCGGCGATTACCGGCTGTGGCCGGGGCCAAACAGCAATTCCTTCGTCGCTGCGATCCTGCGCGATCTTCCGCAGATCAAGGCGACGCTGCCGCCGAACGCGATCGGCCGCGACTTCCGTCCGAGCCCGTATCTCGGCTGGACCGATAGCGGCACGGGTGTGGAAGCCAATCTTTACGGGCTGCTCGGGGTGAAACTCGGCTGGGTCGAGGGCCTTGAGGTCAATCTCGGCGGGCTTGTCGCCGGCTTCGATGTCCGCGACCCGGCATTGAAGCTACCGGGCTTCGGGCGGATCGGGCTGCCGTCGTCCACCGCCAATGCCGCTCTTGCGCCATCAAGCTGATTCAGCTCTGCGGTCATTCCCGCGCCCGCGGGAATCCAGTACGTCAGTCCGGGTCCCCGACGTCACGGGGACGAGCGGAGAATTCTGTTACGGATGGCCACCGCGCGCAAATCGCCTCCCGTCCTGTCGATCATTGTTCCGGTGCACAACCATGCGCGCAGCATCGGTCCGATCCTGCTGGCCCTGCGACCGTTCAGCGATCGCAATGCCGAAATCATCGTCGTGGACGGCGACTCGAACGACGGCACCGCAATGCTCGCGCGTCCGCTCGCCGATCAGGTGATCCGATCGCCGCACGGCCTCGCGCGCCAGATGAACGAGGGCGCCAAGGTCGCAAACGGTTTCATCTTCCTGTTCCTGCGGCCCGAAACGACGCTGCCGCCCGATGCCGATACGCAGGTGATGTATGGCCGCGCGCGCGATACGTCGGTCTGGGGCCGTTTCGATCTGCGGATCGCGGGACGACACATGATGCTGCCTCTGGTGGCGCGCTATCTGAACTGGCGTTCGCGCGCGACGGGGCTTGCGACCGGCGATCAGGCGATTTTCGTGCAGCGCGAGACATTCTTCCGCATCGGCGGCTTCAAGGTGATGCCGGTGCTGGAAGACATCGAACTCTGCCAGCGCCTCAAGGCGATCTCGCCGCCGATCTGCGTGACCTCTCGCGTCACAGTGCCCGGCCACCGCTATGACCGCGACGGATTGTGGAAGACGTTGCGCACAATGACGGCGATGCGCTGGCGATACCGGATGGGTGCGAAGCCGGAGGACCTGGCGAAGCGGTACGGCTATGCGGGCGAGTCCGCACCCGCTGCCAAATCGCGCGCGGGCAAACCTCCGCTCGCGGCGCCGCCGGCTCCGGGCATGCGCGGGGACGAACGAAGCAGAAGCTAGCTCAGCCGGATCGCCACAAGACCGCACACGATCATCAGCGCCGCAACGATGCGCGCCGGGCGCATCGGCTCCTTCAGGAACAGGACAGCGATCAGTGCGCCGAACAGGACGCTGGTTTCGCGCAACGCGGCAACGAGCGCGATCGGCGCCAGCGTCATCGCCCAGATGGCAATGCCGTAGGACAGAAGCTGCATGCTGCCGCCGATCATGCCGACCGGCCATGTCTTCAGCATTGGCGAAATGTCCACAGGACCACGGCGGATCAGGAAATAGACGATCATCACCAGCGCATTGCCGATGAACATCGCGATCGTATACGGATGCGGATTGACGGCGGTGCGCGCGCCGATGCCATCCGCGACCGAGTAGAGACAGATCGTCAGCGCGGTGAACAGCGCGAAGGATACCGCGCGCCGGTCCGGCGGCTGCAGCAGGCGTCCGCCGCGCAACGACAGCAGCAGCACCCCGGCGGCGAGGACGATAACGCCACACCATCCCGCAGGCCCGATCCTCTCACCGATCAGAAGCGCAGTTGCGCCCGCCGTCATCAGCGGCGCCGAGCCGCGCGCCAGCGGATAGACCTGTCCGAGATCGCCGGTGCGATAGGCCTCGCTCAGTCCGATGAAATAGAACAGATGAATCACGACCGAAGCGATCACCCACGGCCATGCGGCAGCGGGCGGCAACCCGACGAAGGGCAGCAGCGCGAGCGAGACGAGACCCGCGCCGGTCGTGATCAGCACCGTCGATGACAGCGGGTCGAGCCCGGTCTTGATCGCGGCATTCCAGCCGGCGTGACAGGCGGCCGCGAACAGCACGGCGGCGAAGACAAGGGAGTCCATGTGCACCTACTCCCCTCCCCCCGTGAGTGAAACGAACGGTGGGGAGGGGTCGGGGGTGGGGGGCGACAAATCGCCAGCGATCGCTAAGCCCCCCACCCCGCCCTTCTTCGCTTCGCTCAGTCGGGCGACCCTCCCCACCGCTTCGCGGGGGGAGGGAAAGAAGGAGCGGCGTCCATTGCGCAAATTACAACTTGATCCGCAACAGCGCGGCGATCTCGCCGACCACGCCGCGGCGGAACAGCAGCACGACGATGACGAAGATCACGCCCTGGATCACGGTCACCCACTGATCGAGAGCACTGAGGAAATTCTGCATCGCGATGATGATGAAGGCGCCCGCGACCGGACCGAAGATCGTGCCGAGCCCGCCGACCAGCGTCATCAACACAACCTCGCCGGACATGTGCCAGTTCACATCCGTCAACGAGGCAAGCTGCACCACCAGCGCCTTGGTCGAGCCGGCAAGCCCCGCGAGCGCAGCCGAGAGCACGAAGGCCACGAGCTTGTAGCGGTCGGTCTTGTATCCGAGCGAGATCGCGCGCGCCTCATTCTCGCGGATCGCCTTCAGCACCTCGCCGAACGGCGAATGGATGATGCGATAGATCAGCAGGAAGCCGAGGAGGAAGATGCAGAGCACGGTGCCATACAACACCGCCGGCCTGGAGAGATCGAAGGTGCCGAACAGCCAGCCGCGCGGCACCGCCTGGATACCGTCCTCGCCACCGGTGAATTTCGCCTGCAAGGCGAAGAAGAACATCATCTGCGCGAGCGCCAGCGTGATCATCGCGAAGTAGATGCCCTGCCGGCGGATGGCGAGCGCACCGGCAATCAGCCCGAACAGCGCGGCGACAGCCGTACCGCCGAGAATTGCGAGTTCCGGCGGCAGAGGCGGCATCGGGATCACGAGCCATTTCCAGCTCCCCAGCCAGTACGGGAGCTGAACGGTCCCAACCTTGGCGAGATGCGCGCAGACATAGCTCGCCCAGCCAAAGAACAACGCGTGTCCGAATGAGAGAAGGCCGACATAGCCGATCAGCAGGTTGAAGGCGCAGGCGAACAGCGCGAAGCACAACGCCTGCATCACGATCTGCGGATAGACGAAGTACGGGGCGATCAGCAGCAGGCCGACCATGATCGCGAACGCGATCGGGATGGCGTGGCCCTTGCGCTCCGTTTCGGCGGGCATGACGGTCTCGACCTGCGCCAAGTCCTGCGCCATGTCAGGCCCTCCTTCCGAACAGACCGGCAGGCCGGACCAGCAGCACGATCGCCATGATGACGAAGATCACCGTGTTGGACGCCTCGGGGAAGAACACTTTTGTCAGGCCCTCGATCACGCCGAGGCCGAAGCCGGTCACGATCGCGCCCATGATCGAACCCATGCCGCCGATCACCACGACCGCGAACACGACGATGATCAGGTCCGCGCCCATCTGCGGCGAGACATTGTAGATCGGGGCGGCCATGACGCCGGCCAGCGCCGCAAGGCCGACGCCGAAGCCGTAGGTCAGCGTGATCATGCGCGGCACGTTGACGCCAAACGAACGCACGATCGTCGGATTTTCGGTCGCCGCGCGCAGATAGGCGCCAAGCTTCGTGCGCTCGATCATGTACCAGGTCAGGAGGCAGACCACGAGCGAGAAGCAAACCACCCAGGCGCGATAGATCGGCAGGAACATGAAGCCGAGATTGATGCCGCCGCGCAGCGATTCAGGCACGGCGTATGGGAGGCCGGATGCGCCAAAGTAATTCCGGAACACGCCTTCGATGATCAGCGCGAGCCCGAATGTCAGCAACAGGCCGTACAGGTGGTCGAGCTTGTAAAGCCATTGCAGCATCGTCCGCTCGATGACGATGCCGAAGATGCCGACGGCAATCGGCGCGATGACCAGCGCCGCCCAGTAATTCAGACCAAGATATTGCAGAAGGAAGAACGCGCAGAACGCGCCCATCATGTACTGGGCGCCGTGCGAAAAATTGATGATGTTCAGCATGCCGAAGATCACGGCAAGGCCGAGACTCAGCACCGCGTAGAACGAACCGTTGATCAGCCCGATCAGAAGCTGGCCGAACAACGCCTGCGATGGAATGCCGAAGATTTCGAACATAAAGGTAGCACCCGCCCCCGGTCTTACCTCCCCCTGAAAGGGGGAGGTCGATTTGCGAGTGAAGCGAAGCAAATCGGGCGGGGGTCAGATTTCAGCACGAACGACGCCCACCCGGCTCGCATACGCTCGCCACCCTCCCCCTTTCAGGGGGAGGGAAAGAAAGGATCAGCCGCTGACCAGCGGGCAGCCGCCGTCCTTGAGCGGACGGAAGGCTTCCGCCGCCGGGATCGTGGCGCGCACCTTGTAGATGTCGCCGGGGTATTTCGATTCCGCCTCGGTCTTCACCTCATAGAGGAACGCGTCGTGGATCTTGCGTCCGTCAGCACGGATCGTGCCCTTGCCGAACAACGGATCGTCCGTCGGGATTTCCTTCATCTTGGCGACCACGGCCTTGCCATCCGCAGCGCTCTTAGCCGCGGCCACCGCCTTCAGGTAATGCAGCGTTCCCGCATAGACGCCGGCCTGCACCATGGTCGGAATCTTTCCGCTCGCATTGCGCTCCTTTTGCCAGCGCTTGGTCCATTCGCGGTTTCCGTCGGTCTGGTCCCAGTACCAGGTCGCGGTCAGGGTCAGACCGCCGGCTGTCTTAAGCCCGAGCGACATCACGTCGCTCGAAAAGATCAGCAGGCCGGCAAGGCTCTGGCCACCCTTGGTGATGCCGAATTCCGCGGCCTGTTTCACCGAGTTGATGGTGTCGCCGCCGGCATTGGCAAGACCGATGACCTTGGCCTTGGAGCTCTGCGCCTGCAGCAGGAAGGACGAGAAGTCCTGCACGTTCAGCGGATGGCGAACCTTGCCAACCACCTTGCCGCCATTGGCTTCGACCACCGCCGCGGTATCGCGCTCGAGCGCGTGACCGAATGCATAGTCCGCAGTCAGGAAGAACCAGGTATTGCCGCCGGTCTTCACGATCGCCTTGCCGGTGCCGTTCGCCAGCATCCAGGTGTCGTAGGTCCAGTGCACCGTGTTCGGCGAGCACTTCGAACCGGTCAGATCCGACGAAGCCGCGCCGGAATTGATGAACACCTTGTTCTTGTTGCGAACGATCTCGTTGACGGCGAGCGCCACGCCGGAGTTCGGCGTGTCGATGATCATGTCGACCTTCTCGACATCGATCCACTGGTTGGCGATGTTGGAGCCGATGTCAGGCTTGTTCTGATGATCGCCGCTGATGATTTCGACCTTGACGTCCTTGTTGTTGGCCATGAAGTCATTGGCAGCCATGCGCGCGGCGAGAACCGATCCGGGACCCGCGAGGTCGGCGTAAAGGCTCGACATATCCGTGAGCACGCCGATCTTGACATTGGTCTGCGCGGAGGCGGCTCCGGTGCCGATCAGGATGGCCAGCGCTGTCGTTGTCATTAATTGTTTCATTCACTTTCCTCCTTGTGAGCCCTTTTTGGCTTCGATTTATCAGACACCCAGATAGTCGTGGAGCTTATCCAGGTTTTGTTCGAGTTCGGAACTGAGCAGTTTGTCTACAATCCGTCCATGCTCCATCACATAATAGCGGTCCGCCACGGTCGCGGCGAAGCGGAAGTTCTGCTCGACCAGCAGGATGGTGAAGCCCTGCGATTTCAGCGCGCGAATGGTGTTGCCGATTTGCTGAATGATGACGGGGGCAAGCCCCTCCGTCGGCTCGTCGAGCAGAAGCAGGCGGGCGCCAGTGCGCAAAATTCGGGCAATCGCCAGCATCTGCTGTTCGCCGCCCGAGAGCTTGGTGCCCTGGCTTGAGCCAAGCCGCTCCTTCAGGTTCGGAAACAATTCGAAGATGCGATCGAGAGAAAGACCGCCCGGCTTCACCACCGGCGGCAGCATCAGGTTCTCCTCGACCGACAGGCTCGCGAAAATGCCCCGCTCCTCGGGACAGAGCGCAATGCCGGCGCGCGCGATCTGGTTCGACGGCAGACCGATAAGTTCACGGCCCTCGAAACGGACCTGCCCCGTGCGCTTTGCGACGATCCCCATGATCGACTTCAGCGTCGTTGTCTTGCCGGCGCCGTTACGGCCGAGCAGCGTCACCACCTCGCCCGGAAACACCTCGAAATTAACGCCATGCAGGATGTGCGATTCACCGTACCAGGCCTGCAGGTTCTCGACGGCGAGCAGCGCTGTGCGAGGATCAAGCATGGCCGGTCCCCATATAGGCTTCGCGCACTTCGGGATTGTTCGACACCGTCGCGTAATCGCCTTCGGCCAGAATGCGGCCGCGGGTCAGAACGGTGATCCGGTGCGACAGATTTGAGACCACCGACAGATTATGCTCGACCATCAGCGTGGTCCGGTCGGCCGACACCCGCTTGATCAGCGCCGCGATGCGGTCGATGTCCTCATGGCCCATACCGGCGGTCGGTTCATCGAGCAGAAGCATCTCCGGATCGAGCGCGAGTGTGGTTGCGATTTCGAGCGCGCGCTTTCGTCCGTAGGGCAGTTCGACCGCGGGCACGGAGGCAAAGCCGGACAATCCGACATCGTCTATGAGCGATAATGCGCGGCCGTTGAATTCATTCAGCACCGAGCGCGAGCGCCAGAAATCGAACGAACCACCGCGCTTTCGCTGCAGGGCAACACGCACATTTTCCAGCACCGTCAGGTGCGGAAACACCGCCGAAATCTGAAAGGACCGCACCACACCCAGGCGCGCAACATCGGCCGGCGGCATCGCGGTAATGTCGTGGCCCTTGAAGAAAATGTGACCCCGGGTCGGATTGAGGAACTTGGTGAGGAGATTGAAGCAGGTGGTCTTGCCGGCGCCGTTCGGACCGATCAAAGCGTGGATGGTCCCCCGCTCTACCTTCAGATTGACGCCACTGACCGCAACAAAACCCGCAAATTCCTTGGTCAAGTCTCTTGTTTCGAGAATAATCTCGCCGCTCATGCCTTCGACGCCTGCCCAACGTCTGTCCCAATCCACATGACTGCACGTCTTGCGGAAATGGTAAAGCCCGCCTGCGAAAAATCGCGGGCGGGCTTCCCTTCTTCTTTCGGAGGGGCTGGCCGCTGCAGATGCGGCGGCCACCCGGTTTTCGATCAGCGGACGTCGATCTTGATCGCGGTCCGCTTAATGTCGCTGCCCGAGGGCTTCGGCGCCGGAGCCGCGGCGACTTCCTTCTTCGGCGCTGCAACAACACCACCACCCGGAGCGGGCAGAACCTCGATCTTGCGGGTCGAACCCTGCTTCTGCAGGCGCTCGCCGATCGACCGGGTGTTGTTCTTGACCGTGGTCAGCGGCTCCTTGTTGAAGTCGTGCTTGATGCCATCGACTTCAGGCTTGTCGCTGCACACCGCCATCACCGTTTCCTTGCCCTTGTCGCCGAGCTTGTAGATGA